>DASVQA010000129.1:0-5121 GCA_036389375.1 Pyrinomonadaceae bacterium | reverse complement strand
GGGCCAGTAGAGCCACAACAAAGCGGCGGGCGTTTGATCGATCAAACGCCCGCCGCTTTGTTGTGGCTCTACTGGCCCGGTTAGTTATTGATTGGCGGAGGCGTCGTCGCGGGCGCGTTGCCGCGCCGCGCACGGCGCTCTTGCCGTTGCTGTTTGAACTCCTCGCGGCGCTCTTTGAACTGCTCGCGCTGCTGTTTGAGTTGGGCCTGCTGCTCCGGCGTCAACACACTCAGCATCTCTGCGCGTAGCTTCTCGCCATTGGCGCGTAGCTGCGCGTGCAGTTCCTGCGCGCGGGCTTGCTGCTCCGGCGTCAAAGTGCCGCCGTTGCGGCGCGTCTCGGCGAGTTGGCGCAATTCCTGCCGTTGCGGCGCGAAGGTCTGCTGGTAGCGTTCGCGGATGGCGCGCAACTGCTGGCGCTGCGCGTCGCTTAAGTTCAACTGCTTGAACCCGCGCCCGAATCCATCGCCGCCGCCCATATGTCCTTTGTGCCCGCCGTGCCCTTCGTGGCGACCCATCGGCGCGCCCTCATTGCCCGTCTGCGGCGCGGGCGTCTGCGCGAACGTCACAAGCCCGAACGCGCCTGCGAGCGCAAGCGCAAGGCCCGACTTAATAAAAGTGCTCTTCATCAGTTTTTTTTACTCCTCAGATGTCTCGCGGTCAAAAGATTACTGGGGAGGACGGGCCGCGAAGCTGACCACACGTTTCGCAGCCCGCCGGCAGGCAATCAAGCCCGAACCAAATCGCCTGCATTCCACCACGCAACTTTAGACGCGCGCCGACGCTGCCCGGCCGAACAGTTTTTGTTACAATGCGGCCACCATGAAATTCATCGAGCAGATTGACGCGCCGGCCGATTTACGCCGCCTCGCGCCCGAACAGTTACCGACGGTCGCCGACGAGATCAGGCAGTACATTATCGAGACCTGCGCGCGGATCGGCGGGCACACGGGCGCATCGCTCGGTGCGGTCGAACTGGCCGTCGCCGTCCACTACGCTTTCGAGACGCCGCGCGACCGCATCGTCTGGGACGTGGGGCATCAGGCTTACGCGCACAAGATTCTCACGGGCCGGCGCGACCGGCTGCCGACCTTGAAGCAGTACGACGGTCTCTCCGGTTTCCTGCGCCGCGACGAATCGGAGTTCGACACCTTCGGCGCAGGCCACGCTTCCACTTCGCTCTCGGCCGCGCTCGGCATGGCCATTGCGCGCGACCGGCAGGGCGCGCAACACCACGTCTGCGCCATCATCGGCGACGCAAGCTTGGCGGGCGGCATGGCGATGGAAGCGATCAATCAAGCCGGCCACTTGAAGACGCGCCTCATCGTGCTCTTGAACGATAACGAGATGTCGATTGCCCCGGCGGTCGGCGCGCTCACAGGGTATCTCAACCGCTTGCGCGAGGCGCAAGGCTATCACCGCTTCAAGGACGAGATGGGCGAGGCGCTGCGCTCGATCCCCAGCGTCGGTGAGCGGCTGCATCAGGCGGCGAAGACAGTGAAGGACGCGATTGCGGCGGCCGTGCTGCCCGGCGCGCTCGTCAACGAACTCGGCTTCAAATACATCGGCTACGTGGACGGGCACGACACGCGCGCGCTCGTCAACGCCCTGCGCGAAGCGCAACAGATCAAGGACGGCCCCGTCATCGTCCACGCGCTCACGACCAAAGGTAAAGGCTATCCGGCGCGCGAGAAAAACTATTACGCTTGGCACGCCACCGGCCCCTTCGATCCAAAGACGGGCGTACAGCACAAGGCGAAAGCGGCTGCGCCCTCTTACACGGCCGTCTTCGGGCGCGCGCTCTGCGAGTTGATGGCCGAGGACGAAAAGATCGTCGCGCTGACGGCCGCCATGCCTGACGGCACGGGCATTGACATGGCGCTCGAAAAGTTCCCCGAACGCGCCTTCGACGTAGGCATCGCCGAGCAGCACTGCGTCACCTTCGCCGCCGGCATGTCTACCGAGGGCTTAAAACCCGTCTGCGCGATCTACTCGACCTTCCTGCAACGCGCCTTCGATCAGATCGTCCACGACGTGTGCATCCAAGACCTGAACGTGAAGTTCTGTCTCGACCGCGCCGGGATCGCGGGCGGCGACGGCCCGACGCATCACGGGCTTCTGGACATCGCCTACCTGCGCGGCGTGCCCAACCTCGTCGCCATGGCTCCGAAGGACGAGGGCGAACTGCGCGACATGCTCTACACGATGCTTGAGCATACGGGCCCCGCCGCGATGCGCTACCCGCGCGGCAATGGCGTCGGCGCAGACACGACGCGCCCGCCCGAACTTTTGGAGATCGGCAAGGCGGAAATTCTCCGCGACGCGGGCGAGCTTGCGCTCATCGCCTACGGCTCGATGGTGCATCCGGCGCTGCAAGCGGCGGAGCGACTGGCGAAAGACGGCATCGAAGCGACGGTCGTCAACGCGCGCTTCGTCAAACCGCTCGACGCGAGTCTGCTTCTGGCACTGGCGCGCACGAAGCGGCTGCTGGTGACGATTGAAGAGGCTTATCTGGCCGGCGGGTTCGGCGCGGCCGTGATGGAGTTGCTGGAAGAGAACGGGCTGCTGGATCAGGTACGCGTCGTGCGGATGGGCGTGCCCGACCGGCTCGTGACGCACGGCGATCAGAAACTGCTGCTCGCTAAGTTCGGCCTCGACGCCGACGGCATCTACACGCGCGTCAGCGAATCCTTAGGCGTGCTGGATGAGGAGCGCATGCCGCGTCGGCCGTCTGTACGTGGCTAAAGCATCAACCGGCGCTTGAGTTTTTGCGCTTAAGAAAAGCAACAGGCGCGGGGGCAATGATTCATGCCGCCCGCGCCTGTTGTTCTCTTTATAACCGGCGGCCGGCTTAGTAGCCGTTGTAGCCGTCGTTGTAGCCGTTCTCGAACGCGAGCCGCAGGTAGCGTTGATATAACTCGCGGCTGCCGAGTTTGGAGCTATAGTCTTTCGTGCCCTTCTGGTAAGTGCCCTCATCACGAAAGTCGAAGCGATCACCGTGCTGGCGATCCTTGCGCCCTTCCTTGATGCCTTCGTTATAGCCTGCGTTAAGGGCCGTCTGGCGCAACTGGAACGAGCCGCCCCAGTCGGGATAGCCGTCCGCGCTGTTGCCGCGTCGTGCCGCCCGCCGCTCCTCGCGCCGCTCCTGCCGTTCATCACGCCGATCTTCGCGCCGCTCGCGCCGGTCGTCGCGCCGGTCACGCCGTTGATTGCCCCACTGGGCGGAAGTCGCCATCGGCAGCGCCATGAAAGCCATCAGCGTGAGCATGAACACACGCGCTAGGATTCCTCGTCTCCTGCTGTTCGTCATTTTGTTACCCTTCTTGCCGGCCTGCTTGCGGCCGGCGGTTTAAGCACACTACTAACGTACCCGGACGCGACTGACGAGGCGCGTCTGCGTCCTGCCGTTCGGCAAGTACGTTACTTGATAAGTCTCACGGAAGAGTCGCCGGCCGCTGCGCACGAGCCGCGTCTGCGTGACGGTGCGGACAATACGACGGTTATAAATTCGGCCGCGCCCGCGCCGGTCACGCCACTGCTGCGCCGCGCCGGTCGCAACCGTTGTTGCCGGAGATGCTACTTCAGCAGCCGGTTTCGCCGCCCCCGTCGAGGCGCTGAAACCAACCGCGACTAATGACAACGTAAGAGCTAACAGTTTCTTCATCACTTTTCCCCTTGCCTGAATAAATTAGGTCGCGCACACCTGCTGCGCATTCATCATGCCCAGTGGGAGAGCGCGACCTAATAATTAAGACGCCGGGTCAGCGTGAACGGTTACAGTAATTTGGATCGCAGCTACCGGCGCTGGTCGCCAACCTTGCTTCGTGTCGGCGCATGCCGCCGCCGGTCTGTGTAACCATCGGTGCTTTGATTGTAGTTAGTGACGACGGCGATGCCTTTTATTTCTGTGCCGTTGGATCAGGTAGCCCGTGCCAGCGCCAGCGCCAGCGCCGATGACGGCTCCTTTTTTGCCGCCGAGCAATGCGCCGCCGACGCCGCCCGCGACGCCGCCGACAATCGCCCCCTTCGTCCGGCTATGATGGACTCTTTTATGTCGCCGCTGCACGCCGAAGCCCGTGCTGGCAAATGCGCTGAGCACTAATGCGAGGCTCAAGAGTACGACAGCTATGCGTTTACTCAAGATGGAACGTACCATTTGTTTACCCTTTCCACACGAAAAGATTATTCACGTACAAGGCTGCAAAACCCGTGCCCGGCAGCGCGGCCCGGCGATCAATTAGCGCCGCCGCTCAATCTCGACCGACGCCCAGCGCGTCCGCGACGCGGTTGATGTAGTTGAACCAAGAGGCGATCAGGGTGATCTGTAGGATGCCGCGATCATCGAAGCCGGCGGCGCGCAGGCGCTCGTGATCCTGCGGCGAGATGCGCGTGGCGTCGCGCGTCAGTTGCGCGACGTAATCGAGCATCACCTTGTCTGTGGCCGAGATGGGCGCAGTCCGGTAGTCCGCCTGTAAGGCCGCGACCAACGCTTCATCCAGCGTGACTCGACGCAGAAACTCTGCGTGCGACTCGATTCAATAATGGCAACGGTTCGTGACCGACACGACCGTTGTGATCATCTCGTGCTGCGCGCGCGTGAGCGGCAAGTCCGGCGACATGAGCGCGCCGAAGGTAGCGAACGCATGATAAAGCGCCGCTGGGATGAGACTGTGCGAGGCGACGATGCCTGACGTTTCGCCGTCAGGCGTCGGGTGTACCGGCGTCGCGTATTCGAGCGGGTAGAGTTCGCGCTGCGCCTCCATCGCGCGGCGCAACTCCTCGTCTGCTTCTGCCAGAGGGATGGTCTTGATCCACGTCATCAGCTTGAGCCTCTCTCGTTGCTGTCCGGCGCGGAGTTGCGTCGGAAGATAAAATAATAGACCGGCAGCCCCGCCGCCACCACCGCGACGCCCAAGAGTGCCTGTCTCGGATTATTGCCGCCGAGCAGCACGAGCAGCACGGCGATCAAAATTAAGAAGACGCCCGGCGTGAAGGGATAACCGGGCGTGCGATAGTCGGGCGGCGCGCTCATGTCTTTGCGGCGCAGCACGAAGACGGCGGCGACCGTAAGCGCGATAAAGAGCACGACCACGAAGATGAAGTAAGAGATGATCTCGTTGAACG
>DASVQA010000128.1:0-38065 GCA_036389375.1 Pyrinomonadaceae bacterium | reverse complement strand
GTCCGACAGCTTGATCAAGACCTGATTAGGCACGTACTGAGGTTGATCCGACTGCGCGCGCGCCGCCCCCGAAGCCACGCCGACTGTCGCGCCGGCCGCCTCAATCAGCGTCGTATGGGCCGGGCCGCGGCCGGGTCGTGGTCGGGGCAGAGGTTCAGGTTGCATTGTCTCGAAGGTGGCGGCGCGCCCGGCGCGGCGTGTACTGCCACTGGTTCGACTCGCGCGCTGCTGCTGCGCGCGGCCCCAATGCGGCGCGGCGAGGGCCAGCAGGCTGAGCAGCAGGACTAATAATGCAGTCGCTTTTCTCATAACGTCATTTCCTGTGTGGGTGCGGTTGGTTGATTAAGCGCGCGCATGTCAAGCGCCTATTGCTTTGGACTTCGCCCGCCCGCGTGCGCAAGCGCCGGTTGAAGGTGGCGCTTGCGCACGCGAGCCTGAGCGGGGCGGCGGTCTTACTTGATCTTGTAGGTCAGGGCAAAGCCGGGCTTCCAGACGTAGTGTTTACTGACCGGTAGCTCTTCCCCGAACTCCTTGGGAATCAGTTGACCGACGACGAAGTTTCCTTCCAACTCCTGTTTGCGGCCGGCGTAGCCGCCGAAGGTCAGGAACAGGCGTTCTTCGATAAAGCTGAGCGAGGGGCCGACGAGGAACTCTGCATCCGTGCCCGAATTGTCGGGCTTGGCGGTCAAGCCCAGAGACAGGTGTATGCCGCTCAGGTAGTTCCACCCCGGCTTGCTGAACAGGCGCGCGTGCAGCATCAGCATGGGTAGAATCCGGCTGTTGGAGTTCTCCTTAAGCCCGACGATATTGCCTGTCTGGCCGTTGACGACGGCGGGCACGCGTTTGTATTCCGGCTTCTCGAGCGTTGAGAAGACGAACCCGCCCGCGAGCGCGAAGCGTGGGCCGCCGCCAAAGTTGAGCTTGGTGTCAACCAGCTTGGCAAAATCGGCCTCGGCGGCCGTCTTAGCCTTGCGCTCGATCTTGATATGCACGTCTTTCGGGCCGTCGAAGCCGCTGCGCTCATAGACTTCGTAGAAGGCGTTCGCCGTGGCGAACACGACGCCGATGGACTTGACCATATCGCTGAACGTCTTGCGCCCGTCGCGCAAGTCCTTCAGCTTGCCCTGCAACTCGCCCGCCACCTTGATGTAGTGATCCGCCAGCTTATTCTCTAAGTCGCAACTCTGCGCGTTCCTGCCAGCCGCAGCTTTGAGTGCGTTGGCTAACGCCTCAAAGGCCGGCACAGCCTGCTCGAACGCCTCGAAGTCCGACTTGCTGGTGTTGAGATAGCCGCTCAGCGTCGTCTGCAAGCTGTCGGCTTCGGTGCATAACTGCGGACACTGGCTGCCGGGATTGTTCAAGATGTCCTTGACGCGGTCGTACTCGGTCTTGGTGCTGTTGAAATTCTGGGTGAGCACCTTCAGGGCATTCCGCAACACGACTTCCTGCGCCGACAGGTCAGCCTCCATGCCCGTGATGAAGGCCGGGCACGCGCCTGCGCCCTGCGCCTTGACGGCATTGGGATCGGGCGTGGGTTTGGCCGCCGGGAAGTTGCCGTTACCGATGGGCAGCAGTTCGAGGAAAGCAGCGAGCGCTGGCTCGGCCACGGGCTGATCCTCGATGGTGACCCGATAGTCGTAGAGGAAGGGGTTCTTGTTTTTGATAATGATGCGGACGCGGTCGCGTTTGTTGAAGCGCGTCGGCCCCTGAGTCGCGCCGGATATTGCGTCAACGATGTAGTCCTTCGTCGGGTCGGGCGGTGGCGTGGGGCTACAGTGTGTCGTGCAATCGCGCGGAGCAGGGGCGGGGGGCGGCGCGCTTGCGCTCATGCCTGCGTCGGCGCTGAGCGCTGACGCCGCGTCGGCTGCGCCGCCACGATAGAAGCCGGCGACATCGGTGCCGACGTTGCTCGTAGGCTGGGACGTGTCCGCCGGGGGGCGCGGTTGGAAGAGGGCCGGGGTGAGTTGTAATGACATCCGGCCGTGCTGCATCTCGGCGGCCGTTGCGCTCACATCGACGCCGGACGTGGGCGCGCCCGTCGGCACGAGTTGCGGCGTGTTGATGCGAGACAGACGTATCTGTGCGGCTTCAACTTTGAGGCTGAGCGTCAGTAAGAGTGCGCCCGTACCGGCTTGGCTAATGTCCAAGACCTTAACGCGGAAACGATAGGATTCTGCGCGCGCCGTCTTCGGGATGCCGCTGATCGTGCCGTTGGGGCGCACCCATAAGCCTGCGGGCAGGTCGCCGTCGGCAAAGCCCCAGCGGAAGACGGAGGTGCGCCGGGTCGTGTCCAACTTCAAATTGTAGTTTTCGCGCAGTACCTGCTCGATGCTGACGCGATAGGGTTGGGCCGCCTGCCCGGCCGGCAGGTCGAAGAACTCAGGCGCGGACTGTGCCGGGGCCGGCAACGCGACGCCGTGCAGCAGGAGCAAAGCACACAGTAAGAATCTCACGGTCAGCTTCATATATTCCTCCTCAGAGTTGGACGGATAAGTGCGCTGTCGGCGCTAGGCAGCAGCGGCGCGCCGGCTCGGCCGTAAGGCGCTCGCTGTTAGGCGAAGTGGCCCGCACTTATTCATCTATGTCTGCGTCGGCAAAAAGATTTCAGGCGGCGTAAGAGAATTTTGCGCGCGGTGCTTAACAGGCAAGTTGGCGCGCAAAACCCCAGCGCCCGCTTGCTCGAACAAGCAACCGGGGCGCAGGGCACAAGAGCGTGTGGCGGGGTTGACTAAGGCAGCAGGCGTAAGGCGTAGGTGGCCAGACTCTCAGGAGGCGCGGGCGGGCGCAAGCCGCTCAGGCGCACGCGGTAATCGCCGGGCGGCAATAGCCCGGCGCGCCGGTTGAGGACGACTACGGGGCCGTGCGTGGACTGTTCAGCTTTGAGGTCGTCGCGCGTCAGCAGCACGCGCCCGTCGGCGGCGATTATTTCACCGCGATAGCTTTGATACTCGTTCACGGGCAGCGCGAGCCTGAGTTGCACGTAATCTGTGCCGGCGGGCACAGAGGCGCGCGTTAACTCGCCGTCGGCGCGCGTCAGCCCGGGCGACAGTTCGACAGCCACAATGCGCGCGCCGGCCCGGGGTATATCATCTGTGTTTGGCCCTTGTCTAAACAGCAGCCATGAGCCGCCAAGCACGCAGAGCAACAGGCCGGCCGCCAGCGCCAGCCCCACGCGCGGGTTTAGGCCCATCAGCGCGGCGCGAAAGTTAAGCCGGGCCGAGTTTGGGTGCTCTGTTTTTTTTCCCAACGGCGCAGGCGCATGGGCTGCGACATAGCGCCGGAACGTGCGCGCAAAACGCAACTTCTGCTGCCGGGCGGGCGTCGCCATGAAGTGGCGTTCGAACTGCTCTCGTTCGCCCGGCGCGAGCGCGTCGCGCAAATAGTCGTCAATCAACTCGTCTTCACACACCGACAACTCTTCGAGGTAAGCCGGGTCGGTCATCAGGCGTTCCTCAAGCGCCCGCAGGGCATCCGGCGGCAACCCGCCGAGCAGGTATTGCTTAGTTTCGCGCCGGCCCTCTTGTGCCTGACTCATTCGTTCATTCGCAGGTTGCCGCCCCACACACGCGCGCGCGGGCCTCAACAACCTATTGCAAAATCGCCCACTTCATTTCAAACGCCGGTCTGCCCCGCGACGCACCGAAAGACGCACTCTTGCAAGGCGGCCCGGATTCTGAAGGCCCGAATGCGTAGCGCGTTCAGGGGCAGACCGAGTTGCTCGGCCAGTTGTTTGCGGCGCGCGGCGGCCGAGTCGTCGCCCGGCGCATAGTATTCCATGATCAAGGCGCTCTCTGCGGGCGCGAGTTGCTGCATGCATTGATCAAGGCACTCATATTCCACTTCCTCCGCCGCCGGTGCAGGGGCGGGCACGTGGACAGGCAAAGGTGCGGGCGGTGTCAGCTTGCGCTGGTACTCTAAGAGCACTTTGTAGGCGACGCCGTAGAAGTAGAGCGCCGGATTACCCACGTAAGTGTCCGCGATGGTGCGTACCTTGCCCGTCACACGGTTGATCGTTTCATCGGCCAGCCGGTCAGCTTCCCGGCAGCCGCGACAGGTAAAGAGTTTAATAAGCGCGCCGCGTATCTCCTCGTACTTTTCGCCCGCGCCCGCGCGATCCGGGTTGAGCCAGCGCAGCAGGGCGTCGAAATCTTCGGGCGTAATGTCATGTTCCTTGTTCATCTAAGCTTGTGGCCCGGCGCGGCGCAGCCGCAATGGTGGTCGGTGTTGCATCGTAGCACAGACGTTGCGGCAACATGCCGCGCCGCGCACGCCGCCTTCGCCGCGCGACGACAAAGATGCCGGCCGCCAGAGATACGAAACCGAGCGCGCCGCCCACGTAAGTAGTGCGCCACTGGTGCGCGCTCAACCAGCCCGCAGGCGCAGCCCGGCCCCGGTATTCACCTTGCAGCACGAACCCGGCCCAGTAGTAAGGTGCGCGCCAGCGGGTCTGCGCGCCGACGGCGAGTTGCGCACGGCGCAGCGCCGCTGCCGGTCTTTGCCCGCGCTCAAACAACTCAAGGTAGAACTGCTTCATTAACTCGGCCGTCGCTTCGTCATCAACCTTCCACAGACTCGTCAGCACACCGGCTGCGCCCGCGTACATGAAGCCGCGCGTGAGACCGATCAGCCCCTCGCCGCGCACATCTTTGCCCAGCCCTGTGTTGCACGCGCTCAGGACGACCAGATCGGCCGCCAGATGCATGTTGTAGATGTCGTGCAGCCGCAGGAAACCATCCTGCCGCCGCCCCTGCTCGTTGACGAGCGAGAGCACGACGCCGGAGAGGGTCGGGTGTTGCCGGTTGAGCAGACCGTGCGTGGCGAAATGGACGATCCGATAGCGGCTCAACTCAGGCCCCAGCGCGGCCGCACGCGTGGCCTCGAAGCCGAGCGCCTTCAGCCCGCCGCGCGGTGCGACGGCCATGATCGCGTCGGCCTCTGCCCTTGAAGCCAGCAGGCGCGGAATGTGCTCGCCCGCATGCGCCGGCCCCGCGTCGTCGAACGCCCTGTGCGTCTCGCTCAATTCCGGCGTGACGGTTTGCTCCGCCCGGCCGGCGATACGCGGATCGTCGGCTTCGTAAACCGGATCGGCCAAGACGGCGATGGGGCGTGGCGCAGGCGAGCGCGTCGTGAACTCCTGCCGGAGCAAGGCGAGCGCCGAGGCCGACGGCTGACTGACAACTTCATGGCCGATGATGAGCGCGCGATTGACAACCGGCTCTGTGAGCGCAGCGAACGGAACATATTGCAGCGCACCATCGGGGACGATGAGGAGCCGGCTTGAGCCGAGTTGACCGGCGACCGGCCCAAGCAACATCCGGCCGAGGGCGGCTGATTCATCCGCCAACTGCGCGGCGGCCGCGTTTGTGCGTGCGTGGTGCGCCTCTGCGCTCTCGCCTGCGAGCGGTTGCTGCGCCGTCAGCGTCTCGTAAAAACGGAGCGCGGCAGACTCGATCTCGGCCCGGCCCGGTAGCTCGTAGCTCGTCAAACCGGCGCGCGTGAGCGCCCAGAGATAGCTGCGTTGCGTGCCGAGCGCGTATTCGAGCATGATGGTTTCATCATCCAGAACGTGCTGCTGCATTTCCGGTACGGTCAGCGGCCGAGGCTGCATCAGCGCAGCGTAGCGCGGACTGGCGACCCTGATCTGCGCGCGGACGTCCTCGTAGTCGGACGTGAGTTGCTCGATCTCGTGCGCCAGCGTGCGCGCCGCTTGTTCCGTGTGCGCCGCGCTGAGCAGTTGCATCTGCTTTTCGGCCCGCTCGTTGAGCGCCTGCCGCAGCGCACGTTCACGTTCGGCCAGCGCCGCATCCGCGCCCGCGCGTATGTCTGCGCTCGCTTCGCCGAGCGACTCAAGCAACGAACGCGCGCGCCCGCGCTCGCTCGCCTGCAAGGCCAGCGCCGCCAAATCCGCGGCCGGTTGTTGCCGGCTAAGCTGCATCAGCACGTCCACGTACAACTCGTATTGGCGATGGGCCGAGGCGAAATAGGTTGTCCGCAGTTCCTGACTGGCGACGTTGGCGCGCAGGTCGTCGCTCAGTTTGAGCGCAGCCTCGGCGTGCGTCCGCGCGGCCAAGAGATCGCCGCGTGCGCGCTCGACCTGTGCGAGACTAAAGAGCGTGGCAGTTTCGCCGAACCGATCCCGCACGCCGCGACTGAGCGTCAGCGCACGTTCATAGTGCGCGCGCGCCTCGCTTGCGCGGCCGAGCGCAAAGAGCGTATCGCCGATGCGGCTGAGCGTGGACGCCTCTTCGCGCGGGTCGCCGCCGCGCCGGTTCAGGGCCAACGCCCGGCGGAAGTAAACGAGCGCCTCCGCGTGTGCGCCGAGCGCGGCCGAGATCGAACCAATATCTTTTAGCGCGAACGCCTCTGTGCGCCGGTCGGCGAGCGCATGGAACATGGTGAGTGCCCGGCGGCAATAGTCCAGCGCACTCGTGTAAGCGCCGAGGGCGAACTGTATCTCGCCGACGTTCAGCAGACCCGTCGCTACGCCGCGCCTGTGGCTGGCGGACTTGAACAGGGCGAGCGCCTCTTGATAGTAATCAAGTGCGCGTTGCGGCTCGCCCAGTTCGTCATAGACGAAGCCAAGCCCGTTCAGCAGGCGCGCATGTTCTATCTGATCGCATTGCGGCGGAAAGAGGCGGAGGGCTTGCTGGTAGTAGTCGAGCGCCTGTTGCTTCTCGCCCTGCGCGGACTGCAAATGGCCGATGGCGGTGAGCGTCAGCGCCTGTCCGCGTTGATCGTTGCTCGCCTGCCAGAGCGCGAGCGCCTGCTGGTACATATCGAGCGCGCGCGGCAACTGGCTCAGGTCTACGTAGCTATAGCCCAGATAGAGCAGTGTTTGCGCCTGCCCGCGCCGATCACCGAGCGCGCGCCAGATGGTTAACGCCTGCTCGTCGCGGGCGATAGTTGTTTGCAGGTCGCCCGCGAAATAGCTGACTTCGCCGAGCGCATTGAGCGCGCCGGCCTCGCCCGCGCGATCAGCGCTGCTCCGGCTGAGCGCGCGCGCACGTGCGCCGGCCTGCGCGGCCTGCTGTGGCTGACCGAGCGACAGATGTGCCAGCGCCAGTTCGTTGAGCGTCCGTACAGTGCCCGCCGGATCGCCGGCCCTTTGACTGAGCTTAAGGGCCGCCGCAAAGCGCGCCAGCGCCGTCTGCGGCGTGCCCATGAAGAAATAGAGGCGACCCGCCCGCGTCAACGCCCGCGCGGCCTCGCGCGGCTCGTCGGCGCGCAGCCACAACGCACCTGCTGCTTCATACTGCTCGATTGCCTGCCGGCGCTCGGTCGCACTCCAGACAGCCTCGTGCGCCTGCGCCGCTGCGTAAGCCTGCTCGGCGGCGAGCCGCTGTCCATCAGCCTTAACGGCGCGGCGCACTTCGACGAGTTGCACTTCGTAGCGCCCGCTTGCGCGCTCGCGCTCAGCCGGCTGCACTTGCAGACGGTATACGCCCGCCCTGTCGGCTATGAGTGAGAGCGCGGTCGTCTCATCGGCCGCGCAGTTGCGCGTCAGCAGTCGCTCGCCGATGGGGTTATAGAGTGTGGCGGCCAGTTCAACTCCATGCGCTTCGACGAGCACGCGCAGGTACTGGCTCGCGCCGAGATCGATGTCATACTGCACAGCCGTCCCGCGCGTGATTTCGCGCGCGTTGCGCTGACCACGCAGCAGTTGTTCGCCACCGGCCGCAGTCAGACCGGGCCGGAGCAGCATCGTCAGACAGAGGAGCGCGAGGCTGATGGTCGGCGCACGCAGGCCGCCGAAATCATGTCCTGTTGATCTTAGCACGACGCGCAGTTCCTACATGCTTGATGCCGAGGTAGCTGGTTGAGACGGGCGAACGCTCAGGCCTTAAGCGCACAGTTGCATGGACTGTTCCGCCGGACTTGGGCTTGGACTGTTTAGGTGGCGGCGCATGCGCGCTTTTTAACATGCGTGACAGGTAAACACAATAGGAATCGCTGCGACTAGCGCGCGCCCAAAAAATCGCGTGGGGTGCAAGGGTCGCAGGCCCGTACCCTAAACGCCCCACGCATGGGGTGCATCCGCGCGCTAGTTCAGCTTAACGATGCCGCGCCGGGCTATCCGCTTCGTGGTCAGTCATCGGACGGTCGGTCGGCGCATCGTCGTTTGGTTGCACGCGGCTCAACAGGGCTTGAGCCTGATCGAAATCGCCACCGATCAGCTTGTGAAGACAGTCGTTGATAAACCAACGCGTGGGCGGGTTCTTCGTGCTGCCTTGTTTATCATCGTCCGGCCCCTTGCTCTTAGTCGGCGATTCGCGCACTACTTCACTATCTTTGCGCGGACACCGGCGTGTGAGTTCGACGTACTCGCGGAGGAAGTTGTTCCAGCCGGTCTGATCGGCGAAATCCAGATTGCCATAGTTGAAACTGACGCGCGCCCAGGGGAAGTAGATCGAGACGCCATAGGAATACTGGAACTGCGCGCCGCTAAAGCAGGACTTCAGGATAAAGGGCGGGGTCGGCGCAGCGCCGGCAGCGTGCGGCGCGCGCCGCAGCCCTTCGCAATCGGCGGGTTCACGTCCGGGCAGGAGCACCCCTCGCACTGCGCGACAGGCTTCGTTGATCTTGCGCGCAAGCTTTTTCAGGTCTTGCGCGGTGTGAGCGGCTTCTTTGCCGCGCGGTGTGCCCTGCCCTTGCAACTCTTTTATGATCTGCTCGCAACGCGCTTCCAACACGGCACAGAAGTCGAAGAGATCAATGTACTCATCGAACTTGTAGCCTTGCGCCTCCCAGTGGGCCAGCACGATGGCATCCTTGAGCCGGTCAAAGCGCAAGCCCCGACGCAGGACGGCGGCAAGCAGTTTGACGGCTTCGCGGAACCGCTCGCTCTGCGTCAGGTCGCAGGCCCCGAGATCGACTGAGCGCCCCGTCGCAATAAAGTCGAAGTAGAACTTGACGTACTCATCAACGATCAGCGTGGCGAATTCGCGGGGCGTGATCTTCGGTTCGTTCAAGTGGGGCAGAATGCGTTTGTAAGGCCAACCCATGT
This sequence comes from Pyrinomonadaceae bacterium, assembly GCA_036389375.1. GTDB lineage: Bacteria > Acidobacteriota > Blastocatellia > Pyrinomonadales > Pyrinomonadaceae > QHXQ01. The sequence continues at coordinate 29,061 of DASVQA010000128.1, read as the reverse complement.
TGGCCTCGAAGCTCTCCGACCCGACCAGATAGCGCGCGTGCTCGCGCACTTCGTAGCCCACCTCGCCCGTGCTCATCAGGCAACTATCCATGCCGAGAATGTCAATCTTGCCTTCGGGGCCGAGCACCGTCTCGGGCAGGCCCACGTCTTCGAGTCTCTTTTTGGCGAGCCGAAAAGCGTCCTTTAGCTCCGGAATGCTGAGCGCATCCGGCGGATTCTCGTCGCGCAGCAGGAAATCTTCGGCCGTGCCGCTGCCATGCCCCCAGAGGACGAGCATGTAGTGGTCTGCGCGAAAATTAGTGACGCTCCAAAAAATGAACGCGGCCAGCGTCTCGGCCGCGCCGGTGTTCGTCTCATCCAGCACGCCGCGCAGGTCGGCCAAGATCAGCCCTTCCGGGTTTGGCGTTTTGCGCCGGGCCGCCGCGTTAATGACGTAGCGCTGCGTCGGGATCGGCTGCATGACCTCGAACGGATCGTACTGCGCGAGGACGGCAGTGTCGGGAATCACGCCCGCCCGTTTCATGTCCCTGAGCGAGAAAAGGCAGTTCTCGCTCAGGTTGTTATCGCCGGCCAGGAAGATCATGACCACCCATTTATAGTCATTCGGTTTTTCCATGACAGCCTGCTCCTTAGAGTTAACTTGTTTCGCCGCGCAAGGCCGACCCGGAGGGTTTTAGTGGCTTCAGCCCGCCCACTAAACATAATAATCGGCCTGAACGGATGCGCTCAGTTGGAAAGCGGCCGAGCGTAGTCCTGTCGCACAGAAGTGTCAACTCTCACCCTCACCCATTACACCGGGCAAGGCGCGCGCCGCCTTCCGCCCACATTTATTTATGATTTGAATGTGAACGATATTTCATGCACCATCTACTCATTGGGCTTTGCGCCTAGCAACTGCACCCTAAGACTGACTTTGACTCTGGCCGTTTTGGCGGCGGCGGGAATTTGCGATGACACGACGACGCGACGGCGAACCGCAGGTCTTAGTCCTGATGGGCGTGGCCGGTTCGGGCAAGACGACGACGGGGCGGCAACTGGCGGCGGACTTGGGCTGGCGGTTCTACGACGCCGACGATTTTCATTCAGCCGCGAACATCGAGAAGATGCGGCGCGGTCTGCCCTTGAACGACGACGACCGGCGGCCATGGCTGGAAGCGTTACGCGCGCTCGTGCAAAGCTGTCTGGCGCGCGGCCAGCGGGCGATCATCGCCTGCTCGGCCTTGCGCGCGAGTTATCGCAAATACCTGTTGCTGGACGAGCGCGTGCGGCTGGTTTATCTCAAAGGCGACTACGCCCTCATTCAGGCGCGGCTGCAACAAAGACAGGGCCATTTCCTGAAACCGGAGTTGCTCGACAGCCAGTTCGCCACGCTCGAAGAACCAACGGAAGGCCTGACGCTCGACGTGGCCGCAGCGCCTGAAGAACTCGCCAAAACGATCAGAGAGCGTTTAGGCATCAAGGCTCATAAAGTTTAGCCCTCGCCGCGCAGCGCGCGCCGGACAACCTCAACCGTCAGTCCATAGACAAGGTGCGACGTGAAAGCATAGGCGTGGATCGAGAGCGGGTACTCCGCCGCCGATTTCGAGAGACCGAGCGCCGGCACGACGCCTTCATCGGCCACGACCCAGACCGCCGCCCCGAACGGCAGCCCCAGCCCGACGGTCGCCGCCGGCCACACTTCGGCCAACGCGCCGTAGATCGCGGCCGAGGTGATGCCCATCGCGTAGTGCGCGAGCGCGCCGCCCGCCTCCTTCTCACGCTTCGTCAGTGCATGATCAAAGCCGAGTTCGGCGACGGCGTTGGCGATGCGCGCGGCTGCGTCGTCGTCGGGCGCGTCGCTGCCGCGCGCCTGCAACTCGCGCCCGATGCCGTGTTGCGGTGTGCCCTGCTGCAACGATTGCGCGCCGTGCGGGCGTTCTTCACCGACCGTCAAGCTGCTTAGCGCCGACTGGAACTGGTTCATCGTCCACGAGGCAACCAGCCCGCCGACGACGCCCGCCGCCAACCCCCGCCACACGTTGCCCGCGCGCCGCGCATCTGCTCGTTTGTTGTGCTGCGCCAACTCGTTTCGCCTCACCTTCTGTTGATCTCGATCCGGTTCTCTAATGCACGCGCGCAAAGTCTATGAAGCCGCGCGCGGCGTCCGTGGCGACGAGCCGCACGCGCGTCTTGTCGCCGACGTGCAGTCCGTGCGCGCCTTTGACGATCTTGCCGGAGACGGGCGGCTTGAGCAGTTTGACGAACGTGCCATGCTCTTTCACGCCCGTCACGATGCCGGTAAAGATTTCGCCCAGCCGGTCGTAGAGCAGCGCGGCCGCCGCCACCTTGCGCATGCGCCGCTCGACCTTACGCGCGGCGCTCTCCATCAGGTTGCAATGCGCGGCCAACTCGTAGAGTTCGGCGGTCGTGTAAGGCGGCGGCGCATGTGCGATGACCGACTTGAGACAACGCTGCGTGACGAGGTCTGGATAACGCCGATTCGGTGCGGTCGAGTGCGTGTAGTCGCCGACGCCCAGCCCGAAGTGCCCTTCCTGATCAAGGCCCGGCGCTTCGACCATGTACTCGCCCGCGCCCAACAGTTTCAGCACGGCGAGCGAAAGCTCCCGGTAGTGTGCCGGATCGGCCGCACGCCTGCGTGCGAGAAAATAGGCGAGCGCGGGCGAGTTCGGCTCCGCCGGTAGGTGTTCGTGCAACTCGGCCGCGATCTCGACCATGCGCGCCCACTGTTCCGGCTTGTGTACGACGCGCCGCAGCGACGGCACGCCCCGCGCTTCCAGCAACTCCGCCATCGCCGTGTTCGCCGCGACCATGAAACTCTCGATGATGTCGCGCGCGCGGTTGTGCTCTTTCGCTGTCAAAGCGACGACCTTGCCGTCAACGACGACGGGCGCGGTCTCTTCGATCTCAAGGTTGAGCGCGCCGTTGCGCCGTCTGAGCGCCGACAACCTTACGGTCGCCTCGTCCTGCAACCTGAGTTGCGCTTCCAGCCCCGCGACCTGTGCGATCTCGGCCGGGAGCGGCGCATGCCCCTCCAACCACGCGCCGACCTCTTCATAGACGAGTTGCGCGTGATTGCGCACAAGCGCACGGTACACATCGGAGGTCACGACCGCGCCGTCCGCGCCCACAACGAGCGCGATGACGACGGCGAGTTTATCGCCGCCCGGAAGCAGCGAAGTCAGGTCGGTCGAGAGTTGTGCGGGCAGCATCGGAAAGACCGTGCCCGGCGCGTAAACGGAGACCGTGTTGGCGCGCGCATGTTCATCAATGCTGCCGCCTTTCGGCACGAACTCGTCCACGTCCGCGATGCCGACGAGGATGCGTATGTCGCCGCCCGGCAGGCGCTCGGCGTATTCGACCTGATCGAGATCGCGCGAGTCGCTATTGTCAATTGAAGACCACAGCAGCGCGCGTTCGTCGCGGACGGCACGGGCCGGCACGGGCGGGGCGTGGCCGAGCGCCGCCAACTCGGCTGCGCTGGCGGGCGGGAAATCAGGCTCGAAGCCGGCTTCGAGTAGCGCCTGCCGCGCTAAGGCGTGCAGGTCGGGCGTGGACGGATGCGGCATCGGCTCAAACATACAACAGCCGCGCGGTGCTTGTCGCGCCGCCGGTGATGGCTTGCGGGTGGTTAAGCGCCTGCTCCTGCGAGTACAATCCGGCGCATGATGCAAAGAGTGCTGGTCGGGTTAACGCTCCTCATGCTTACGGCGGCGGCGCACGCCTCGGCCGCCACACAGACGATGCGGGTGGACTACTACCACACGGGCAACGCCACGCAGGAGATGTTCAGCGTTGACCGCGTCCGCATCGAGCCGCTTCCGTGGCCGGGCGATCCGGCTCAGACGGCGGACGAGAGCAATCTCGGCAAGTATCTGTTCGAGGTGCGCGACGAACGGAGCGACCGCCTGTTGTACGCGCGCGGCTTCGCGTCCGTCTATGGCGAATGGGAGACGACGGACGAGGCCAAGACGACCCTGCGCACCTTCCAGGAGTCGTTGCGCTTTCCCGCCCCGTCGAGTCGCGTCCGCATCGTGCTCAAGAAGCGCGATGCGCAGAACGCGTTCCGCGAGGTGTGGACGACGACGATTGATCCGAAAGACATCTTCGTGGATCGCGCGCGCCGGCCCGCGCCCGCGCCGCTCTTAGCGATTCAACGAAACGGCGACCCGGCCACAAAAGTCGATCTGCTGCTACTGGGCGACGGCTACACGGCGGCCGAATTGCCCAAGTTCGAGCGCGACGCGCGGCGTTTGACGGAAGTGCTGTTCGCCACGTCGCCGTTTAGAGAGCACCGGCGCGACTTCAACGTCTGGGCGCTCTGCCCGCCCGCCGCCGAGTCGGGGATTGCGCGCCCGTCCACCGGCGTCTATCGCGCCTCGCCCATCGGCGCAACCTACGACGCCTTCGGCTCGGAACGCTACATCTTAACGTTCGACAACGCGGCGCTCCGCAAAACGGCCGAGTTTGCGCCCTACGAGTTCATCGAGATCCTCGCCAACAATCGCACCTACGGCGGCGGCGGCATCTTCAATCTCTACAGCACGGTCGCGGTTGATAACGCGTTTGCGAATTACGTCTTCGTCCACGAGTTCGGCCACCACTTCGCCGGGCTGGCCGACGAATACTACACATCTTCCGTCGCCTATGCGCCCGCGACCACGCGCGTCGAACCTTGGGAGCCGAACGCGACGGCGCTCCTCGATCCGGCGCGGCTCAAGTGGAAAGATTTGGTGGCGGCCGACACGCCGCTCCCGACGCCGTGGCAGAAGGAAGCGTTTGAGCAGTATTCGCGCGCGGTGCAGGCGCGGCGTGGTCAGTTGCGTAAAGACAGACGCCCCGAACAGGAGATGGAGGCGCTCTTTCGTGAAGAACTGGGGCACGAGCAGCAGATGTTTGCGCGCGAGCCTTACGCGGCGCGCGTCGGCGCGTTCGAGGGCGCGAACTACGAGGCGCACGGCTACTTTCGCCCGCAACTCGATTGCATCATGTTCTCGCGCACAGACCACTTCTGCGCCGTCTGTCGCCGGGCCATCGAACGCGTGATCGCGCTCTACGCACGCGCGGGCGCAACTACTCCACCTGCGCGTGGCCGAGCACGGCGACGAGCGTGACGCCGCCGAGGATGTTGCCCGCCAGCGTCGGCAGCAGCCAGCCGAAATAGACCGACCACGGCATCTGGCCCGTCGTGACCAGATAGAAGACATCAATCGAGCCGGCGACGACGTGCGCGAATCCGCCGAACGCGACCAGATAAGTCATCGCCAGCACGACCCAGAAGCGCGCCGCCTCGGCCGCCGGCAGCATCCACACCATCGTGGCAATCAGCCAGCCCGCGTAGACGCCGCGCAAGAGCGTCCTGAGCGATCCGCCCGCCAGACTCTCGCGCCCGATTGCGCCGAACGCCTCGCGCACCTCCGGCGCGAACAGATCTGTGTGCCCCGCGAACCACGCGAACACAAAAGCGCCCACGAGGTTCGCCGCCAAGACGACCACCCACAGCCGGAGCATGTTTGTGAGCGTCCGCACATCGCGCCGTTGCAGAAGCGGCAGCACAACCGTCAGCGTGTTCTCGGTAAACAACTGTTGCCGGCCTAAAACGACGATGAGGAAGCCGAAGCTGTAGCCGAGTTTGGCGACGGCGGGCCGCCAATGCGCTTCCGGCAGATGCGCGCGCAGCAGTCCTTCGGCGACGAGCGAGAAGCCCATCGAGAGACCGGCCGTCAAACCGTCCCACATGAGCGACGGCGTGGAACGCTGCAACTCATGATCGCCTTCGCGCAGGATCGCCTCGTAGATAACCTCCGTGCGCGGCGCTCTGCGCTCCTCTGCATCCTTGTGCTCGGCCGGCGACAGTTGCGGCCGGCCCGCCTCCGTCTGCTCGGCCGGCGTTCGTTCTTCGTCCCCATGTGCTTTAGCCACTTGTGCGTTCCCCTTCAATAGCTAATCAAAACCACGTGCCTTTATGCGCTCAACGTGCGCCGCGTTCGAGCCTGACGCCGACGCGCACCAGCAGGGGCGGCCCCCATGTCCGCACCGGCGTGCGCCCCGTCTCGTAGCGTTGATTGAATAGATTCTCGGCGGCGGCGAAGACCGTCAACCCGTGCCTGAGCGGGCGCGCGACGAGCGCATCGAGCGTGAAATAGGGTGCGAGGCGCAGGCGGTTCTGGTCGTCGTCAAACTGCGCGCCGCTTGCGCGCCCCTGTAGGCCCACAGTGAGCCGCGCGGGGTGCGCGTAGCGCAGTTGAAATGTGAGTTGCTGGCGCGCGACCTGCGGCACACGCAGACCTTCGAGCGCGCCGTTGGCCGGAAAGCGCGTGACGCGCGCATCCACCCACAGGTAGCCGCTCGTCAACGTCCAATGATTGCCGAGGCGCGCGTCCGTCTCAAGCTCAAGCCCGCGTGCGCGCGTGCGCCCCAGATTCTGGCGCTGGCGCGTGATGAGCGCAGGCGTGACGCTCAAGGTGACGTTGGCGACCGGGCGCGTGATCTCCGTCCAGAAGAAGGTGCTGCGCGCCGTCAAACGCTCGGCGAACGCATTGAACGCCGCGCCCGCTTCGCCGCCGCTCAACCGTTCGGCGCGCAGGTTCTCGTTTGCGCGCGTCAGCACGTCGCCCACGCGGAACGTGCGGTACAACTCGTTGAGCGTCGGCTGGCGGAAGGCGCGATAAGCGGCGGCGGTGAGTGCGACGCGCGCCGACGCTTTGAATAGCACGGAGAGTTGCGGGCTAAAGGCCGTCTCCGTGCGGTCGGGGAAGCGACTCACCTGCGTCGTACCCGCCGGGCGCAGCGGCTGCGTGACGCTCGTTGCCGCAAAGTTGCGCCAATGGTCAACGCGCACGCCACCCGTCAGGAACAGGCGCTCGCCCGCGCGCACGATGTCTTCAAAGAAGAGACCCGCCGTGCGTTCGCGCCCGCCCGCACCGACGAGCGACGCCGGCCGGTTCTGCGCGTAAACCGTCTCGTCGCTTGCGCCGCGCACCTCGCGCCCGTCGAAGCCCGCCACGATGGTCTGGCGCGCGCCGAGCGCGTGCGACCACTGCGCGCTCACGCCTGCGACCTGCGCGGGCGCACGCTGCACGCGCGTCAACGTCTCGCTGTTGCGGTCGGCGGCGACGGCAGAGAAGTTTTGATCGAAGACCTGCGTGCCGCCGTAGAGCCTGAAGTTGAGCGCGCCGATGCGGCTCGTGGGCCAGTCGCCGCCCGCGCTCAGTTGGCGTATGTGCGTGCGATTGGTCTGCAAGGGCGTGCCGTTCGTGCGCGCTTCGCCGAAGAACGCGCCGCGCACGAAGAGGCGGGCCGCGGCGTCGAGTTTACGTTCGAGTGTGAGATCAACGTCCGCATGGCGCGCGCCGGCCGGCGTATCCGCGCGCCCGCGCGTCTGCTCGTCCAAGAGCACATAGCCGTCCGTGTGGAAGAACTCCGCGCCGACCTGCGCGCCCCAACGCCCGCGCGTGCCGCCGACGTAAATGGAAGCGTCCGGCGACTGCTCGTTGCCGTAGGCGAGTTCGAGCGCGAGGGCGGGCGCTTCCGCTCGGCGCGTGCGGACGTTAACAACGCCGCCGAGCGCGCCGCCGCCGTAGAGCGCGCTCGCGCCGCCGCGCAACACCTCTACGCTCGTGATGGCTTCGCGCGGCACGCGCCCCCAGTAAACCCAACCGCCAAACGGGTCGCTCAAAGGCACGCCGTCCACCAGCACCACCGCGCGACTCGCGCCGCTTGCGCCGACGCCGCGCAGCGAAACGCCCTGCGTCGTCGGGTTCGCCGTGCGACTACCGGCGCGGCGAAAGAGACTGAAGCCCGCAACCTGCCGGAGCGCATCGTCGAGCGTGACGGCGGCCGTCGCCCTCAATTCCGCCGCCGACAACACCACGACGCTCGCCGCCGTCTCGCCGAGCCGCGTCTCGACGCGCGCCGCCGTGACCGTGACCGTTTCACCGAGCGGCGCGGGCGCGAGCCTGATCGCCAACGGCGCGGCTTGCAGCGCCGCCGCCGGCCAACGCTGCTCGACCGGCGCAAACCCGCGCGCCCGCACAGCGATGACGAAGCCCGCGCGCGGCTCGACGACAGCGAACGCGAACCGACCGGCCGCATCAGTAGTCGTCGTCTCGGCTGCGCCCCGCGCCGCGTCCGGCCGCAGAGATACCTGCGCGCCGGCAACTGCCCCGCCCGCTTGATCCAACACGACGCCCGCGACGCGCGTCTCCTGCGCCGCGCCCGTCGCCGCCAGCGCGCACAGACAGAGCGCGAGCGCACAGGCGCGGCGCGTTAAGGTTTGATGGCAATGCCCCATGGCCCGTCGCCGGCTTTGATCGTCTTGATGACCTGATTAGTCTCTGTGTCAATCACCGACACGTCGTTTGAGACGCCGTTCGCGGTGTAGAGTTTGCGCCCGTCCGGCGTAAGCGCCACGCCCCACGGGCGCTGTCCCGTCGGGATGAGCGCCAGCAGTTGTCGGCTCGCGGCATCAATCACGGCGACGCTGTTGCCGCGCCCCGTCGCCACGTAGACGCGCCGCGCATCCGGCGCGACGACAACGCCCTTAGGCTTCAACTGCTGCGGCCCCTCGCCGCGCGGCAGTTGAATCGTATCCGTCACGGTATGATCTTTCGTCTCCACGACCGCGACCGTGTTGCCGTTCTCGGCCGTCACGTAGGCGCGTGTGCCGTCGGGCGTGAAGGCGGCTTCGCGCGGGCGTGCGCCGACGAGGAACGTTTTTAAGACCTGATTGCGCGTCGTGTCTATGACCGAGACGGTGCTGCTGTTCTCGGACGTGACGTAGACCCAGCGCCCGTCGGGGCTGAGCGCGACGCCTTCGGGTTCAAGCCCGACGAGCATGGTGGCGATCACGCTATCGGTCTTCAGATCGTTGACGGAACACGTGCCCGCGTCCTCGTTGGCGATGTAGAGCCGCGTGCCCTCTTTGTCGAGCACGAACTGTTCGGGGTCTGTGCCCGCGTTGTATTTGGCCGTGACGCGTTCGCTCGCAGTATCGACGACCGCGATCTTGTCTTCGCCCTCTTTGTGATTCGTCGGGTAGCTGAGCGCGACCCAGACGCTACGGTTGTTCGGGCCGATGTGTATGCCGCGCGGGCGCGCGCCGACCTTGATCGTCGAGACGACCTCATCCGTCGTCGTATCGATCACGGTGAGCGTGCCGTCGCGTTCGTTCGAGACGTAGGCGAGCGGCCCCCTGCGCTGCGCCGAGCACGCGCTCAGCAACGCCAGCAGCAAGAATGTGATCGATCTGATTCTCCGCACAGATTCGTCGCAAGGGCAGGACTTGGCGCGGCGCGGCCGCGCCGGCTAGTCCTCTTCCTCAATCGGCTTTAATGCGCCGACCTCGCAGCGCAGACGCGGGCGCGCAGGGTCGCGCAAATCCAGTTTGTCCCAAGGCACGCGGTAGCCGCCGCCCCGGCGCGTTCCGCCGAACAGTTTCAACAACGCGCGCCCGATGGGCCACGCCGCCAGCCGCTCGACCAACGCGTAAGCGCCCACGTGATATTCCGTCACGAAACACGCGCCGCCGCGCAACTCCGTCTGTACCTCTTCGAGCCGGCCGATGACGCGCCCGTTCAGCGCATAGACGCGCCGGCTCAGCAGCAGTTCAACCTGTATCTCTTGCCGCGCCATCTATCACGCTCCCGGTATGCGCCCGACGACGTGCGCGCGCAGCCAACGCTCCCACGCGAGCGCGGGCGTCGCTTCAGCCTCGACGCCGACGGTCACGTCGTCACCCGTCGGCACAACCTGCGCCCAGGGAATGCGATAAGGATCATTCGGCGCACGCCCCCAACGGCGCGCGAGCGCGGCGACGAAGCGACCCAGACGCGGGTGCAGCCGCGCGGCCTGTGTGACCGCGCCGACTTCGACGAACGTGATGCGCGGCTGCGCGCCTTCTTCTAGTTCCATGACCAGACCGTCCACGCGCCCCATCTTGCGCCCGTGCCGGTCGAGCAGTTGTTTGTCCAGACAGTCGCGCGCCAGATTCATCTTAACCGCCTCCGAAGATTTCCAGCGGGATCGTCACGACCGCGAGCACGAACGCCAGCCCGATGATGACGACGACAACCGTGTTGCTCAGCCAACCGTTGCCGTGCTCGCCGACGTAGTGCTCGTCGTTCATCAGAAACAGAAACGGCACGATGGCTAAGGGCAGTGTGGCCGCCGTCAGCGCCATCGAGAAGACCGTCAGCTTGAGCGGGTCTATGCCGGTGACGACGACGAGCGCGCCGAGTATGACGACGATGGTGTACGTCAAACTGAAGCGCGCTTCCGCGATGGGGCGCTGGTTCTTGCTCCAGTTCCAGCCGAAGCCCTGCGCGATCATGTAGGCCATCTCAAGCGTGATCTCAAGCGCCGCGCCCAGACACGCGATGCCGACGGAGGCCGCCACAAGGCGCACGCCCCAAACGCCAAAAGCATCCGTCAGCAGCCGCGCCAACTCCTGATAATGCTCCATCCTGATCCCGCGCGGCAGGAAAACGAGCGCGGCGACGACGAGCACGGCGATGGAAATGACCGAGCCGAAGCTCATGCCGACGGTCGCTATGATGCGGTTCACGCCCAGGTAACTTTCGTCCCACTTGTCCTCAATCGCGCCCGACGAGTAGAAGAACATCAGGTAGGGCGTGATGGATGCGCCGAGAATGCTGACGGCGATAAACCAGTAGCGCGCGCGCTCGTGCGTTGGCAAGGTCGGCAGCGCGCCCGCCGCCACGCGCGCCCAATCGGGATGCAGGATGAACGCCGCGACGATGAAACAGACGGTGACGAGGCCGAGCGCAGAGACCCCCTGCTCGATGAAGCTGAACGTGCCCTTCCAGATGATCAGCCACATCACCAGCGCGACGGGCACGGCCCACCACCTGTAACCGATGCCGGTGACGAATTCGAGCGCGATGCAGATGCCGCCGAGTTCCGCGCCCAGTACGAGCAGCATGACGAGCGCCATGACGACGAGCAGCACGGCGTAATACTCGAAGCCGAACCGCTCGCGGATCGCATCGGGGATCGTGCGCCGGCTGCTCGCGGCCAGTCGCCCCGCCTGCTCGACCAGAAAGATCACGCAGAGGCCGCCCAACATGATGGCCCAGACGAGTTGATAACCAAAGAGCGCGCCGGCCTGCGCGGCCGTCGTGATCGAGCCGATCTCTAAAAAGCCGCCGACGCTCGTGACGATGCCGAGCGCCAACTCAAAGACCTTCTTCATGGTTTAAGGACGGCGGCGCAAGGGGCGGCCGTCATTGCTCCTCGGCGCGCGGGATGATCGAGATCGTGCCGCCCGATTCCAGTACCGCGTACTTGATCTGGGCCATGCGTTCCAGTCCTTGCAGTTCGCGCGCGGCCTCCATGACCTCGTCTTCGCTGACGCGCGCCTTCTGCATCACGTCCGGCAAGGGACGACCGTGCGCCACGACGACGAGCGGCACGCCGTCGAACACGCGTTTGACGCCGTGCGCGCGGTGCTTCCAGATGGAGAGCCAGACGTTGAGCATGATGAGCGTGGTGATGACGAGCGCAGCGTTGGTGAGCGAATAGTCTTTACCGAGGATGGCCTGCTGCGTCGCTTCGCCGATGACGAGCAGCAGGACGAACTCGAAGCTCGACAATTCGTTGAGCGCGCGCCGCCCGGCGACGCGAAAGAGACCGACCAGCAGAAAGTAGATGATGACCGCCCGCAGTACAGAATCCATCGCGCCCTCCTTGTCGCCGTGCGCCTTCGCTGACCTTTACGGATAGACAAGCTGTTTGAACTCAAGCCCCGTACCGCTGCCGTCCAGCCCTGCCTGCCCGTGCAAGCGCCCCAGCCGCTCCGGCTCTAGCTGAAAGGTGACGGCGGTCGGCGCGTTGAGCGCGGGCGCGGGGAAGATGTAGATGAAACGGTCGGGCGCGGTCTCGACCGTCGCCGGTTCAGGCGTCACGCTCAAGACCTGCACGTGCTCAAGGTAGGCGCGGCTGAGCCACAGACGCACCTGCCCGTTCGTCGCCGCCGCCGGTGCAAGATGAAAGCGCAGCGTGTTCGTCTCGGCTTGTGCGCGCGCGAACCGCTCGTACTCTAACCAGACCGGCGCGCTGCGCGCGCCCGCTTCGGCGCGGCTGAGCACGCCCGTGCCGAACACGCCGAGCAGGGCCGCGATGAGCAACAGCGTCAGCAGCACCCACCAGATGCGCTGGCGTCGCCACGCGCGCTCCTGATAAGGCAAGTCCTGCTCGATCTCAAGCGTCCCGTGTTCGTCATAGGCCATCGGGCAACAGTTCCCTTCTCGGCGGTCGGCGCTCAACGCAGCGTGTAGAGGTAGGCGGCGATGTCGCGCGCGTCCGCGTCCGTGACGCCGAGGTTCGGCATCGCGGTCAGGCGGTCGACCTGCGGCGGGTCTTTCAACCAGCGCACCATATTTTCGGGCGCGTTCGGCAGCACGCCGGCAATATAGGAGCGTCCGGCCATCTGCGTGAGCGGCGGGCCGACGAGGGCGTCCGCGCCGCGTATGCCGGGGATGGTATGGCACGTCGCGCAGCCGTAGCGCGTGATGGCGGCTTGCCCGCGTTGCGGGTCGCCATTGGTCATCGCGGCGGCGGCGCGCTCCGCCTCAAGCTGACTGCACGCCGCCCCGCCGAGCGTCGCACAGATGAGCGCACCCGCGACCAACAGTTTCAAGCCTTGAACCTTGCCCCGCATCCGGCCACTTATCCTTTCACCAGCGCGGCCCGCTGTTCGCGCTTCAGCACGCGCGCCTCGGCTGCGCGCAGCCAACCGGCAAAGAGCGCCAGCCCCGCCACGACGTAAACTAATCCGGCCGGTATCCACATGATGAGACCGCCGAGTTGCTGATCTTCAAGCGGCGACAGCCCCCACGACGCGGTCGTGTGCGCGTAAGCCGGATACCAGACGCTCGTGGCGAACGTGATGAGCGCGCCGAGCAGTCCGCTATGAAGCGCCGTCGTGAACAGATAGAGCACGCCCACGCCGTAGCCGAGCGCGCCCTGCCGGCCGTAGAGCAAAGCCCACCAGAACAGCAGCGCCGACAGGAAGAAACTCAGATGTTGCAGCGTGTGTACCCACTCGTAGGTGAGCACGGCTTGAAAGAGCGTCGGCACGTGCCAGACCCACAGCGCAACCGCGTGTATCAGCCACGCGACGAAGGGCTGCGTCATGATGCGCCACACGCGCTGCCACCACGCGCGTCTGGTCAGACGCCCGGCGGCGCGCGCCCACGCAAGCGGCAGCGCGCGCAGGCTCGGCGCGAGCGGCCGGCCCAGCACGAGCAGCGGCGCAGCCACCAGCATCAAGACCTCGTGCTGCGTCATGTGCGCCGAGAACAGCACGCGCCCCCAGGGGTGGAGCGGCGAAACGAGCGCGACGAACAGGGAGAACCACCCGCCCGCGTAACACCACGCCTCCCAACGCTGCACGCCGCCGCCGCGCCGCGCCCCTTCGCGGCCCGCCTCGCGCCACATGCGCCGCACGCCAAGCCAGTACAGAGCGCCTGAGAGCGCGAGCGCCGCGACCACGCCCGGCTCGAAGCTCCACGCGCGGGCCAGATCGTGCCAAGTGTGCGGTCTGCCGTTGTGCGCGAGCACGGCAGGCGCGCACGCGAGCAGCAGCATGATCGTGCCGGCAGATCGTTTCATGCGCTTATCGCTCACGGCTGACACGGGTGCAGCACAAAACTTGCGAGGCCCTGCGCGACTATGACGAGGAAGAACATGGCGCTCAGCAACAGACCGAGCGTGGCCATGAAGTTACTGCGCGGCTGCGGGCCGCCCGCATCGTCGGGCCACGCGCGCCCGGCCCGTTCCCGGCAGCGCCAAGAGATAAAACCGCCGCCGAGCGCACACAGTAAGGCAACGAGCGTGACGAGATGGAGCGAAGTGTTGCGCCCCGACATGCAGGCTGGCTGCACGAGCAGGTAGGAGGCTTGCATCTGCAAGGCCCACGCGACGGGCGCAATCAGTACGCCCGCCCACAGCGTGAGCACTTCGCTATAACGCATCAACCTGCGGTCAGCTTCAGCCACTTTCCATTCCCCTGTTCAGCCCAAGCGCGGCACGAAGTAGAGCATTGCGTAGAGCGGCAGCCAGACGATGACCACCCAGTACCAGTAGACCGCGACGACCGTGATGTCCACGCGATGCTTCATATCGAACTCGCGCAGCCAGGCCCACGTCGTCAACAGGAACGCTTCGAGCGTCGTCGTCAACAGGTGCGCTGCGTGCAGCCCCAGCGTGAACCAGACGATTGACCCGTAGGCGTTCGCATCCCAGCGAAACTTCACGGCCCGGAACTCGTAAGCGCGCAGCACCATCGAGGCCACGCCAAAGGCAAGGCAGAGCACGAGCGCGATCTGCGCCCCGCGCTGATTGCCGCGCCGCGCCGATAGATCGGCCCAGATCATCGGCAGGCAACTCAGCAGGAGCAGGACGACGTTGGCGGTCGCCGCCGTCAGGTCGGGCAGCGAGTCGAAGGGTTGCGGCGAGGTCGAAAGCGGCGGCGGCCAGAGTTGATAGTTCTGCCGGAGATAAAAGTAGGTGGCGACGACGATGCCGAACATCGTCGTCTCGATGGCAAGCAGGCCCCAGTTGCCCCACCAGACCGGCTCGCCCACGTCGAACGTGTGGTGCGGCATCTCCGATACGTCGATCACGTTGCGGCGCACGGCGCTCATGCTCCCTCCTCGACGGGGCGCGGCGGGCGCGCTGCGTCTGCCGGCGCAGACGTGCGCGGCGGCTCTGGCGCGACCGTCCGCCGCATCTCCGCGTTCTCCGAATCAGGGTTCGACCAGAACCAGCCGAAGAAGGCGGCGAAGGCGAGTACCGCGCCGACGGCGAACGCCTTGGGCGTGAAGATGCCGAAGGAGAACGGGACGGCCGTTGCGATGGCGAGCATCAGCGGCCAGATGGACGGGCCGGGCAGTTGATAGATGTGACCCGGCTCGGCGTCGAGCACGCTTGTGACCAACACCTCGCGGCAGTCGGTCTTGAGGCCGACGACGACCGGCGCGTCCGGCTGCGCCTCCCAGAGCGCGTAGCGCCCCTGCACGGTCGGCAGGTACACAAAGTTGTAGTCGGCGGGCGGCGACGCGGTTGACCATTCAAGCCCCTCCGCGTGCCACGGATTGTCGCCCGCCACCTCGCCGCGCCTGCGCGCCCAGAGGAAATTGAGGATGAAGACCGCGACGCCCGCCGTCATGATGAGCGCGCCGGCCGAGGCGACAAGGTTCAGGCTGCCCCAGCCCGTCTCCGGCAGATAAGTGTAGATGCGCCGCGTCATGCCCTTCAGCCCGAGTTGGTGCATGGGGAAGAAAACGAGGTTGAAGCCGATGAACATGAGCCAGAAGTTCCACCGGCCGGCGCGCTCGCTCAGCATGCGCCCCGTCATCTTGGGCAGCCAGTAGTAGAACGCGCCGAACAGCGGGAAGACCGCGCCGCCGATGAGGACGTAGTGGAAATGCGCGACGACGAAATAAGTGTCGTGGACTTGCAGGTCGAGCGGCACGGACGCGAGCATCACGCCGGTCAGGCCGCCAAGCACGAAGATGACGATAAAGCCGATGACGAACAGGAGCGGCGTCTTCAAGCGAATCTTGCCGCCCCAGAGCGTCGCCAGCCAGCAGAAGATTTGGATGCCCGAAGGAATAGCGATCATCATCGAAGCGCCCGTGAAGAAACTCTGACCGAGTTGCGGCAGGGGCGTGGCGAACATGTGATGCACCCACAGCCCGAAGCCGAGAAAGGCGGTGGCGATGAGCGACAGCACGAGCGGCGTGTAGCCGAATATCTTCCGGCGCGCGAAGGCGACGACGATGCTTGAGACGAAGCCAAGCGCCGGAATAAAGATGATGTAGACCTCCGGGTGGCCGAAGAACCAGAAGACGTGTTGATAGAGCAAGGCGTCGCCGCCTTCCGCCGGGTTGAAGAAGTGCGTATCGATGAGCCGGTCGGAGGCGAGAAAACTGCTCGCCAGCATGACCGCCGGCATGGCGAAGATGATCATGAAGGCCGTGATCGTCTGCGCCCAGACAAAGAGCGGAATGCGATTGAGCGACATCCCGACCGCGCGCTGCTTAAAGACGGTGACGATGATCTCGACCGCGCCGACGAGCGCCGCGATCTCCGTGAACGTGATCATCTGCGCCCAGATGTCCACGCGCTTGCCGGGCGAGTAGGCGGGCCCCGCAAGCGGCACGTAAGAGAACCAGCCGGTATCCGGGCCGACGTTTAAGAGGAAGCCGCCGTAGAGAAAGAGACCACCGAACAGGAAGGTGAAATAGCCATAGGCGTTCATGCGCGGGAAGGCGACGTTGCGCGTGCCGATCATCAACGGCACGAGGTAGAGCGCCATGCCCTCCATGATGGGCACGGCGAACAGAAACATCATCGTCGTGCCATGCACGGTGAAAATCTGGTTGTAGAGGTCGGGCCCGACGACGCGGCTCTCAGGGCGCGCAAGTTGCAGCCGCATAACGGCCGCCTCGATGCCGCCGAGCAGAAAGAAGATGAACGACGTGACGATATAGCGCGTGGCGATGACCTTATGCTCCGTGTTCGTCAGCCACGCGTAGAGACCGCGCCCCTTCGCCCACGTGCGCGCCAGTTCGCGTCGGTCGGCCGCCTCGTCCAGTTCGCGCACACCCGTTTGCACGCGCTGCTTGGCCAGTTCGGGGTTGCGCGCCAGCGCCGTCTCCAACTCTTTCCGCTGCTCTTGTGTTTGCTCCGCCACTCAATGCTCCTGAAGCTTTAACTACGAAGCGCTGCGAACCAACACGCACGCGGGCGCACGAGCCCACCTCACTTCAAGCTTTGCAGATAGTCCAACAAGGCTTGCAGGTCTTCGGCCGACAGATTGTTCGCTGGCATGCGCGTGCCGGGCTTGATCCCTTGCGCGTCCACGACCCAGCCGGAGAGGTGGCCGCGCGTGTTCGGCAGCGTCCCGGCGGCGATGGTCTGCCGGCTGGCGATGTGCGTCAGGTCGGGCCCGAGGCTTGCGCCCGCGGGTGTGCCCCTGATCGTGTGACACATAATGCAGGGCGCGTGCAGAAAGACCTGCTGCCCGCGCTGCTGCTGCTCGCTCGTGGGCTGCGCGGCCGCTGCGCGCTGCGCGGCGAGCCACGCGTTGAACTGTTCGACCGGCTCGGCCACAACGTAGAGCGCCATGTGCGCGTGTTGCAGCCCGCAATACTCCGCGCACTGGCCGCGATAGAGACCCGCGCGGTCGGCTTGCAGCCACATGATCGTCTGCTTGCCCGGAATCAAATCCTTCTTGCCGCTCAGATTCGGCACCCAGAAACTATGATTCACGTCCACCGATTGCAGTTTGAGCGTGACGGGCAGACCGACGGGGATGTGTATCTCGTTCGCCGTCGTGAAGATGTTCGGCGCGTTCTGATCGAGATAGCGCACCTGCCACCACCATTGCTGCCCCGTCACTTCAATCGTGACCGCGTTCTGCTCTGCCAGCCGCGCGGAGAGCGCCCGCCCGGTCGAAAAACTTGCGATCAGGAAGACGAACAGGATCACGCCCGTCGCGGCGACCGCGCCGATGATCACGTTGGTCATGCGCCGCTCGCCTTCGGGCGCGGGGTTGAGCATCGGCAGTTCCGTCACGTCGCGCGCCGACACGGTCTCGTCGCGCCACCACTGGCGCGTGCGCCTGAGCGCCAGCGCGAGCGCCACGAGCACGAGCACGAAAACGGCCGTGCAGACGTAGAAGAACAGCCACCAGAGTTTGCTGATGCGCTCGGCCTGCGGCCCCGTCGGGTCAATCACCGATTGCACGCCGCCGCGACACGCCGCGAGACTCAAGCAGGCGAGCGCCGCGCCCGCGCGCAGCAAGTATGACCGGAGATGTGTGGGCTGCGTTGTCAATGCGACTGCTCCGCCGACTTGGGGTTGCCGCCCGTAGCGACGGGCCCGCGTTGTTCGGTGCGCTGCTCGCTGCTGTGCGCGCTCAGATGGTCGTCGCGCGTGGGCGACACGTCCTTTGGCAGTTGCCCGCTTAAGGCGCGCACGTAGCCGACGAGTTGCCAGACCTGCGCGTCGGGAATCTTCTGGCGGAACGAGGGCATGCCGTTTGGTCGCCCTTCGATGATGGTCTGGAAGACGTTCGCCGGGTCGCTGCCGTAAATCCACTTCTGATCCATCAGAGGCGGGCCGATGCCGCCGCCGCCGTGAAAGTGGCAGCCCGTACAGTTGTACTGATCAAAGAGGCGCTTGCCTTCGTTGACGGCGTAGGCGCTCTCTTCGGCCGCGTTCTTCGTCGGCGGTGTGGGCAGCGGTTGACCGGGACTCAGTTCACTGCCCGCCACCGTGTCGAGCCGCGCGGCCGGTGGCGCTTGCCGAAACTCGCGCCGCTCCCGCGCACACGAGCCGCACAACAGCAGACAGAGAAGCGGGATGAGGGCTGCGGGCCGGAGGCTGAGACAGGCGCGGCGCAGCGGCCGCCGGTCGTTCAACTGTTGCCATGCTCCCTTCATTGTGCCCCTCCGCCTCATCGAGTAGTTCCTGTTCATCCCTCAACCCTTCACCTGCGGTACGCCGTAATCGTCGAGCAGTTTGTCGATCTCGGGCCGGCGGCGCGTGAGAATCTCGTCGAGCTTGTCCCTAAACTCCTGTTCGCCGCGCCGGACGCCAACCGAGATGTCGTAGACGAACGGCAGGAACGGCTGATCGATCTGCGGCGTGACGGGCACGACCGCGAGCGGCGTGCGGGCGTGGCGGGCGAAGTAGCCGCCGAGCGGGCCCCAGACGATGGCCGTGTCTATCTCGCCGCGTTCAACCGCCGTGATGATGCGCGCGGGCGGATTCGCTTCGCGGTAGTCGCCGTAGATCATGTAGCCTTGCACGTTTTGCAGGATGTGCCGGTTGGCGAGCGCGTGCGCGGGCGGCGTGTTGGCGAAATCGTCGCCGATCATCTGCACGCCGATCTTGAGTTCGCGCAAAATGGGGTCGTCGAACGAATGCAGATCGAGTTTGCGCGCCGTGCGCGAGACGAAGACGTAAGTTGAGCGATAGTAAGGGCTGGTCGTGAGCGCCAGTTCGAAGGCTGCGGGCACGCCCATCACCACGTCGCACGCGCCCGCCTTCAGCGTGTTGCGGAAGAAGCCGCGCCGCTGCGCCCACCACGTATATTCGACCTGCGCGCCGAGATCGCGCGCGACGAGTTCGGCCAGCTTGTTCTCCAAGCCTTCGCCGCGCTCGTTCGAGAACGGCAGATTGTTCGGGTCGGCGCACACGCGCAGGACGTGGCGCTCGGTCAAAGCAATAGGCATCTGCGGCGCGGCCGGCGCGGGCGACGCTTGCGCCTGTGCCGGCTGTGCTGCTTGCGCGCCGGCTGCTGGCGCTTGTGCACGCTGCTGCGCACACGCGCACAACGACAACACGACGCACAGGCTCGACAACAGCCACGCGCGCCTACGGGAGCGCGAAGACATAGAGCGTGCCCCCTTTCGTCGTCTGCGCGGGCAGATCGGTCATCGCGTTGACGAAGCCGAGCGCCGCCGTGCCGTCGCGCGGGTCTAGGTCGCCCGCGACGATTGCGCCCGACCACCCACCGACGCCCGCGATGATCGCCACGTACTGTTTGTTGTCCGGCCCCTTGAAGGTGATGGGCTGGCCGATGATGCCTGAGCCGCACTTGAACTGCCACAGCACTTGCCCCTGATGTTCGGGGCGCGCGTCCACCGCTTTGAACCAGCCGTCCATCGTGCCGTAGAAGACCACGTCGCCCGCCGTTACGACCGCGCCGCTCCACACGGGAAAGTTCTCTTTGATCGACCAAATCTCTTTGCCCGCGACCGGATCCCACGCGCTGAAGACGCCGCGATTGCCGCCCGGCCCCGCGTACATCTTCATGTTCATGCCGACGTAGGGTGTGCCCGCGATGTAGTTGGCCTCTTCGCCCTCTGCGTCTTCACAGAGATTCTGGTGCGGGATGTAGAGCAGGCCCGTGCGCGGCGAATAGGCGGACGGCTGCCAGTCTTTCATGCCGGGCGAGGCGGGACAGATTTCGCGCGTCGTCTGCCCGACGTGCGGCTCTTTCTCCGAGACGTAGATGAGCTTGCCCGTTTTGAGATCGACGCCTGCCGTCGAGGTCACGTAGCCGTAAGGTTTGGCGGAGAGCACTTCGCCCGTCGTGCGATCAAGCACGTAGACGTAGCCGTTGCGTTCGGGCCGGACGAGTACCTTGCGCGTCTGGCCGCCGATTGGCAGATTGAGCAACAACTGTTCGTTGATGCCGTCATAATCGTGCAGGTCGTGCGGCGACCACTGGTAGAACCAGCGCGCCTCGCCCGTGTCCACGTCGCGCGCGAAGATGCCGGCCGTCCACTTGTTGTCACCCGGTCGTTGGTCAGGATTCCAAGGGCCGGGGTTGCCCGTGCCGTAGTAGATCAGATTCGTGTCGGGGTCGTAAGAAATCCAACCCCAGACCGTGCCGCCGCCGATCTGCCACTGGCCCTGATTCCAACTCGACACGCCCAAGTCTTTGCCCTGATCGGATTGATAGAAGGGATGGAAATTCGGCCCGATCAGACAGTCCGCGTCCGGCCCCGTGCTGTAAGCGCGCCAAGCCTGTTTGCCGGTCGCGGCGTCGAGCGCCGTCAGCCAGCCGCGCACGCCGAACTCGCCGCCGCTGTTGCCGACCAAAACCTTGTCTTTGACGACGAGCGGGGCCATCGTGATCGTCTCGCCCCGGTTCATGTCGCCGAGTTGCGTGCGCCAGATCTCCTGCCCCGTCTCGGCATCTACGGCGAGCGTCTGCCCGTCGAGCGTGTTCATAAAGACGCGCCCATTGGCGAAAGCGACGCCGCGATTGACGTAGTCGCAGCAGGCCAGCCCCTGCGCCGCCGCCTTCGCGTTCGGGTCGAACTTCCATTTCATGGGCGAGCCGGGCTTAGTGAGGTCGAGCGCGTAGAGCAGGTTCGGGTAGGGCGTGACGATGTACATCGTGTTGCCCGCGACGATGGGCGCGGCTTCGTGCCCGCGCAGCACGCCGGTCGAGAACGTCCAGGCGAGTTGCAGTTGCCCGACGTTCGCGGCGTTGATCTGATCGAGCGTACTGAAGCGCGTGCTCGCGTAGTTTTTGGCCGGCATGACCCATTGGCCGTCATCCGGCTGCGCGAACGCAGGGATTTGCCCGCCGCCGACGGGCTGCGTGGCGCGCTCGACGCCGAGGGGCTGTTCGGGCGCGGGGCGCGAACAGGAGCCGGTCAGTAAAATTGTGCCGACGAATATGCTGAGGAGGAAGCCGTGCTTGCAGAACGAGGGCAGAGCCAGCCCGAATCGTGTCATCGCACCTCCGTATCAGGTGGGGAAGACTCTCTTAGACCGCCGAGCGGAAATATCGTGACCGCTATATTGCTCGGGAGGCGGACAAATGAACTTTTAAGACCGGGGAAGTAATTGGCGCTTGATAATACTCAACCGCCTATGCGCCGACTGTACGTTACCGAACGCGCAACGCACATCGCCTAGACGAGTGCCGCCGGTTGGTTTATGCTGCCCTTCCGCGCTTTCTTACATTTCAACAGCTGGGGGTTCTCTGAAGGATGCTTGGGCAGAAGTTGCTATGCGCTTGCCGGTTGGCGTGTCTTTTGCTGTTGGCGCTGGTGCTGCCGCGCGCCGTCCAAGCGCAGCAGCCGACGCCGCAGGCAACGCCGACCCCGACGCCCGTGCCGGTCAACACACCGGAGACCGGCGACATCGAGATGAAGTCGTTCGAGCGTTTGGAATGGCGCAACATCGGCCCGGCCTACATGAGCGGGCGCGTCGCCGACGTGGAAGGCGTGCCCGGCAATCCCGACCTCGTCTATGTCGCCTCGGCTTCGGGCGGTCTGTGGAAGACGACGAACGGTGGCGTGACGTGGACGCCCATCTTTGAACGACAGGGCACGATCTCAATCGGCGACATCGCGCTTGAGCCGGGCAATCCCGACGTGGTCTGGGTCGGCACGGGCGAGTCGAACGTGCGCAACTCGGTCTCGTTCGGCGACGGTGTCTATAAATCAACTGACGGCGGCAAGACATGGCAGCACGTCGGACTGAGGGATACGCGCTTCATCTCGAAGGTCGTCATCAATCCGCGCAACCCGGACGTGGTTTACGTCGGCGCGCTCGGGCACGCCTTCGGGCCAAACGAGGAGCGCGGCGTCTTTATGACGACCGACGGCGGGCGCACGTGGACGAAGACGCTCTACATAGATCAGGAGCACGGCGTCGCCGACCTCGCGCTCGACCCCGTGAACCCGAACATCGTCTATGCGGCGATGTGGCAGTTTCGCCGGACGCCCTGGACGCACACGAGCGGGAGCGAGAAGGGCGGCTTGTTCCGTTCGATTGACGGCGGGCGCACGTGGAAGAAGTTGACCGAGGGCTTGCCGAAACTGACGGGCCGCATCGGCGTCGCTGCCGCGCCGTCGAACCCGAACGTCGTCTATGCGATCACGGAGGCGAAAGAGGGCACGCTCTATCGCTCGGACGATCACGGCGAGACGTGGCGCAACGTCTCGAAGCAGGCATCCATCGTCTCGCGCGGTTTCTACTACACGCGCGTGCGCGTTGACCCGCAGAACGAGAACCGCGTCTATGCCGTCGCCTCGACGCTCTTTGTCTCGATTGACGGCGGGCGCTCATTCCGGCCCATCAGCGGGCGCACGCACGTGGACTTTCACGCCTTCTGGATCGACCCGCAAGACCCGCGCCGCATGTGGCAGGGGCAGGACGGCGGCGTGGCCGTCTCTTACGATCAAGGGCAGACGTGGGAGGCGCTGCAAAACCTGCCGTTCGGCCAGTTCTACGCCGTGACGGCCGACAATCGCCTGCCCTTCTACAACGTGATGGGCGGCTTGCAGGATAACGGCACTTGGGTCGGGCCTTCGCGCACGCGCGAGCCGGCCGGCATACAGAACGACGACTGGCGCATGCTCTCGTTCGGCGACGGCTTCTACGCCATCAACCACGCCGACGACCCCGATCTCTACCTGACCGAATCGCAGGGCGGCAACATCGTCCGCACAGACCTGCGGACGCGCGAGCAGCAACTCGTCGCGCCCTATCTCGGCAACGACGAGGGGCCGGCGGCCGATGTCAAATATCGCTTCAACTGGAGCAGCCCGATCATCCAGTCGCCGCACGACAAGAACACGGTGTATCTGACGGGCAACGTCGTCTTCAAATCAACGGACTTCGGCAAGACGTGGACGGCCATTAGTCCTGACCTGTCGAGCAACGACAAGGAGCGGCAGAAGTCTGCGGGCGGCCCCGTCGCCAACGAGAACACGGGCGCGGAGTATTACGCGACCGTGATCAGTTTCGCCGAGTCGCCCTTAAAAGCGGGCACGCTCTGGGCCGGCACGGACGACGGCAACCTGCAAGTTACGACCGACGGCGGGAAGAACTGGCGCAACCTCATCAAGAGCGTGCCGAACCTCGGCCCCTCTTCGCCCGTCTCGCACGTCGAGCCGTCGCGCGTTGATGCCAACCTCGTCTATGTCGCCTTTGATCGCCACATGCTCGACGACCTGCGCCCCTACATCTACAAGACGACCGACGGCGGACGCTCATGGCAGAACATCGCGGGCAATCTGCCGGCGAACGCTTACGTCTGGGTGGTGCGCGAAGACCCGAAGAATCCGCGCCTCGTCTACGCGGGCACTGAACTTGGTCTCTTTGCCTCTTACAACGGCGGCGGCAACTGGACGCGGCTCGAACTCAAGAACCTGCCGCACGTCGCCGTCCACGACATCGTCATCCACCCGCGCGACAACGACCTCATCCTCGCCACGCACGGCCGCGCCCTCTGGATTCTCGACGACGCGACGCCCATCCAGCAGCTCACGCCCGACGCCGCCAAAAGCGACGTGCTGCTCTTTGACATTCGTCCGGCCCTGCGCTTCACCTCGCGCTTCACGCGCTACGGCATCGGTGACAAGACCTATACCGCACCCAATCCGCCCTACGGCGCGCTCATCAGCTATTACCTGAAGACAAAACCCGACGCCAAACTCAAACCCAAGATTCAGATTCTCGACGACAAGGGCAAGCTGATCGCGGAGCTTGAGAACATCGCTAAAGAGCAGGGCTTAAACCGCGTCTCGTGGAATCTGCGCTACGGCGGCCCGCAGGTGCGGCGGCCACCGACCGACGAAGAAGTGCCCTTCACCGGCGGCCCGCGCGGGCCGCAAGTGCTGCCCGGCACTTACACGGCCAAGCTGTTCGTCGGCGATAAGACTTTCGAGAAGCGTTTCGAGGTGCGGCTCGATCCGACCATCTCCGTGCCGCAGGCCGATCTGCAAACGCAACTCGACATGCAGATCAAGCTGCGCGACATGCAGTCAACGACCAACACGGCCCTGCGCACGCTCGATAGCCTCAAGGGGCAACTCGACTTCATCGAGAAGACGGTCAAGGAGCGACTGACGACCGTGCCGAAGGAGTTGGGCGACAAACTGGCGGAGCAGAAGAAGCAGGTCGAGACGTTGCAGAACAGACTGGCGCAGCCGGAAACCAGCGGGCTTGGACTCGCCAACGATAAATCGCAACTCGTCGAGCATATCGGCAGTCTCTTCTTCACGATTGACGACACGAACGGTGCGCCGACGCCGGCCATGCGCGCCGAGTTCGACGTGGTGCAGACCGAGTTCAATCAGAAACTCGCGGACGTAAACAACTACCTGTCGAAGACCGTGCCGCAACTAAACGAGCAACTGCGCCGGCTGGACGCGCCGACCTTGATGACAGGCAAGCCGATTGAAATGCCGAAGCCGTAACGGGCCGGCAGCAGGAGAATCCTGATGAGCAGGTGCAGACGGGCCACGTGCGCCCTCCTTTGGCTCTGTGCGCTGGCCGCGCTCGCCGCCGCGCAGCAGTTCGACCAGAGTCTCTATCAGAACATGCGCTGGCGCATGATCGGGCCGTTTCGCGGTGGGCGCACGGTGGGCGCAACCGGCGTGCCGGGTCGCCCCAACGTCTTTTACATCGGCGTCAACAACGGCGGCGTGTGGCGCACAACCGATTACGGGCGCACGTGGACGCCCATCTTCGACGAGCAGCCGACCGGCTCCGTCGGCGCGCTTGCGGTTGCACCGTCGAACCCCGACATCATCTACGTCGGGAGCGGCGAAGGCTTACAGCGCCCCGATCTATCGGTCGGCGACGGCATCTACAAATCCATCGACGGCGGGCAGACGTGGACGCATCTGGGTCTGCGGGACGGACAGCAGATCGGCGCGATCATCGTTGATCCGCGCGACCCGAACCGCGTCTACGTCGCCGTGCTCGGTCATCCTTACGGCCCGAACGAGGAGCGCGGCGTCTTTCGTTCGACCGACGGCGGGCAGACATGGGAGCGTGTGCTCTACAAGGACGAGAACACCGGCGCGATTGCCCTCGCCTTTGACCCGCGCGACGCGCGCACGATCTACGCAGACCTGTGGGCGGCGCGGCAGGGGCCTTGGGAGAACGGTTCATGGCAGGGGCCGGGCAGCGGTCTCTATAAATCAACCGACGGCGGGACGACGTGGAAGCAGTTAACCAAAGGCTTGCCGACCTTCGAGCAGGGCTTGGGGCGCATCGGCTTTGGCATCGCGCCGAGCGATCCCAAAACGATCTACGCGTTGGTTGATGCGCCGCAACTCGGCGGCGTCTATCGCTCGGACGACGCAGGCGACTCGTGGCAGCGCGTCTCGACCGACCGTCGCCCCTGGTCGCGCGGCAGCGACTTTGCCGAGATCAAAGTTGACCCGAAGAATAAAGAGCTAGTCTATTCGGCCAACATTGCGACCTATCGCTCGACCGACGGCGGCAAGACGTGGACGGCGTGGCACGGCGCGCCCGGCGGCGACGACTATCACACCATCTGGATCAACCCGGACGAGCCGCGCATCATGCTGCTCGCCTCGGATCAGGGCGCGATCATCACCGTCAACGGCGGCGACACGTGGAGCAGTTGGTACAACCAGCCGACCGCGCAGTTCTACCACGTCATCACCGACAACCAATATCCTTACTGGGTCTATGGCGGGCAGCAGGAGAGCGGCTCGGTCGGCATCGCCTCGCGCGGCGACAATGGCGCGATCTCATTCCGCGACTGGCGCACCGTCGGGCTTGAAGAGTATGGCTACGCCGCGCCCGATCCCCTGAATCCGAACTTCATCTACGGCGGCAAGCTGACGCGCTTCGACAAGACGACCGGCCAAGCGCAACAGGTCGCGCCCGAAGCCGTCCGCAGCGGCAAGTACCGTTTCCTGCGCACCGCGCCCGTCATCTTCTCGCCCGCCGACCCGCGCGTGCTCTACTACGCCGGGAACGTGCTGTTTAAGACCGCGAACGGCGGCGCGAGTTGGGAGCAGATCAGCCCCGATCTCTCGCGCGAGCAGATGGAAGTGCCCGCCAGCATCGGCGTCTATCGCACGCCGGAACTGGCGAAGATGGCGCGGCGCGGCGTCATCTACACGGTCGCGCCCGCGCCAAAGGACGTGAACCTCATCTGGGCGGGCACGGACGACGGCCTCATACACGTCACGCGCGACGGCGGCAAGACGTGGGCGAACGTGACGCCGCCCGACCTGACCGCTTGGAGCAAAGTCTCCATCATAGACGCCGGCCACTTCGACGCGCAGACGGCTTATGCCGCCGTCAATCGCTTCCGCTTGGACGACCTGCGCCCGCACATCTATCGCACGCACGACAGCGGCCGCACATGGCAGGAGATCGTGCGCGGCTTACCAAACGATCCCATCAACGTCGTCCGCGAAGACCCGCAGCGGCGCGGGCTACTCTTCGCCGGCTCGGAGCGCGCCGTCTACGTCTCGTTCAACGACGGCGACGACTGGCAACCCTTGCGGCTCAACATGCCGGCCACTTCGATCCGCGATCTCGTCGTCCACGATGACGACATCGTGGTCGGCACGCACGGGCGCTCCTTCTGGATTCTCGACGACATCACGCCGCTCCGGCAGATCGGCGAAGTGCGCGCGGCAAACGATGCGGCATTTCTCTTCCGCCCGCAGACGGCCACGCGCGTCCGCCGCAACGTCAACACCGACACGCCGCTGCCGCCCGAAGAACCTGTGGGTCAAAACCCTCCCGACGGCGCGATCATCGACTACTATCTGAAGACGGACGCAAACGGCCCCGTCACGCTTGAGATTCTCGACGCCGCGCGCAACGTCGTCCGCCGCTTTACCAGCACCGACCAGCCCGAGCCGATCAACGAGCAGGACTACGCCGTGCCGGCCTACTGGTTTCGCCCGCCACAGATTCTCTCCGCAAGGGCCGGCATGCAACGCTTCGTCTGGGACTTGCACTATCCGCGGCCCAAGGCCGAGCGCTACGATTTCCCCATCTCCGCCATCTACCACGACACGCCGCGCACACCGCAAGGGCCGCTCGTGCAGCCCGGTCAATACACCGTCCGCCTGAGCGTGGGCGGGCGCACCTACACGCAACCGCTCGCCGTCCGCCTAGACCCGCGCGTGAAGACGCCGCCCGCCGCGCTCCGGCAGCAGTTCACGCTCTCCATGCGCGCTTACGACGGCATGAACCAGAGTTTCGCGGCGCTCGAAGAGTTGCGGCGGCTGCGCACACAGCTCAAAGACCTACGCGCCAAAGTCGGGCAAGGGCCGCTCGGCGAAACGCTCGCGCAGTTCGACTCGAAACTGCTGACGCTCGAAGGCGCAGGCGGCGCACCTGCGGCGCGCGCCGGCAGCGACGCGCCCGCGCTCACGCGCCTCAGCGGCGACTGGAACACGCTGCTCGACGTGCTGCAAGACGCCGACGCCGCGCCCACGTCGCAGGCGGTCGCAACGGCCGACGACCTACAAGCGAAACACAACAAGACGCTCGCGCTCTGGCTCGACCTCAAGCGCACAGACCTTGCGGCGCTCAACGAACAACTGCGCCGCGCCGGTCTGCCCGCGCTGACGTTGTAGGGCCGGGTCAACCCGCACAAAAACCGGCCGCCCGCGCCGCTTTGAGCCGACGGGCGAACGGCCGTATGCTTGGCGTTAAATCATCAGCCGCTAAAGAACCGACGACGGAAGCTGGCAGGAAAGGACTGCGATGAGCGCGAACAATGACACGCTGACCATTACGGACAACCGCACCGGCAAGCAGTATGAAGTGCCGATTGAGCACGACACGATCCGCGCGATGGACTTGCGCAAGATCAAGGTAAGCGATGACGATTTCGGGTTGATGACCTACGACCCGGCCTTTATGAACACGGCCTCCTGCAAGAGCAGCATCACTTACATTGACGGCGACCGGGGGATTCTCGAATATCGCGGCTACCCGATTGAGCAGTTGGCCGAACAGAGTACGTATCTTGAGGTCGCCTACCTGCTGCTCTACGGCGAACTGCCGACCGAGGAGCAGTTGCGCCAGTGGACGCACCACATCACGCATCACACGTTTATCAACGAGAACATCAAGAAAGTCCTCGACGGCTTCCATTACAACGCGCACCCGATGGGCATGTTCGAGTCGATGGTCGCGGCGCTCTCCACCTTCTACCCGGACGCGAAAGACATCTTCGACGTGGAGTGCCGGCAGAAACAGATTTACCGGCTCATCGCCAAAGTGCCGACCATCGCCGCCTTTGCTTACCGCCACCGCGTCGGCATGCAGTACGTCTATCCCGACAACGACCTCTCTTACGAGGGCAACTTCCTCAACATGATGTTCAAGACGACGGAGTTGAAGTACCAGCCCAACCCCGTGCTTGAGCGCGCCCTGAGCGTCCTCTTCATCCTGCACGCCGACCACGAGCAGAACTGTTCGACCAACGCCATGCGTTCCATCGGCAGCGCGCAGACCGATCCTTTCTCGGCCCTGGCGGGCGCGGCCGCCGCACTCTACGGGCCGCTACACGGCGGCGCAAACGAGGCGGTCTTGAAGATGCTCAAGGAGATCGGCTCGGTCGAGCACGTGCCGGAATATGTGAAGCGCGTGAAGAACGGCGAGTTTCGATTGATGGGCTTCGGGCACAGGGTCTATAAGAATTATGACCCGCGTGCGCGCATCATCAAGCAGGTGGCAGACGAAGTCTTCGAGGTGACGGGGCGCGAT
>DASVQA010000127.1:0-18746 GCA_036389375.1 Pyrinomonadaceae bacterium | reverse complement strand
GATCGTTGTCGGGGTCGGTCGTCGAGGTGTAGATGCCCTCGTTCGGGTCGCGCATGTCGAGGTCTGCCCAGTAAGGGAGAATCGAGTAGACGAACTGCCCCAGCGGAAAACAGCGTTCGTTCTGGCCGTAGTCGGGGTTGCTGCTCTCGAATTGCAGGTTGCCGTTGGTGCTGACGCTGGCCGTCGTGTACGTCTTGTCGTAGAAAGTGTAGGCGAAGGGCAGCGTGATGGTGGCGACGGCGTCGTTATTTGCGCCGCCCAGACCAAAGACGGTGTAGTTGGTGACGAGGTTTGTGCCGCGCACGATTGTGCCGGTCGTCTGCGTGACCTGATAATTGGTGGCAGGGCCGGCGGCGCTCACTTGCAGGCGGCCGGCGCGGCCCGCGCCGCGCTTGACCTGCGCCTCCTGCGACAAAGGATAGACGAGACCGAGCGCGAGCGCCGCGCCGAGTGCGAAGGCAAAACGGACGAGAGAGCGCATAAAGGATACTCCTGAAGACTGAAAGACTAGGGCAACCCGATGTGTTTGTGGTGCGTGGAAACTGCGGGCCAGCTTCCGCTTGGCCTGACTTGAGCCAGACAACTGTGCCGGGGGGTGTGGGGAAGATAACAGAGGCCGTCGGGAGCGGTCAAAGCCGCGAAACGAAAGGCGGAGAATGCGCGCGTTGCACATCCTCCGCCGGTCGGTGCTGTGCGCCGGACTGGCCCGGCGCTGCTTTAGGTTTAAGCGGGTCGGCCGTTACGGCACTTTCGGCGCTGCTTCGACGTTGATCAGGAAGCGGTAGCTGCCGCTGCCGTTCACGCCGAGGTTGAACTCGGTGCAGGTGGTCGCGCCGTTCGCCAGCGGCGCGGTCGTAGTGATGACGCCCTCGCTAAGACTGGAATTGAGACCGCCGCCGAGCGCCTGAGTGGGCGGTGTCTGAAGCGTCAGGGCTTGCAGCGACACACTCCCGCCGCCGGTGATCGTGACGGTTTGGAGGGGCGAGTTCAGCACGCGCAGATCGGCCTGTGCGCCGCCGGGGTTGGGTGAGCCGAGCGTCGTGATGTCCACGATGCGATAACGCAGCGCAAGGATGATCTGCCCCGTCGTGTTGGTGAAACAACGCCTGATCTTCAACGTGCCCTGCGGGCCGTTGGTGACGCCGGTTAGATCGCGCACGCGATTCGGCGCGGCGGTGGAGGGTTGCTGCTGGTCAACGAGCGAAGCCTTCATCTGCGCGTTCTTCTGGATGGGTGAACTGCTCGAGGTGTAGGCCGTGTTCGTCGGCGCACGCTCCGGGCCCGGCGCACCCAAGACCGCCTGCACGCCGTTCAAGAGCGCGCCGGTGGTTTCGACCAGCACGAAATCGGCCGCGTTGTCGCCCGTGTCCTGCGGCACACCCAACGCCATTTTGCGTACCCACGAGTGCTGCGCGGCGGTGGTGATGCCGGTGGCCGGCGCAAGCCCCGTGCCCTCTTTGTAGTCAGGGTTTGTGACCGAACTGAAGCCGACCGAGTCGAGCCGGTTGGTTGTGAGCGCGTTGGCCGTCGAGAAGACGGCTAAGCCGACATCGTCCGGCAGGAAGCCGGTAGTGGCCACGGCCGGGGTGATAGAAACATTGTTCGTACCGCTCGAAGTGAAACCCGTGCCGGTCGGATATGAGGTGAGGCTGTAGGTGTTGCCCGTTGGGCTGGGCGTGGTTGGCTGCGTCGTGATCAGGAAGTGCCCGCGCGCCGGAATGGCCATCGGCCCCGTCGTCAAAAGCGTCTGCGGGAGGACGAGGAAAGTCGTCTCGGTCGCGCCCTGCGCGCCGCCAAAGCGCCAGCCTGCGCCGGTCGGCAGCGTCGGGTCAGCGCCGGGGATGGCGTCTATGATCGTGATGCTTGCGTCGGTGTTGTTGTAAAGCTCGATGAACTCGTCGGCCGAACCGTCCGAAGTGGGCGGCGCTGTGCCGACGCCGCGCGTGCGAAACTCGCTGATGAGAATCTGCCCAGGGGTCGGCGCGGGCGGGCGCACGTCGAACGAGATCGTCCAGCCGCCGCTGATGCTGCCGCCGTCTAGATTCGCGTCGTCTATGATGTAGAGATTCCACGTACCGTTCGGGCTGTCGCCGTTAAAGGCCGAGAGCGTGTAGGTGTACGGGGCGGCGGGCGCGGGCGCGGGGAACGCGTCGGTCGTGCCGGAGTTCGCCGGGCGATAGCTGCCCGTGACGAACGGGTAGCCGGTGTTGCCCGTCACGGTCGAGGGGATAGGCACAGCCGCGTAATCGTCGAGCGTCATGTTGATGCCGTTCACGCCGGGCGCGCCTGCGCCAAAGTCGGACATGATGACGGCCTTACGCCCCGTCGGCGAGACGAGCAGCATGTCCACGTCACTGGGGAACGAGTGGGTCAGACCGTTGAGCGTCACCGAGACGCGCTGCACGACGCCAACCTCACCGGCGACCGTAATGGGCGAAGGGTAGAGCGAGGCGGCTTGGCCCGACGCCGGGCAGGTGGTGGGGCAATCAGTGATCGTGATGCCGGTGGAGTTGGTGTACGAAGCGGCGGGCGCGGCGGTGCTGCCCAAGCGCCCAAGTTTGGCGGACGCGCCGCCGGGCTTAAGCGGTCTGACGGCCCGCTCGGTCTGCGTCTGCGACGATTGCTGCGCCTGCACAACCGGCGCAGGGTCTTCGTTCACGTCAGCGCCTTTTAGTTTCTGTGCCTGCGCGGCCGGGGCTAAGAGCAGGAGTCCGAGTAACAGCTTGGTACTTACGTTCAGACGGAAGAGGCCGAGGGGTGCAAACATACCTTACTTCTCCTAATTTGGTTGGATTGTATAGTTAGGCGAGAAGGAGGCTTGTCCGAGGGGGATTATGACTCGCTGCTCGCAGAGCGAACCTTGTGGCAGACAGGAGGCTACTACAGGCTCAGGGATGCGTCAAGAAATCTTTGGAACATTATTAAAGAGCGCCTCGCAGGCCACAGTGCGCGCGGCTAGGGCACTTCGACGGTGAGTTCGCGGGCAAAGAGGAAGTTGGGCCGTTTGCGCCCCTTGAGGTATTTCGCGCCGGTCTGCGAGAGCGCCGTGACGAGAATGGGAAGCGCGATGGTTACGTCGCAGTTGACATAGGCGGCGGTTGCGCCGCGCGCCAGCTTGCCGTAGATGAGCGATTCATCCGTGACCGTGCCGGAAGTGCGCCCGCCGGGGTGCGGCGCATCTGTCGAAATCTGAATCGCATACTTGTGCCCGCGCGCAGGCGTCTTGACGATCTGCGTGGACACTTCGGTCTGATGAAGAAAGCTGCGCGAAGTGCCACCGCCCAGATTGATGACGCCGGAGACGCGCGCGCGCGCCGCGACCTGCGCGAGGTCTAACACGTCCTGCGCGAGATCGAACTGGAAATTGTTCTTCTTCTCGAAACGCGCGGCGGCGATGCCGACCGTGATCGAGCTATCGGCGATGGTCGGACAGAAGACGGGCACGCGCGCCTTGTAGGCGGACGTAAGCACGCCGTCGTCCGTGGCGATCTCGGCGAGTTCACGCCCGAGCAGGTGCAGAAATTCGCGCGTCGCATAAGGGCGCGTCTGGTCGAGTTGATTGACGAAGCCGCCGACCCATTCTTCCGCCTCACGATACTCTTCCTCGCTCGCCAGCACGTCGAGCATGCGCCCGATCTGCGATGCTTCGAGTTCGGCATCGGTCATGTTCGGGTGCGCCTGATAGTGTTGGCGGCCGAGCGTCTCGTGCAGGTCGTGAAAAAGCACCGCGCCGGAGCAGACCACCACGTCCACGAAGCGATTCTTGATCACCCACGCGAGCAGGCGGCGCATGCCGGCGGGGATGAGCGCGCCGGAGGCGGCGACAAAGATGGTCGTGTTATCGCCCAGCATGTCGAGCCAGATGCGATGCGCCTCCGCCAACTGGCGCGCGCCGAAGCCTGTACCCTCCATCTTCTCCAAAAGACCCGCGACCGAGCGGTCGCGATCCACCTGCACGGGGCGCGTCGGCGCAGTCAGGTACTTTGTCGGGCGCGGTCTGCGTTGCGTAACCATATTCGTCATCACCTTAAAGGCCGTGACAAGTGACGAGTGACGAGCAAGCGGCAGTTCTTAGCTCGGCCCTCGGCCCTTGTCAGCCGGCACTGTAGTTGTCACCATTCACGCCCTTTTCTTCTGCCCATTCACCGTCAGGTACGTGTAGGCGCTGATGCGTGATTCGTAGAACTCGACGAGGCTGGCAGCTTCGGCTTCCGTGAGGTCGCCGCGCTTGACGCGCTGCGCCACCTGCCGGCGAAAGTTGTCGTGCAGTTGCCCGCGCTCGTAGCGCGCGCTCTCGACCGCTTCGCCGACCGTCATGCCGCGTATGACCTTCTTGATGAGATACCCGTCCTCGTCAATGTGTATGTGCGCCTCGTGCGGCGTGCCGAAGAGGTTATGGTTATTGCCCATCACCTCTTGATACGCGCCGACGAGCAGGAAGGCGAGATAGTAAGGCTCGCCCTCGGTGAGCGTGTGCAACTCCAAGACCTGTTTTACGTCGTGCAGGTCGACGAACTTATCCACCACGCCGTCCGAGTCGCACGTGATGTCGCAGAGCGTCGCATACTCGGTCGGCGGTTTGTTCAGGCGATGAATCGGCACGATGGGAAATAGCTGATCCAGCGCCCAGTGATCCGGCGCGGAGCGGAAGACCGAGAAGTTCGTCAGGTACTTGGCGCGCGAGAGCCGCCGCAACTCGTCGAACTCTTCCGAGACATACTCTGATTGTTGCGCCAGCTTGTCGGCACGCTCGCACACGTCCCAAAAGAGCACCTCGCCCTTCGCGCGATCTTCGAGCGAGATGAGGCCGAGATTAAAGAGCGTGAACAACTCTTCGCGGTGTTCGAGCGCGTCGTGGTAATACTCACGATAGTTTTTGACGCTGATCGTCGCGCGCAGATCGCCGAGTTCGGTCACGACCTGCGGATCGTCTTCGTCAATTTCGACCGGCACGTGCTTGTCCTCGACAATCGTTTCGATCTCTTCCTGCACGTTCGTCACGAGGATCGCGTGGTAGGCGGACAGGTAGCGCCCGGACTCCTGAATAACGGTCGGGTGCGGCACGTTCTCGTCGTCGCAGACCTGCTTGATCGTGTAGATGACATCGTTCGCAAACTCCTGCGCGTTGTAGTTGGCGGACGAGTCGAACGCCGTCTTCGAGCCGTCGTAATCAACGGCCATGCCGCCACCTACGTCCAGCAGATCGACCGGCACTTTCATCTGGATGATCTTGGCATAGACGCGCGCCGCCTCTTTCCTCGCGTTCTTGATGCGCTTGATGTCCGTCAGTTGCGAGCCGATGTGGAAGTGCAGCAGGCGCAGCATCTCGATGCGGCCCGCTGCCTGCAAACGGCGTATAACTTCGAGTATCTCGGTCGTCGTCAGGCCAAACTTGGCCGCCTCGCCGCCCGACTTCTCCCAGCGCCCCGAACCCTTCGAGTAGAGCTTGACGCGGATGCCGACCATCGGCAGGTCGCCGCCCGCTTCCTCCTCCTGCAAACGCTCGACGTTGCGCAGCACGTGGTCGAGTTCGCTCATCTTCTCGATCACGATGACGACGCGTTTGCCCGCGCGCGCGCCCGCAAACGCCAACTCGATAAACTCCTCGTCCTTGAAACCGTTCAAGACCAGCAGGCTGTCCGGCGATTGCTCCAAGGCGAGCGCGGCGTAGAGTTCAGCTTTCGAGCCGGCCTCAAGTCCGAAATCGTAGCGCGCGCCTTCGCGCAGGTATTCTTCGACAACCGCGCGTTGCTGGTTGACCTTCATCGGATAGACGCACATGTGCGAGCCTTGATATTCATACTCGCGGATGGCGTTGCGAAAGGCGCGTTGCAGCTTGCGCACCTGCGCGGTGACGAGTTGGGGGAAGCGCAGGAGGACGGGCGTAGAGATGCCGCGCCGTTGCAGATCGTCAATGATCTCTTTCACGTCGGCCGCGGCCTTCGTGTCGGATTCTGACGGATGCACGACGAGGTTGCCCTTCCGATTGATGCCGAAGTAACCGGCCCCCCAGTTCTCTATGCCGTACGTCTCAAGCGTCTGTTCAATGGCCGTGGTCAACTTCCGCTCTATCGCCTCCCTTGCGTTCGTTTGTCTACGGTTTACGCGCTTACCCCTTCTCGCGGCGCGTCTGGCTTAAAGGTGGACAAGTTCAGGGTTGGAAAACTAAGGCGAGCAATGTAACAAAAAAAGCGGGGCCGGTCTATAACTTTTTTCGCGCCGCCGGGGGGCGGGCCGTCGCGCTTAAGCTGACGCAAGGGAAAGACTTAGACGAGCGCGACGGCCGCGGCTTGGGCGTGCTTTCTGTGCCACGTCCGCGTGAAACCTTGACAGCGAGGGGCGGCTCTTTATAATGCCAGCTTTTTATGGCGCTACGAAATTAGATGACGCCAAACGCGACGACGACGCACGCGCGCTCACAACACCGCCGCCCCCGCCAACAAGAAAGGGCGGCCAGCACACTCCACACTCCCAAACCTAAATTTCAGGAGACATCATGGACGCGAAAACGGCCTTGAAGTATGCCGATGATCAAGGGGCAAAATTTTTGTCCGTCCGGTTCACCGATCTGGTCGGGGCCTGGCATCACCTGACTTTCCCGATCCACGAATTAGACGAAGGCTCGTTTGAAGACGGCTTCGGCTTCGACGCCTCTTCGCTGCGCGGCTGGGCTTCCATACACGAATCCGACATGCTCTTAGTGCCCGATCCTGTGCGGATGTGGATGGATCCGTTCACCGAAGAGCCAACCATGTGCATGATCGCCAACGCGGTCGATCCGATCACGAAGGAAGGCTATGGGCTTGACCCGCGCTCCGTCGCGCAGCGCGCCGAAAGCTACCTGCGCTTTTCCGGTATCGCCGACACGGTCAATTTCGGCCCCGAAGCCGAGTTCTTCATCTTCGACTCGGTGCGTTACCACACGGAGCAGCACTCGGCCGGCTACACCCTCGCGTCCGACGAAGCGCACTGGTCGAGCGGGCGCGCGGATGACGACGTGAACGGCCCCAATCTCGGCTACAAGATTCGCGGCAAAGAGGGCTACGTGCCCGTCTCGCCCGCCGATTCGCTCATCGATCTGCGCTCGGAAATCTCGTTGACGCTCGAACGCTGCGGCATCACGGTCGAGTGCCATCACCATGAAGTGGCGACCGCCGGGCAGTGCGAGATAGATTTCCGCTTCGCCACCATGCTCGGCACGGCCGACAATCTGCAAATCTTCAAGTACGTCGTGCGCAACGTGGCTTATGCCTACGGCAAGACCGCCACCTTCATGCCGAAGCCGCTCTACGGCGACAACGGCTCAGGCATGCATTGTCATCAATCTTTGTGGAAAAGCGAGAAGCCACTCTTTGCCGGTGACGGTTACGCCGGTTTGTCGGAACTTGCGCGCTACTACATCGGCGGCCTCTTGAAGCACGCCGCAGCCATCGTCGCCTTCGCCGCGCCGACGACGAACAGTTACAAACGCCTCGTGCCCGGCTTTGAAGCGCCGGTCAATCTCGCCTATTCGGCGCGCAATCGCTCGGCGGCGATCCGCATCCCGATGTTCTCGACGAACCCGAAACTCAAGCGATTGGAGTTTCGCCCGCCCGATCCGTCGTGCAATCCTTATCTCGCCTTCTCGGCGATGCTCATGGCCGGTCTCGACGGTATCCAGAACCGCATCGATCCGGGCGAGCCGCTCGACAAGGACATTTACGATCTCGCGCCCGAACAGTTGAAGAACGTGCCGAGCCTGCCCGGCAGTCTGGACGAAGCGCTCAGCGCGCTCGAAGCTGATCACGACTTCCTCTTGAAAGGCGACGTGTTTACGCCCACGCTCATCGACCGCTGGATCACCTACAAACGCGAGCGCGAAATTACGCCTCTGCGCATGCGCCCGCACCCGCTTGAGTTCGCGCTCTACTACGACATCTGAGGCGCATCAGGCAGGCGGAACGATGAACGATAAAGGAAAGCCAACTGCTTTCTCCGTCATCGTTCCGCCTGTCTCGTTTGCTCAATAAGCTCTGCGCTCATTGATGCGATCCGCGCGGGCGCAAGATAGTTTTGACCGCTTGCGCCCGCAGGGCTTCTGCCTGCAATTACACCGCCAGCAACCCACCTCTTTGGAGGCACAACAATGGAACCACTCTCCCAAAAAGCGTTCGACCTGATCACCAACGCCGAAGGTCTCGACCAGCCGGGCGAGTTTCCCGGCGGCGGGTCGGGCGTGACCATCGGCATCGGTTATGATCTCGGCTTCGTCACCGCGCAGGAACTGCAAACCGATTGGGGCACACACTTGTCGGCCGCCGTGATCGACCGTCTGAAGACCGCCATCGGGCTGACCGGGCCGGCGGCGAAAAATAAGGCCCGCGATTTTAAGGACATACACATCACGCGCGCCGACGCGCTCGCCGTCTTCCGCGCCAGCACGATCCCTGAGACGCAGCGCACCACTGCCCGCGCCTTCCCCGGCATCGATCAGTTGCCGGCCGACGCGCAGGGCGCACTCGTCTCGCTCATCTACAATCGCGGGCCGAAGATGGACGGCGAACGCCGCACCGAGATGCGCGCCATCCGCGCCGCCGTCGGCAGTCCTACCTTGAGTCTGCCGGCCAAACTACGCGAGATCGCCGCCCAACTGCGGGCCATGAAGCGGCTCTGGATCGGGAAGGGGCTGGACGGACTCATCAAGCGGCGCGAAGATGAAGCGCGTTTGATCGAATCCACCGTCCCGCATTAACGAAGTAACGAACGACCGAACACGAAAACGCCCGCAACTCCGGTCAAGAGTTGCGGGCGTTTCATCTTATGCGCGTTCGTGCCGGGTTACGGCAGGAGCGAGTAGAGCAGGCGGTTGGGCGAGCCTGTGCCGATGCTGGTCAGGCGACCCGTCGTCGAGCCGTTAACCAGCGCGTTGCGGATCGTCGCGGGCGACGAGCCGGGATGCGCTTGCAGGTAGAGCGCCGTGACGCCGACGACGTGCGGCGTCGCCATCGAAGTGCCGCTGATCGTGTTGGTCGCCGTGTCGCTAGTGGCCCAGGCGGAGGTGATGCTCGAACCGGGCGCGAAGATGTCCACGCACGTGCCGAAGTTCGAGAAGGACGAACGCGCGTCCGAACTCGTCGTTGAGCCGACCGTGATGGCCGCGCCGACGCGCGCGGGCGACTGCGTGCAGGCATCAACGTTGCTGTTGCCGGCGGCGATGGAATAGGTGACGCCGGAGTTGATCGAGTTATTAACGGCCGTGTCGAGCGCCGAAGAAGCGCCGCCGCCGAGACTCATGTTCGCTACCGCCGGGCTGATGTGATTGTTCGTCACCCAGTCCACGCCCGCGATCACGCCCGAAGTGCTGCCCGAACCGTTGCAGTCGAGCACGCGGACGGCGCGCAGCAGCGCGTTCTTGGCGACGCCGTAGGTCGAGCCGCCAATCGTGCCAGCGACGTGCGTGCCGTGCCCGTTGCAGTCCTGACCGCTGCCGCCGAGCGCGTCGAAGACGGCCGAGGCGCGCCCGCCAAACTGCGTGTGCGTCGTGCGGATGCCTGTGTCGATGACGTAGGCGCGAACGCCGGAGCCGTCGAAGTTGTAGACGTATGTGCCGTTCAACGGCCGGTCGCGCTGGTCGATGCGATCAAGGCCCCACGTCGCGCCCGACTGCGTCGTGTCGGCGTGCATCTCGCCGTCCTCTTCGACGAATCTGACGCGCGGGTCTTGGCTGAGCGTCTTCGCCTGCTCCTCCGTCATGCTGGCCGAGAAGCCGTTCAAGGCGTACTTGTAAACGCGGTTCACCTTCGCCCCGAAGTTGGCCGCCAGCGAGTCCGCCAGTGCGGGCGCGGCGGAGAACTGACCGCGCTCGCCCGTCGCCCAGTCGTTGAACACGACGATGTACTGATTGGGAATCGCGCCTTTGTTCTTGTGCAGGAACTTGGCGTCAGGGGTTAAGCCGTCAAACTTGCTGCCGCCGCCCAGTTTCTGGCCGTGAGATGCGGCCGGCAGTAACGTCGCCACCGTGATGGCGATGGCTGTGCAGAGGAATAAAAGTTTTTTCATTGAACCTCCAAAATGGGTTGAGGAACTGAGGTGGCACGAAGCGCGCACGCGACCAACGGGCGCGCGCAGCGCGTCGCTAGGAAGGAACGGAAAGCGGGCACAACTTGCATGCGCCACAGACTCTAACGCTCGCGCCGCCGGGTGGAGCGCGCGGGGTAAAGCAAACCGCCGGGCGAGCCGGCACAGGCCGACCTCGTCCAAGGTTCGCAAAAGACTGTCAATCAAGTATCCGGGGCAGGTAGAACTGAGAAAACGAGCCGCAACTTGCTCAAGCGTCGCCCAACATCATTGTCACGTCTCGTTCGAGGGTTCGCACTATAACCACCTTTTCCGTGCCTTGCAAGTTTTTTTCATTCACGCGTAAGTTCAACTTTGTTCGCACATACAACGAATTGGCGGGCGCGGTCTGGCATCCATCCGCGCGGGCCGCGTAAGATAGGAGTGCTTTGCCCGGCGCGGAGGAAAAACTCGAAGCACTCGTGCGCGACCTGCCCGACCCGGCGGGCGCGCGCCGTTTCTACGAACGGCTGGCGGCGGAGCATCCGCGCGCCGCCGAACGACTTGCGCGCGACGCCGGCCTGCGCGCCGACGCACTCGCGCTCGCCGCCTGGAGTCCGCTGCTGGCGACGACGCTCGCGCAGTATCCCGGGCACCTCGCGTGGCTTGCGCGCGAACGCGCCGACACGCACGTCCGCACGACCGAAGAACTCGGCGAAGCCCTCGCGCGCTTTGCCGCCACGCACACGCAGGTCGAACCGCACGTGCTGCTCGCACGCTTTCGGCGGCGCGAACTGCTGCGCATCTATCTGCACGACATACGCCGCACCAACACCGTCGTCGAGACGACTGAAGAACTCTCCAACTTGGCCGACGCCATACTCGCTTACGCGCTCGACCGCGCGCGGCAGGAACTCGACAACCGCCACGGCCCGCCCCTCTGTCTGGACGCGCGCGGGCGCAAAAACACCGCCAGCTTCTGCGTCGTCGCGCTCGGCAAACTCGGCTCGCGCGAGTTGAACTACGCCTCCGACATCGATCTGCTCTTTCTCTACTCCGACGACGGGCAGACATCCGGCGCAGGCGCGCGCGGCGCGACGACCAACCGCGAATACTTCAACCGGCTAGCCGAACGCATCGCGCGGCTCACGGGTCAGCAGACCGGCGAGGGCGCAGCCTATCGCGTGGACTTGCGGCTCAGGCCGCACGGGCGCGACGGCGCTTTGAGCATTGCGCTCGCCGAAGCGCTGCGCTACTACCGCGAGACGGCACAGGCTTGGGAACTACAAGTGCTCATCCGCGCACGCGCAGCGGCCGGCGCGGCGGCGCTCTACACGCGTTTCGCCGAGGGCGTGCGGGCGCGCGTCTACACGCACGCGGGTACGGTCGAGCAGGCGCTCGCCAACGTGCGCCGGGCCAAACAGAAGATCGACGACCAGCACGCACACGAAGCGCGCGGCTTTAACGTCAAACTTGGGCGCGGCGGCATACGCGAGATCGAGTTCATCGCGCAGGCGCTCCAACTCGCACACGGCGGACACGACCCTTGGCTGCAACACGCGCCGCACACGCTCATCAGTCTTGGCCGGCTCGCGGATCGCAAACTCATCACCGAACGCGAGCGCACGGAGTTGGCCGATGCCTACGACTTTCTGCGCGCCCTCGAACACCGCTTGCAGATGGAACACGGGCTGCAAACGCATAGCGTGCCTGACGACGCGGCGCGGCGCGCGCTCGTCGCCCGGCGCATGAGTTTCAAAGGCGCGGACGACACGGCCACCCTCGCCGCCTTCGAGCACGCGCTCAAGCTGCACACCACGCACGTCAGCACGGCTTACGCGCGCGTGTTCGGCGCAGCCGACGAGCCATCGGCGCACACACACGAAGCAGCAGCGCCGCAGGCAGAGCAAGAGGAACGTGCCCACGCGGCAAACGACGCTGCGGCGGCTCGTGGGGCAGCGCACAGTGAGGTCATGGTCGAACCCGGCTCGGAGGGCGCGGCGGCGCAGGCAGTCCAGACGGCGGCGCGCGTGTTCACGGCGCGGCTCGTGTCTGTCGGTGCGGGAGACGAAGCGGCGCGCGAGCGTTTCCCTGATGAACAGTCGGTCGCGCGCGTTGCGGCGCTGCTTGAGGCTGCGGCGCGCGCCGCGTTGAATCCGCGTCGTGCGTTGACGGTCGCGGCCCGCGTCGCCATGTCGCTCGACAAGACGGACGCTAAGGTTACGTTAACCGAAACCACTCTGCGCGCGCTCGTGGGGCTGTGCGGCGCGTCGGAGTTTTTCGGCGAGATGCTGGCCAGTAATCCGGCGCTGCTCACCGCACTGGCTGATGATGCGGCGCTACCCGACAGCGCCGGGCGCGATTATCGCGCGCTGCTGCGGGCGCAACTTGATCGAGAGAAGAGTTTTGCGGCGGAACTGTCGGCGCTCAGGCGCACGTGGGCGCAGTTGCTGCTCGAACTCGGCGCGCGCGAGGTGGCGGGCACGCTGCGGCTCAGCGAGTTGAACCGCTTGCAGACGGAGTTGGCGACGGCGAGCATCAATGCCGGTCTGCTCGTTGCGCGGCGCGAGTTGGCGCGGCGCTTCGGCGGGTTGGCGGCCGGCCCGCGCCTCGTCGTGCTCGGCCTCGGCCGGCTCGGCAGCGGCGGCATGGATTACGGTTCAGACCTCGACCTTGTGCTCGTCTACGATCCGGCCGTCGCTTCGCCCATCGGCGGGCTGACGCGCGACGAAGCCTACGCACGCGTGGGCGAACTGTTGACCGCCGCGCTCTCAAGCATCACACGCGAGGGGCATCTCTATCGCGTGGACTTGCGGCTGCGCCCCGACGGGCAGAAGGGGCCGCTCGTGCGCGGCGCGCAATCGTTCGTCGAATACCTGCGCGAGCGTGCGGTCGTCTGGGAGTGGCTGGCTTACGTGAACATGCGCGCGGTCGGCGGCGACCTTGAGTTAGGTCGTTTGGTCGAAGGCGAAGCGCGCCGCGCGATCCACGAGGCGGCGCGTGCGTGCGCGCCGGAAACATTGCGCGCCGAGACGCGCCGCGTGCGCGAGCGGTTGGAACGCGAGCGCGCCGCGCCGCCCGCGACGGGACGCGACATCAAGTACGGCGCAGGCGGCATGCTCGACGTGTACTTCGCCGCACGCTATCTGCAACTGCGCGCCGACGTGCGGGACGAAGGCGCGGATCGTTCGACCGTCGGCGCGCTCACGCGGTTGCACGCGGCCGGCGCACTCGCCGCCCTCGACTATCAAGCGCTGGTTGACGGTTACACTAATCTGCGCGCGCTCGATCATCACCTGCGGCTTATCGCCGGGCGCTCGACGCGCCTGCCCGCCACGCCAGACCATCCGCTGCTCGCAGACCTCGCGCGCGCGCTCGATTACAACTCCGTGCCGCACCTCTTAGCTTCGGTCAACGCACACATGCAGGCGATTCGCGCGGCTTACGAGCGGATCACGGCGTGAGCAAACTCACGCTGTTCGTGCTGTGTCCGGCGCTTCGTACCAACAGCGCGCGCACCAGCGATGGCGCGCGGCCCGCTCGTCCGTCGTTTGCGCGGCCGACGCGGGCAGCCGACGCACAACCTCGCGCTCCTCTTCGCTCAACTCATGCCATGCGCGCAAGCGACCCGCACCGCAGCGCGGACAGTTATCCCGGTCTGACTCGTTCATGACGTTTAGCACCTCGCCAAATAGGCCGCAGAAAGTTCCGCCGGCCCGGCTGCTACCGCAGGCGCAGGTGACAGGCGGCGGGCGACAAGTTTATATTTGTCTTGGGATTCGTTAATTATCAACTAGCAAGAGGCTGCCTGTGTTTCAGATCAGAGCGGGTTACGACGAGCAATTAGAGATCAAAACAACCATCGAACGCGCGCGGGCGTTCTTCGGCGACCTGCGCAACTTCGTCGAACTGATGCCGGGCGTCGAGAGCATCAAGGCGGAAGCGGGCGGCGTGGTGCGCTGGCTGATCCGCACGGAAGTGCCGATGGTCGGCGCGATCCGGCAAGCCTTCGCCGTCGAACAGACGGAAGACGGGCCGGCGCGCATCGAGTGGTCGCCCGTCCCGCATGAGCGCGGCAACTTCCTGCGCTACGCCGCGCAGTTTGAGCAGCGCGGCGCGCGCGTCCTCGTCAAGATCGTGCAGCGCGTCGAATTGCGTCGTCAGCACGCGCGCGAACTGCACATGCTCGCCGGTCTCGTCGGCGCAACGCGTCTGAGCGCCGAGATGCAAAAGGGCGTCACCGAGATGATGCGCACCTTTCTGCAACGCGCCCGCACGAAGCTGGAAAAGTGAGCTATCAAGCTGGCGCACACTAACGCATAGTTGCGACGCAGGCTCATTGTGCGCTGCCGCCATGTGGGGCGTATGATCCGGCCGTTGATCCGGCAGTAGCCCGGAAACTCTATCTTCACGAAGACAAATAATGAGCAGCGACCGGACGACCGAAATCCTCAGTTACCTGCGCGCGATCAGCCGCGACATATGCACATTCCGCGCCGAAGTCAACACCCGCTTTGATCAACTTGAAGCACGCGTGCAAGGGTTGGAAAGCGAGATGCGCGGACTACGTGATGGGATGCGCTCCTTCAGCAAACAACTGAAACGCTACTGCGCGCGGGTGTTGGATTTCAGAGCCACCAGACCAAGTTGGCGGAGCGTGTGATTCGCGCTGGAAGATAAGTTACAGACGAGCTAAGCGGACGTACACGGCCTCACTAAAATTCAACAAGCAGATCAAAGACGCGACTGTGCGAACGCACGTCCACGCGTTCGTCCGTGATCTCGACGCTGGTGAGCCGATTGCAGACGAGCAGCAGCAGCCGCTTGCAGCCTTCGAGTTCTTCGCCGGGCGTGAAACTGACGCGGAAGGCTTGCGGGCTGACGTGGTAGCGTCCGCTCAAACGCGCGGGCACGCGTATGACCAGACCTTCGCGGCGCAGGTCGCAGAGCGCGCGTGCGCCGGGCGCGAGTGTGAACGTCCCACCGTCGGGCGCGGCCGGCGTGAAATTGAGGTCGCCGCGCGCGCGCAGTTTCTCAAGTTCCGCTGCGTCGGCCTGCGGCGCGAAGACGCGGACGAAATCAACGACGGGGATCGTAAAGCGCCCGTTGGTGGCATGGCCGGCGTGGACGCGCGCGATTAATCCTTGCGCGACTGGGCGCATCTCGGGCCACTTCAAGCGGAGGAAGGGCAGCATGTTCGCTCGCTCAATTGGACGCTCTCGCGGCGCAATTTAACATGCGTCGGCGGCGGCGCGCGAACGCGCTCTGGCAGAAGCGCGCGCGCGTCGGCTAGAATGGCAGCGCAACCATCTCCCGGAGAACAAGAGCGATGAGCATGAACACGATGCGCGGGGGCGCAGGGCGGCCGAGCCTGTCGCGCCGCGTCGCGCGCAAGGGCGGATTAAAGTTGGCGAAGCGTTTACTCAAACCGATCCCCATCGTGGGCACGGCGGTCGCGCTCGGTCTCGCCGGTTACGAGATCAGGCGGAAGGGCCTCAGGAACGGTCTCATCCACGTCGGCCTCGATCTGACGCCTATTGTCGGCTCGGTCAAGGACGTGATCGAATTCTTCACCGGCGATCTGATTCCGGATAAAGACGACGGCCAGACGCGCTGACGCTGAAGCACACAGGACGGAGCGCACGGGCGCAAAATGAAAACGCGGCGAGCCAGCGATGCAACGCTTTCGACTCGCCGCGTTCTTGTCTGCCAGAGACTGGGTTTCGCGTCAAACCTGCGGCGCGCGCTCG
The DNA here is from genome assembly GCA_036389375.1 of Pyrinomonadaceae bacterium. GTDB lineage: Bacteria > Acidobacteriota > Blastocatellia > Pyrinomonadales > Pyrinomonadaceae > QHXQ01. The sequence goes on along the minus strand of DASVQA010000127.1, from coordinate 2,961 downwards.
TCGGCTAGGACGCGCGGGCGGGCGTTGAAGGGTTGCGCCTGTTCGTAGGCGTGGGCGAGCCGCAGGAGCGTCGCCTCGTCCCAGTGCTGACCGAGCAGTTGTAGACCGATAGGCAGCCCCGTGCTAGACAGCCCGCACGGGATGGAAATGCCGGGCACGCCCGCGAGGTTCGCCGTGACCGTGTAGATGTCGTTTAGGTACATGGCAAGCGGGTCGTCCACCTTTTCGCCGATGAGGAACGCGGTGGACGGCGTCGTGGGCGTGATAATGGCGTCGCAAGTCGCAAAGGCGCGCCGGAAATCTTCCTTGATGAGCGTGCGCACCTGCTGCGCTTTGAGATAATAGGCGTCGTAGTAACCCGAAGAGAGCACGTAAGTGCCGAGCATGATGCGCCGTTTGACTTCGGGGCCGAAGCCCTGTTCGCGCGTGCGCCGGTACATGGCGCGCAGGTTATCCGCCTCTTCGGCGCGAAAGCCGTAGCGCACGCCGTCGTAGCGCGCAAGGTTCGACGAAGCTTCGGCCGTGGCGATGATGTAATAGACCGCAATCGCATAACGCGCGTGCGGCAACTCGACCTCGACGATCTCCGCGCCCAATGCGCGATAAGCCTCAATCGCCGCTTCGACGCTCGCGCGCACCTCTGCGTCCAACCCCTCGCCCAGCAACGCCCGCGCGACGCCGAGCCGCGCGCCTTTGATGTCGCCCGTCAAACGGGCGGCGTAATCCGGCACGGGCACGTCGGCGGTGGTCGCATCGTGTGCGTCGCGCCCCGCGATAACGCCGAGCATGGTCGCCGCGTCGCGCGTCTCGGTCGCAAAGACGCCGACCTGATCGAGCGACGAACCGAAGGCCACAAGGCCGTAGCGCGACACGCGCCCGTAAGTCGGCTTCACGCCGACCACGCCGCAGAGCGCCGCCGGTTGACGCACCGAACCGCCCGTGTCCGACCCCAACGCGACCGGCACGATGCGCGCCGCAACGGCCGCGGCCGAGCCGCCCGACGAACCGCCCGGCACGCGCGCCGTATCCCAGGGATTACGCACGACGCCGAACGCCGAGTTCTCGTTCGACGAACCCATCGCAAACTCGTCGCAGTTCGTCTTGCCGATGATGACCGCACCCGCCTGACGCAAGCGCGTGATCACGGTCGCGTCGTAGGGCGCGTGGTAGTCACCGAGGATGTGCGAGCCGCAGGAAGTCTGTAGGCCCCGCGTGCAGATGTTGTCTTTGATCGCAACGGGCACGCCCGCGAGCGCGCCCGGCAACTCCTGTGCGTCGCCCGCGGCCAACTCGGCCACGCGCGCCTCTGCCCCGGCGCGATCAATTTGCAGGAACGCGTTCAGCGTCTCGTTGAGCGATTCGGCGGCCGTCAGTGCGGCTTCGACCGCCGCGCCCACACGCGCACCGCCCGCGCGCGCTGCTTTGATTCGTTCGATGGTCATAAAAAAGTAGTCAGTAGTCAGTAGCCAGCAGTCAGTAGCAAGCAGAAGTTGTTTTCTACTGACTACTCACTACTGACTACCGACTACTGCTTCACAATACTTTCGGCACGCGGAAATGGCCGGCGGCCGGGTCGGGCGCTTCGGCGAGCGCGGGTTGTTGGCCGAGCGAGGGGCGCGGCGTGTCGTCGCGTATCGTCGCGGTGCGTTCGCCTTCGGGCGTGAGGCCGCCGATGGCCGGCTCGACCGCGCTTGTGTCCAACTCGTTCAACTGTTCGACGTAAGCGACAATCGCAATCATCTGCGGCGTCAGCGCGCGGCGCTCCTCGGGCGTGATGTCCAGATGCGCCAGTTGCGCAATCTTGTCAACGTCGGCTTCGGTGATAGGCATAAACAGTCAGGGTAGAGGTTGATCGGCCGGCAACGGCAGTTTGGCTCGAACGTCCTACTTTTGCTCCTGTGCATCAATGTAGCAGCCGGCGGCGAGCAGGAAGCGGCGGCGCAAAGTCTCGTCGCGGATCGCTTTGGCGGCGTTGGTGAACGCGCGGGCATGGTGGAGCGCGCGGCGCTCCTGTGCGACCGGATCGATGTCGCGCCCACGCAGGCGCGCACGTTCGACGCGGACGGTCTGCGGATCGATGCGAAACTCGATGTACGTGACGATGGGCTGACCCAAAAGCGAGTTGAGGCGAAAGAGCAGTTGCCCGCTCATTTTCTCAAGTTGCTTCTGCCACGTCGCGTCCGCCACGGCCACCGTCAACGTCTTGCGATAGAGCCGGAAGGGCACGGCCTGCCCGCGCAACTGCTCGCCCGCCACGCGTCGCCAGGCGGCGAGCGCCGCCGCTTCCGCGACCTCCTCTGCGTCGCCGGCCGCGCGCAACAACTCAGGCAATGCGCGAAATAGATCGTCCATGAAATTTAGATTTCCGATTTTCGCGTTGCGGTTTAAGATGGCGGCCGCCACGCGGAGTCGGGCGGCGCAAGCACCTGAAGCGCAAAACGAAAATTCTGTGAGGGAGTGTAATGGAAAACGAGCGAGCGTCACAAGTCGGAGGTCGGGGCACGCTTGAACTGTTGCCGCAGGCGCGCGAGCGTGTGGTGCTGGCGTCGCAGAGTCCGCGCCGCGCGGAGATTCTGCGCGCAGTCGGCTGGCCCTTTGAGGCTGAAGCGGGAGACGTGGACGAGACTCTGCGCGCGGGCGAACAGGCGGCGCGCTACGTCGAGCGGCTGGCGCGGGCGAAGGCAGAGGCGGTGGCGGCGCGGCGGCTGTTCGGGCTGGTGCTCGGCGCGGACACGGTCGTGGTCGTGGACGGCGAAGTGTTGGGCAAGCCGCGCGACGAGGCGGAGGCGCGGCGGATGCTGCGGCGGCTGCGCGGGCGCTGGCACGAGGTCCTGACCGGAGTGGCGCTCGCGCGCGCCGAGACGAAGCAGTCCGTCACCGCGCACGAGCGGACGCGCGTCCGGTTCGCGCCGATGACGGACGCGGAGGTCGACTGGTACGTCGCGACCGGCGAGCCGGCCG
>DASVQA010000126.1:0-6266 GCA_036389375.1 Pyrinomonadaceae bacterium | reverse complement strand
GTCGCGCCCGACCACCCGCTCTACACTTGGCTGCTGCGTAGCGGCGCAGCGCCCGACGCGCTCGCCGAGATCGCGCGCGCGCGCATCTCGCTCGACGTGATGGGCCTCAACTTCTATCCGCAATGGTCAACACAGCATCTCTACGTGGATGCGCGCGGGCGACTCGCCTATCGCGCGCACGAAGAGGACGGGGCGGGCTTCGCGGCGCTCATCAACGACTATTATCAGCGGTACCACGTGCCGATCATGATCACGGAGACGAGCGCGTTCGGTGCGGACGAGTTGCGCGCGCGCTGGCTCAAGGCGTCGGTCGAAGCGGTCAAATACCTGCGCGGCCAGCACGTGCCTGTGCTCGGCTACACGTGGTTTCCGATGTTCACCATGATCGACTGGCGCTACCGGCACGGCACAGGCCCGATGGAACAGTATCGCATCGAACTCGGCCTCTACGTTCTGGACGACAAGGGCGCACAGGGGCGCTGGAAATCCACGCCGCTCGTCGAACAACTCCAAACCTATATCAACGACCCGGCGGCAGCCATCGGCGCGCTTCAGGCTGAAGTCCTCACCAACACACATCAAACCAACGCCACCAAGGCGCACCTGAGCGACCCGGCGCTCGCCGCCGATTAATTAATGCTGAAATTAAAGCTTAAGGCTTAAGGAAGTGGTGATTTGACAGAGCGAACGCGCGTTGAGTATCTTTCATGCGCCGCAAGTTTGTTCTTGTCCTTGAGCGGGAGTGGCGCAATGGTAGCGCAATAGCTTCCCAAGCTATGGGTTGCGGGTTCGAGTCCCGTCTCCCGCTTTTATCCAATATATTTTCACCGCTTAAAGTGTCCATTTGCTCCCGCAGCGCAAGCATATCCACGAGCGTTGCCAAGTTGCCAGAGCCGCGTTGTATCGCGCCAGTCCTTGTGCATCTTTCTTGCGCTCATCAGCAAGTAAGTATTTCAACGCAGATAGTAGAGTGCCCACGAACATCACAAACCCTACGATCCAACCTATAATCTCTCCAAGCTCAGAATTGAAGAGTGCAAACGTCCCGATCCCAGCGCACGCACCACCAATTAATGCAAGCACCAGCGAAATACCGACGGACTGCCCGCGAGCCGGGTGAAACGGTTCAGGCGGCTTAACAATTTCCGTCAGGCCAGTTTTGCTGGCCGCCTGGCCGCTGATGATTGTCGCGTCTCCGCCGAAGGTGTAAGCGCTGGCATTCATTATGCCCGTGGATTGACTGCTGAGATAAGCCATCTCGAACGTGCGTGTTTCTGTCGTCCTGCAGCGAGGGCAAGTGGCCGCATCGGCTGTCGCTTTGGACACCGGGCCGGGCGTACGAGTCTGCACAAGTGCAAGACTTGTCCCGCAGCCGTTACAGAAGCTTGCCGCTTCGTGGTTGACAGTGCCGCAGGCTTGGCAGGCGAGCGTGACCATGGATGCGCAAACCCTTAATAGTCTGACCGATGATCAACCCGTGATGCCGTAGATGTCCCACAGCCCACCGGCGAAGGAGCGGCCGAAGTCGGCGAGGACTTTGAGGCTCTCGGCTTTCGAATGGGTGTTGGTGGCGTGCATGGTGGGGAGCATCTGCTTGAGTTGTTCGCGCCCTATGTAGATGACCCCTGCGCCGACGATGGGCCCGTTCGCATCTGTGCCCTCGTGCAGGCGCATGAAGCAGGTGGTGATGTCCGCCCACATGTCGAAGCCGGGATCGTCGTGTACCTCTTTCTTGCCGGCCAGATAGTACGGCTGCCCGTTATGCTCAAAACCCATTTCGTAAACCATGTATTTCAGGTTCGGATTGTCGCTTGGGCTGAGCAGATTCCAGATGCCGCTGGTGGCGGGGATGTTCATGCCGAGCGGCGGAAAGTCCACGCTGCCGCGGATGGGCGCGAAGTGTTGCGGGTCGGCGATGAAGCCGTAGGCGTCGGCGACATCGATCTCGCAGTGGATAGCGAGTTTCGTGCCGGCGGCGTTGCCTTTGGCTTCGCCGGTGCGCGGATCAGTCTCGCCGAGCGCGAAGCCGCCAATCATCGTCTCACGAAAACTAACGCCGGGTTTTGCTGCTTGAGTCATTAGTGTCTCCGGTTCAAGGGGGAGGCCCGCTTCGGGCAACTCCCGCAGGTATGCTTTGGCGTCCGCGTAGCCCATGTCGATTAGGCCGGCGGTGGTGATGCGCCCTGTGTATAGCTCAGGGTCGAGCGGCAGTTCGTGGTGCGGGCGGATGAGGTGGAGCTTGATGGGGCGGGTGTGCCCGTACGGGCGTTCGCCCTGCCGGATGCGCTCGTTCAACTCTTTGATGCGGTCGAACTCATCGATCAGCGAGCCGTTGGCGCTCATCTCGATCATGTGGACGTACTGATTGAAGAAGCCGGGTTTGAAGACGGGCGTGTTGTTGAGAATCCAGAGCACCCACAACTCTTCCGCGCCGCGCGCGACGGCTTCAATCAGGTTGGCATCTTTGAGCCAGACCGAATCCGTGTACCAGACGTCGCCCTTGCGCACGGGCGGCATGAAGATGGGGAGCGACATGCCGGCGATCAGCAGGTCTAGATCAACGCGTTCGTGCGGGATCGCTTCGTTGGTCTTGCGCGTGAAGTTGCAGACGTTGAACGTGCCGGTCATGCCGGTGGCGGCGTTGATGCGGCCGACATCTATGCCGAGGTGCGGAAACATCTTTTCGATGACGCCGTCGGCGCTGCACATCGCCATCAGGTGCTCCGCGTGCAGATAGTCGGTGAAGCGCATCGGCGCAAACGCATCGGTGACTTTGAACGTGCGCCAGCGTTCGCACATCTCTGTGGGCGAGAGGCCTGAGAGCAGCATCGCCGCGTTGATGATGCCGCCGGACGTGCCGTCCACGTGGCTGAAGTGCAAGCCCGCTTCGGCAAAGGCGCGCAGCACGCCGGCATGATAGGCGACACGCATGCCGCCACCGGCGAGGATGAGGGCGCGGCGCGGCCGGGCGTCGGCGCTCGGGGGCGCGAGTTTTGGTCTATGCGGTGCGGCCGTCATGTGTGTGGTTGAACCTTTCTATTGTCGCCGGATGCGCAGCCAGTAGAGGAAGCCGAGCACGCCGGAGAGGAAGTCGATAATGGCGACCGCCAGCGCAAGCGTCGAGAAGACGCCGCGCCCGACGCCTAAACCGACTGCGCCCGCCGCGCCGAATTTCTGCAAACTCGACCAGAGAATGACGACCGGATGATGCCGCTCACTCAGTAGCGCGTGCATGGTTGCGCCGCCGAAGAGGAGCATGAACATGCCGACGATGGCGAAGAAGTGGCTGCTCGTCGTGGTCGCATCGGCGTCGAGCAGGTGCAGGAGCGAGGCGGGCGCAAGCGCCTGCACGAGGCCGGTCAAGGCGGTGGCGGCGGCGATCAAGAGCAGCAGCCAGTAGAGCCAGTCCTTCTGTTTCATGTGCGCTCCAAGGCTTCGCGGGCGCGGGCGGCGAAGTAGTACATCAGGGTCAGCCACTCGATGCTCCAAAGCACGACGCGATACCAGGTGTAACGCACCCACTGGCCAATGGCGGCGGAGAGTTGCTGCGGGTCTGTGATGTGCGCGGCCATCTCGCGGTTGATGGGAAAGATAAGAAAATATGTGATGGCGCTCGCGGCAAGAATAGCCAAGAGCACGACGATGGGCACGAAGCGATAACGCGTGTGCCATTCCGCCTTCAGCATCACGAGGCAGACGAGGCACATCAAGGGCACGAGCACGGTGAAGAAGGTCGTGGCGGCGGCGACCTGCGGGACGAAATGCAGGTAGTAGTTGCCGACGTTTAACTGCGTCAGCGCCGGATACTGAAAGATGACCGTTGACCAGCCCGTGCCGAAATAGATGGAGACGCCGGCAAAGAGCACGGCGTAGCTAAGAAGTAATAACTTCTTTTTCATGTTGAGCCTCTGCGACCGCGTGCGTGCCGTTACCGTCCGCGCCGTTGCCCCCGGCCCCGTTGATCGGTTTGGGCGGCGCGAGCCATTCTTCGCTGAGGCCGAGATTGATGACGCTCTCGAAGCCTTCGGGTCTAACGGTGGGCGGCTCGGGGAAACTCAGATACCAGCCCTCGAAGTGGTCGTCGAGCACGCCGTTCGCGGCCGGGATGAAGGCGGTGAAGAAAGGATGCGGGCTGATCTCCAAATCTTTGAGCGGGCGCACGCGCGGGTGGTCGCCGATGGTCAGGCGCGCGGCGCTCTTTTTCAGGAGCGAGAAACCGGCGCGCGCTTTGAAGTAGAGCGTGGACTTCATCAGCAGCCCGCGAAACTGGCAGAAGTTGGTCGCGCCCATGTTGATCGGCAGCCACGCGCTTTTCGGCCGTTCGATCTCGATCTTCATCGCAAACTGCCCGTCCTTGTCGTATTGCGCGCTCACGGTCTTGTCCGTGATCTGGAAATCGAGATTCGCCTGATGCTTGGGCATGCCCCAGATGCCCTTGCCGCCTTTGACGGAAATCTCCGTGCTAACCGGCAAGTCCAACACGTACTGCCCGGCCTCGAACAAATTCATAAAGAGCGCGGGCAGCAGACGCGGCGCGGGGCGCGGGCCGTGCGTGCAGGCGATGGCGATGCTGTACTCAATATACTTGCCGATGACCGTGTCGCGGTAGTCAATGACGGTGATGAGCAGCACACCTTTGTTCCAGACGCGCAGCGGGTGGACTTCGTTGCCGGGCAGCAGCCGCGCCGCGCGCTCGGCGTTGATGCTGAAGGCAGCCATCAGGCAGGGCGAGTTCTTGCAGTAGACCGGGAGGTGGAAGGGAATGCCGTCCACGAGGGCGTAGCGCCCGGCCTGTCGCTTTAAGCGTCTCGGTATCGCCATTGTTTATTCTCCTAGCTCAATGCGGCTTGTCTAACTCGGCGAGGATCGTAGGGAAGGTGTCGTTGGCGGCGTGTTTACCCATAAACACGTCGAGGTGGCCGTAGGTCGGAAAGACGTGGAGCGCGTGATAACCCTTGCGCTGCTCGTCGAGCCAAGCGAACGTCCGGCGCTGGCTCTCCGGCAGGAAACAGAGATTTTTCGCACCGGCCGTTAGCACGAAGCGCGCGTCCGTCTGCGGCGCTTGCGCGCAGAAGTCTGCGGGCAACTCCTTGTAACCCTCAACCGCAACGAGATGACCCCGGCGGACGCACTGCGCCATCTGCTTGAAGAACGTTAAAGGCACGCTGGCAAACTCCTGTTTGAGCCATTCGTGCGTATCGTTGTTTATGTTCTCGTGCAGCCACAGGGCGGGGAAGCCCGTGCCGTAAGTGAAGCTCACCTGTTTGCAGACCGGATTCTTGCATTCGTGATGCGTGGCATCAACCAGTAGCTTGACGGCCTTGGCCGTCAGCGTCGGCGCATTGAGACCCCACTGCGGATTGAGATAATCGGTCAACAGGCCGATGAGGGGCACGGCCATCTTCAACTTCGTCTCCGAAAATTTCGGCACGACCGGATGCAGCGTGACCGCGTTCGCCACAATCGTCTTGACCTGCGGCACGAGGCCCGCGACCGCCGACATCATGAAACTGGTCGAGCCTTGACAGTGAATGACGGCTTTGACTTCGTCGTGGCCGGTCTGCTCGACGATGGTCTTGACGGCCGCCGGATGGTCGTAGAGCGCCGCCTGATCGAGCGTCCACTTGTTCGGCGGCAGATCGATGCTCGCGCGCCAGTTCTCTAGCCATACGTCGTAGCCGTGTTCGATGAGCGCATCGACAATCGTGGTCTGGACGGGCGCACGAAACAGGTTGGCGCGCACGCCCGCGCCGTGTACGAGGATGACGGGGCCACGCGTCGGCGGTTTGTCGCCCTCGACGTGGACTAGATTGCACTGGAAGCCATCGCCCGCCGTGAACGGCACGACCGTCTCGCGGTGGCGCGCGGCAGCTTGCGGCTGATTATCATTCGACATGAAATAAACTCCACAGGATGAATTTACGGGCAGCCTGCGCCCGGAGCGACGACATTAAAGCGTGTTGCCGGATCACTCGGACGTTCGATGCAGATCGGCGACTCTATGAGTATGGGCTGTTCCTGCGCCGCCACACGAGCGGGCACGTAGGACGGGCCGCGCTCGCCTTCGGTTTGTCGTCGCCATTGGCGCGGCACGCGGCGCAGCCCGATGGGAAAGATCGTCAGGTTGCCATTGGCTTCGATCCGCAGGCGCAGGAAGTTCTTGAAATCAGGGTTGGCGAGCGCCGAGAAGGCTTCGTTCGAGTGTAGTTTGAAGAGATTCAACGAGATGAACAGGTACACACCCATAATCGTCGAGCCGATAACCC
>DASVQA010000125.1:0-41658 GCA_036389375.1 Pyrinomonadaceae bacterium | reverse complement strand
CGGCAGACGATCACGTTGCCGGAGATGCTGGTCTGGTGGAGTCTGTTTCCGCTGCTTGTGCTGGGCCTGTGGTTCACGCTGAAATATCGGTTGCGCCAAGCTTTGCCAATTCTGTTGTTCACGACCATGCTGACGCTGGCTTATTCGGTCTTTCAAGGTAACGTCGGCACGGCTTACCGTCAGCGCGCGCAACTGCTTATCTTCTATTTCATGTTCGTGGCGGTCGGCTACGTGCTCTTGAAAGAGCGGCGCGAAGAACGGCAGCAACAGCAGGTGGCGGCCCGGCGGATGGCGACGGTTGGCGGAGCCAGACGCGCACCGCAGGGCGTTTAAGTTATGTGTGGCATTGTAGGCATGGTGCGCGGGCGCGACCGCGCGGTGGACGCTACGCTGTTGCAGCGCATGTGCGACGCGATCCGCCATCGCGGCCCCGACGAAGAAGGCCATTATCTAAAGGGTCGCGTCGGCCTTGCCATGCGCCGCCTCGCCATCATCGACTTGGCCGGCGGGCAGCAGCCCATCTACAACGAGACGCGCACCGCCTGCATCGTCTTCAACGGCGAAATCTACAACTACAAAACCTTACGCGCGCACCTCGAAAAACTCGGCCACGACTTCTACACCAACTGCGACACCGAAGCGATCCTGCACGCCTACGAGCAATACGGCGCGGACTGCCCCAAGCACCTGCGCGGCATGTTCGCCTTCGCCATCTGGGACGAAGAGAAGGAAGAACTCTTTCTGGCCCGCGACCGCGTCGGCAAAAAACCGCTTCTCTACGCGCACGTCGGCGACCAGTTGATCTTCGGCTCCGAGTTCAGCGCGCTCCTGCTGCATCCCGACATCGGGCGCGAAGTTGCACCCGAAGCGATCCACTATTACCTCTCCTTCATGTGCGTGCCCGCGCCCTTGACCGCCTATCGCCAGATCAAAAAACTTGAGCCGGGCTGTTCGCTCACCTACACGCGCGACGGGCGCATCCAACTGCAACGCTACTGGCAACCCGACTTCACGCAGAAAGTGAAGCTGACGGAAGAAGAGGCGGGCGAGCGCGTCGTCGAACTGCTGCGCGACGCCGTGCGCGTGCGGCTGATGTCGGAAGTACCGCTCGGCGCGTTCCTCTCCGGCGGCATAGATTCTTCGACGGTCGTGGCGCTGATGAGCGAGGCGTCAAGCACGCCGGTCAAGACCTTCTCCATCGGTTTCGAGGAACAGGACTTCTCGGAGTTGGCCCACGCGCGCCGCATCGCCGCACACGTCGGCGCGGAGCATCACGAGTTCATCGTGCGCCCCGACGCGCTCGACATCCTGCCCACGCTCGTCGAACATTACGGCGAGCCTTACGCCGATTCGTCCGCCATCCCGACCTACTACGTCGCCCGCGAGACGCGCCGCCACGTCACGGTCGCTTTAAACGGCGACGGCGGCGACGAATGTTTCGCCGGCTATGAAAGATATGCGGCCATGCGGCTGGCGGAGACTTACCGGCGGCTGCCCGGCTTATTGCGTGAGCGCGTGATCGAGCAGGCCGTCGGGCTGCTGCCCGCATCAGAACTGCGCCGCAGTCGCGTGCGCGACGTGCAGCGTTTTCTGCGGGCGGCGTCGCTCCCGACGGTCGAACGCTACATGCGCTGGGTCAGCGTGCTCGACCGCAGCGCGCAGGACGAGCTTTACGCCGACGAGTTTCGCCAGCAGCTAAACGGCCACGACGCCGCCAACTTGCTCGCCCCCTGGTTTGCGCGCGTCAACGGCGCGGGCGTGGTGGACGCGGCGCTCCTGACCGATACGATGACGTACTTGCCAAACGATCTGCTCGTCAAAGTGGACATCGCCACGATGGCCGTCTCGCTCGAAGCGCGCTCGCCGTTTCTCGATCATCACGTCATCGAGTTTGCCGCTTCGTTGCCGCAGCAGTACAAACTGCGCGGCTTGACGACGAAGTACCTGTTGAAACGCGTGCTCAGAAAACTGTTGCCCGCCGACATACTCGACCGGCGCAAGATGGGCTTCGGCGTGCCCATTACACACTGGCTGCGCGGCGAGATGGCCCCGTTCCTGCGCGAGACATTACTCTCGGAACGCAGCCTGCGGCGCGGCCTCTTCAAGCCCGCACAGGTCGCGCACCTCGTCGCGGAACACACCGAAGGTCGGCGCGATTACGCGCATCAACTATGGACGCTCATGATGCTGGAACTATGGTTTCAACGGTTCATTGATGGCAGCACCGCAGGCTGAATCCGGCCGCACTTTCATGCACGAACTTACGCGGCGCGCCGCCGCCCACACTCCCGCCCGGCGCAAGGCGAGGCTTAAAGTGAAACTCTTATCAGCACTGCTCTGCATCGCGCTCTTGAACTCAGCGCCCATTGCGCTGCACGCGCAGACGCGCCCTGCGCGCACGGTCGCGTCCACCGGGCGCACCATTCGCGCCAACGAACTGCGCGGGGCGGACGCGAGCGCCAAATTGAACGCGGCCGATGCGGCCTTAGGCAGCAGTCCCGGCACAATTGAATGGCGCGGCGACGGCGTGATCACCTCGTCCGTCATCATCTCGCCGCAGCACACCCTGCGCCTCGTCAGCGGGCATCTGACGGCCACAAACGACGACCCCGTGATCCGGCTGAAAGACGATGCGACGCTTCAATGCTACAACTGGGATGCCTCCATCTCGGAATCCACGGGCAAGCAGATTCGCTACTCGGCCCTGACCATCGTGGGCGATTACAACGGCACACAACTGAACGGCGAGCCGTCGCGCAACATCAACGTGCGCGGTTGCCATTTCAAAGGCATGCCGCTCGTCACCGGGCGCATCACCTTTACGCGCGGCTCGAACGCGATCACGTCGGCCGCGCCGCTGTTCACGCCCGCCATGGCCGACCCGGCGGGGCCGTGGACGTTCTACGCGGACGGCGTCTTGTTCGCCGGCACGGATAAGACCGTGATCGCCACCTACGTTTCGCCCACGCGCGCGACGCTCGCCGCCCCCGCCGAACAGAGCACGACCACGACCGCCGCCATGATCCATTTCGCCTCGTCCTATCCAGCGATCTCGCTGGGCAATTGTCAGAACTGCGAAGTCTCCGGCAACTGGCTTGAGCGTACAAACTCCATCGGCATCAACATCGGCGGCGGCTCAATGGCCGGCCACTACGCGCAGAATTTCATCGTGCGCGACAACCTGTTGACGAACGTGGCGAGCCAGAACATCTCGATCACGAATGCCGACCGCGGCCAGATCATCCACAACACCATGCGCAACTTCGGCCAGCCGCACGGCCCCGGCGCAACCGCCATTGATGTCGAGCCGAACTACGGCGACCGCCTGACCAACGCGCGCATCGCCGACAACGTCATTGACACGACCACTCAGATACTCATCGAAGCCCTGAACGGCATGGCCATCCAGAACACGGTCGGGGCGACGCCCTACGGCCCCATCGAAGTGACGAACAATCGCATCCTCGGCGCACCCTTCGCGCAGCCGACGCACAACGGCATACAGGTTTACGGCATTCTCATCCGGCAGGCGGCGAGCGTGCATCTCGCGGACAATTACGTGCAGCGCGTCGGCGTCGGGCTGCAACTCGATTCCGGCGCGACGCGCAACGTGATCGAGCGCAACACCTTTGCGAGTTGCGGCTCAGGCGGCACGCGCGCCGCCGTCATCACCGATTCGACCGGCAACCGCATCAGCAACAATCGCTTCTACGACGAGCCGGGCAGCCCCGTGCCCGGCGGCGCGGCGCTGGCGCGCATGGTCGTCGAAGATGGTAAGTCCGACGATAATCTCTTCGAGAACAACGACGCAGACGTGCGGACGACGGGGCGGCGCAGCCTGCTCAGACGCCGGCCCGAATAGGTGCGCCGCGCGCACGCGGTCGGGCGGTGCGTATGTTATCCTTTGCGCCACGCGATATTTTCGGCCGGAGGGACTGGTTTAAGTGAAGGGGATTGTGTTAGCCGGGGGCTTGGCGACGCGTCTGCTGCCGCTGACGGCGGTGACGAATAAGCACCTGCTGCCCGTCTATAACAAGCCGATGGTCTATTACCCGATTGAAATGCTCGTCAACGCGGGGATCAAAGAGATCATGATCGTGACGGGCGGTAATTCGGCCGGCGATTTTCTCAAACTGCTGAAGAACGGCAAGGCGTTCGGGTTGAAGCATCTCAACTACACTTATCAGGAAGGCGAGGGCGGCATCGCGGCGGCACTCGCGCTGGTCGAAGACTTCGCCGACGGCAAGCCCGTCTGCGTGGCGCTCGGCGACAATATCATCGAGCGCAACATCTGCGCGGCCGTCAGGGCTTATCAACAGCAAGACCGGGGCGCGAAGATCATGTTGAAGCAGGTCAGCGACCCGCAGCGCTTCGGCGTGCCGGAACTGGCGGGGCGGCGCGTCGTGCGGATCGAGGAGAAACCGAAAAAGCCGAAGTCGAATTACGCCGTTATCGGCGTCTACATGTACGATGCCGAAGTCTTCAAGATCATTAAGACGCTCAAGCCGTCGGCGCGCGGCGAGTTGGAGATCACGGACGTGAACAATGCCTACATCGCGCGCGGCGAAATGACGTGGGACGAACTCGACGGCTGGTGGACGGACGCCGGCACGTTCGACTCTTTGCTGCGCGCCTGCAACCTCGTCGCCGAAACCGGCGCGAATAAAGTAGAGACGAAGGAAGCTGCGGGGCAGGGCTGAGGGTTACGGGCTGAAGGCTGATGAAGAAGAGTTAATCTTTTCAGCCCTCAACCCTCATCTCTCGGCCCTCATCTCTTATGAAGATCGTTCGCATCATCGCGCGGCTCAACGTGGGCGGCCCGGCCAAGCACGTCGCGTGGGTCACGGCGGGCACGCGGCGCGCGGGGCACGAATCCGTGCTCGTCGCCGGGACTGTGCCGCCGGGCGAGGACGACATGGGCTACTTCGCGGCGGCGCAGGGGGTCGCGCCCGTCGTCATTCCCGAGATGAGCCGCGAGGTGTCGCCGAAGGATGCGCTCACGGTCTGGAAGTTGTATCGCCTGCTGCGGCGCGAACAGCCCGACATAGTTCACACGCATACGGCGAAGGCGGGCACAGTGGGCCGCGTCGCGGGGCTACTCTATCGTTGGCTCACGCCCACCGCGCTCGTCGGTCGCCCGCGCCCCGTGCGCTTCGTCCACACGTATCACGGGCACATCTTTCATAGCTACTACGGCCCGCTCAAGACGCGCCTGTTTCTGACCATCGAAAAACTGCTCGCGCGGCTGGTGACCGACCGCATCATCACCATCAGTCCGCAGCAACGACGCGAGATAAACGAACAGTTCGGCGTCGGGCGCGCGGCGCAATTCGCCGTCGTGCCACTAGGTCTGGACTTGCGCGCCTATGACGATTGGGCCACGCGGCGCGAGCATCTGCGCGCAGAGTTGGGCGTGCGCCCGGCGGACTTGCTCGTCGGCATCGTCGGGCGGTTGACCGAGATCAAGCATCACAAGCTGTTTCTCGACGCGGCGGCGCTCTGCAAGGCGCAGCGCGCGGCAACGCAGCACGCGGCGGACGATGCGCGCATAGGCTTCGTCATCATCGGCGACGGTCATCTGCGGCGCGAACTTGAAGCACAGGCGCACGCGCTCGGTCTCGGCGACGACGTTATTTTCACGGGGCTGCGCGCCGATCCCGAAAACTTCTACCCGGCGCTCGACGTGGTTGCGCTCACCTCGCGCAACGAGGGCACGCCGCTCACGCTCATCGAAGCGATGGCGAATGCGCGCACGGTTGTCGCAACGGCCGTCGGCGGCGTGGTTGACCTGCTCGGCGCTCCCGTGAGTGCGCCGGAGACGAAGCAACCGGCCGCGACGAATGAAGCGGCGGCGCGCGCACC
This sequence comes from Pyrinomonadaceae bacterium, assembly GCA_036389375.1. Lineage (GTDB taxonomy): Bacteria > Acidobacteriota > Blastocatellia > Pyrinomonadales > Pyrinomonadaceae > QHXQ01. Next base: position 35,796 of record DASVQA010000125.1, on the reverse strand, counting down.
TTTCGTCGTCTGCGCGCGGGGCGTGCGCGTGCCGCCCGACGAGGCGGAGAGTTTCGCGGCGGCGCTCATGTACCTGCTCGACGACGCCGACCTGCGGCGCGAACTGGGCGCACGCGGGCGCGCGTACGTCGTCGCCCACTACTCGGTCGAGCGGCTGCTGACCGATCTCTTAAAGCTCTACGATGAACTGCGGCCGGCGCGCGCCAATGCGCCTGCGGCCGTTGGCGATCTGCCGCGCGGCGCTTGGTCGGCGCGCGCGAAGGGGGAATAAATAGTTTGCGAGTTTTGATCACAGGCGGCGCGGGTTTTATCGGTTCGCATCTGGCGGACGCTTACATCGCGCGCGGCGACGAAGTCTTTTGCCTCGACGATCTCTCGACCGGCGCAATCGAGAACATCGCGCACCTGAAGGAGCACCCGCGCTTTCATTACACCATTGACACCGTGCAGAACACGCCGGTCACGGCCGAACTCGTTGATGCCTGCGATTGCGTCTTTCATCTCGCGGCGGCCGTCGGCGTAAAGCTCATCGTCGAAAGCCCTGTCCGCACGATTGAGACGAACGTGCATTGCACGGAGGTCGTGCTTGCGCTCGCCAATAAGAAGAAGAAGAAGGTGCTCGTCGCTTCGACCTCAGAGGTCTATGGCCTCTCGAACGACGTGCCGTTTCGGGAAGACGGCAACCTCGTCATGGGCGCGACGACGAAGGGGCGCTGGTCTTATGCCTGCTCCAAAGCGATTGACGAGTTCCTCGCGCTCGCCTACTGGCGCGAGAAGAAGTTGCCGACGGTCGTCGTGCGGCTCTTTAACACCGTCGGCCCGCGTCAGACCGGGCAGTACGGCATGGTCATCCCGACGTTCGTCAAACAGGCGCTGGCGGGTCGCCCGATCACGGTCTATGGCGACGGCAAACAGACGCGCTGCTTCGGCTACGTGGGCGACGTGGTCGGCGCGCTGACGGCCCTGATGGAGCATGCGGACGCGGTCGGCCAAGTCTTCAACATCGGCTCGCACGAAGAGGTCTCGATCCTCGAAGTGGCCGAGCGCGTGAAAGAGTTGACGAAATCCGACTCCGAGATCATCTTCGTGCCTTACGACGAAGCCTACGAAGAGGGTTTTGAGGACATGCCGCGCCGCGTGCCCGACATCACGAAGATCAGCCAACTCGTCGGCTTCAACCCGCAGGTGAAACTCGACGGCATCCTGCAAAAAGTGATCGAGCATTACACCGGGCGCGACTGAGCGACCGTCGGGCGGGCGCGCACGGGTTAACCGGTCGGCCCGCGCGGGCGGTTTTCCCGTCCTTGCTTTCTCGCGCCGCATCGAATAGTTTTTCACACGACCCACGCGCCTCGAATAGTTGCCATGTTGCCCGGTCTTATTCAACTCCTGCCTGTCTTTGTGTCGTTTGCGCTGGCACTGGCGCTGACGCCGCTCGTGCGCGCGCTGGCGCGCCGGCGCAAGCTGGTCGCGCAGCCCAAAGCGGATCGCTGGCATAAAAAGCCGACCGCCATGTTCGGCGGCGTGGCCATCTTTCTGACGGTCGCCGTCAGCTATTTTCTGTTCATCCAGCGCATGCCGCACAGACCTTACGGCTGGGTGGTCATGCTCGCCAGCACGTTCCTCTTCCTCGTCGGCCTCGTGGACGATTTCCTGCACATCAAGCCGTACCAGAAACTGGTCGGGCAGGTGATGGGCACGACGCTCGTCATCTACTACGGGCTGAGCATGCCGTGGACTTCCGAGCCGGCCGTTAACGCCGCGATCACCTTCGTCTGGCTCATCGGCATCACGAACGCGCTGAATTTGCTCGACAACATGGACGGCCTCGCCGCAGGCATCGCCGCCATCGCCGCCGCCTTTCTCGCGCTCGGCTTTCTCTCGCAGGGGCAAGTGCCCGAAGCGCTCATGCTCGGCGTCTTCGCCGCCGCGCTCCTGGGCTTTCTGATCTACAACTCGAACCCCGCGACGATCTTCATGGGCGACTGCGGCTCGCTCTTTATCGGCTTCTTTCTGGCGACGACGGCGCTCCTGAGCGTGTCGGGCGCGCGTTCGCGCTCCTACCTGATCGTCGTCGCCGTACCCGTGCTGATTCTGTTCATCCCGATCTTCGACACAACGTTCGTCACGGTGCTGCGCAAACTGTCGGGGCGGGCCGCCTCGCAGGGCGGGCGCGACCATACCTCGCACCGGCTGGTGGCGCTCGGCCTCTCCGAGCGCCGCGCCGTCTGGATGCTCTACGCGTTTGCGGGGCTGTCGGGGCTGCTCGCGCTACTGGTCAACAAGGTGCGGCTCGACTTCAGTTTTCTCGCTATTGTCGGCTTCACGGTTGTATTGACGCTCGTCGGCGTCTATCTCGCGGGCGTGAAGGTCTACGACGAGGCAGAGGTGCAGGCGGCGCGCAGCAAACCGCTCGTCTCGTTTTTAGTCGATCTCTCCTACAAGCGGCGCATCTTCGAGGTACTGCTCGACGTGCTGCTCGTCGTCTTCGCCTACTACAGTTCCTACACGCTGCTCTATGGCTCTCTGACCAAGAGCGAAACGGCGTGGCGACTGTTCTGGCGCACCGTGCCCGTGCTCGTCTTCGTCAAGATGTTCATCTTCCTCGCCACGGGCGTCTATCGCGGCCTCTGGCGCTACATCAGCATTGACAATCTGATCGTGTACGGGCAGGCGGTGGCGTTAAGCTCCGTGACCAGTATCATCGCGCTCTTGTTCAAGTTTCGGTTCGAGGGGCTGTCGCGGCGCGTCTTCGTGCTTGATGCGATGATCATGTTTCTGCTGCTGGCGGGCAGCCGCGCCGCGTTCCGCCTCTTTCGCCGCATCGTGCCGACGGGGCGCGAGGCGGATGCCCGGCGCGTGCTCATCTACGGCGCGGGCGACGCGGGCGAACTGCTGCTGCGCGAAGTGCTGAACAATCGTGAACTGCAACTGACGCCGGTCGGCTTCGTGGACGACGACCCGTTGAAGACAGGCAAGGTCATTCACGGCTATCGCGTCTTCGGCGGCAACGGCGCGCTGCAACGCATCTGTCAGGAGCATCGCGTGGCGGAAGTCCTGATCTCAAGCGCGCGCCTCTCCGGCGAGCGCCTCAGCGAAATTCGCCGCGACTGCGCGGCCGCCCACGTCGCGCTGCGCCGCCTGCGCATCCACATCGAGGCGCTGGAAGAAGAGTAGTCAGTAAAAAGAAGGCAGACAGTGCAGTTGCGCTACGACCGGCCGGTGTTGCATCAAGCTTGAGCGGTCAGCAGTAGAAAACCTGCTGACCGCGTGCGACTGACCACCTGCTGTTTCCCGATGTCCGAGCAGATCACTACCTTTGACGTGCGCGCTTTGTGGCGCCGCGTGCTGTTGTTTGCGCCGGTTGTGTTGGCGCTGGTGTGCGTGTGGGCCGTGGCGCGCTGGTGTCTGGGGAACACGATGGCGGAATGGCTGGCGGAACCGGACGCGGCGCAGGCGGCGGCGAATCTCGCGCCGGCCGATCCGCAGGCACACTTTACGCTGGCGCGACTGGCGGAGCGGAGTTTCGAGCCGGAGCAGTTGGCGGCGGCCGTCAGAGAGTATGAGCGCGCGGCCGCCTTGTCACCGCATGATTATCGGCTGTGGTTCGAGTTGGGGCGTGTGCGGAGCCTCGCGGGCGACGACGCGGGCGCAGAGCGTGCGCTCAGGCGGGCGGTCGAACTCGCGCCCGGCTATCCTGATCCGCACTGGTATCTTGGCAATCTGCTGCTGCGCGCCGGGCGTGACGAAGAGGCGTTCGCGGAGTTGCGCCGCGCGGCGGACACGAACCCGGCGAAGTTTCGCGCGCAGGTCTTCGAGGTGGCGTGGCGCATGGCCGAGGGGCGCGTGCCGGCGGTCGTCGCGGCGGTCGGCGATACACCGGCGACGCGCGCTGGTCTCATCGAGTTTCTGTTAAATCGCAAGCCGGCTGATGAAGCGGCGCGCAGCGCCGGTATCGCCGAAGCGGTGCGCCTGTGGCAAGGCTTCAACGCGGCGCAGCGCAGCGAGTTTCGCGCGACGGGCGAACACCTGCGCGAGACATTTCTAGCCGCGAAGCAGTACCGGGCGGCGCTCGCGGTCGAACACGATTTCAACGCGCCGCAGGCGGACGCGAACGCCGAGACGCCTATGGAGGAGCGTCTGTTGAATGGTGGGTTCGAGTTTGCGGTCGGGCCGGCGGGTCGCACGTGGTACGGCTGGCAGGTTGCGCCGCCCGCGCAGACGCAGATCAATCTGGACGAGCGCCAGAAGCACGGCGGCGCACGCAGCCTGCGCATCGTCTTCAACGCATCGGGGCCGCTCAGCTTTCAACACGTCTCGCAGCTTATCGTCGTCGCGCCGCAGACGCGTTATCGTCTGAGCTATTTCGTCCGCACGGAAGACCTGAAGGGCGCGAGCACGGTGCTGACCGAAGTGGTGGACGCGGTTGATCAGACGCGCGTGCTGGCTGCGTCGCCGCCGGTCGCCAACGGTGCGAGCGACTGGCAGGAGGTGGCGCTCGACTTTACGACCGGGGCACAAGTCGAAGCCGTCGTCGTGCGCTTGAACCGCCCGCCCTGCGCGCAGTCCATCTGTCCACTCTTCGGCAAAGTTTGGTATGACGACTTCAATCTACAACGCACGGGCGGAGGCGGCAACGCCAACGGACACGCCAACGGCCGCTGAGCCGGCCGCCGCGTCGCCTGCGCCCACGCTCGTGGCGGGTGCGCGCACGCTCGCCAGCCGCTTCATCATGCTGGCGCTCTGTCTGGCGGTCGTGCTCTCGACGCTCGCCTTCGGCACGGTACACGCGTGGTCGCTCATGTTCTTCGTGGCGGGCGCGGGCCTCGTGTCGGTGCTCTGGGCGGCGGACGCGTGGCGCACGGGCCGCCTGCGCGTCAGCCGCAACGCTTTGCAGTGGCCGCTCGCCGGGCTGTGTCTGCTCGGCCTCGTGCAACTGCTGCCGTTTGGGCCGACGGGCGCAGCGGGCGAGTTGGGCGTCGCGCCGGTCAACGCGCTCACGCTCGATCCGTACGCGACGCGGTTTGTGGTCGTCCAACTGGCGGCGCTGCTCGTCTATTTCGCCGCCGCGCTCGTCTTCATTGACAGCCCAAGCCGGCTGCGGCTCGTTGTCCGCACCGTGACGATCTTCGGCTTCCTGCTCGCGGTCTTCGGCCTGCTGCAACACTTCGTCAGCCCGGATCAAATCTACTGGCTGCGCCAGCCCAATCAGGGCCACCCCTTTGGCCCCTTCATCAATAGCCACCACTTCGCCGCCTACATGGAACTGACGCTCGCACTCCCGCTCGGGCTACTCTTCGCGGGTGCAATCGAGCGCGAACGCCGCTTCCTCTACCTGTTCGCCGTCGTGCTGATGGCCGCCGCGCTCGTCCTGACCAACTCGCGCGGCGGCGTCTTAAGTCTTGCCGTCGAGGTGCTGTTCCTGTTCGTCTTGGGCGGCGCGGTGCGGCGACGCGGGGGCGAGGCGGGCACGGGGCGTGTGCGTGGGGCGCTGGTGCGGGCGGGCGCGGGGGTGTTGCTTGTGCTGGTACTGCTCGGCTGTGCGCTGGCGCTCGGCGGCGAACAGTCGCTCAGCCGTCTGGTCGGCACGGTCAACGCCGACGATCCAACTTCGGGCCGCGCGCAGTTCTGGCGCGGCGCGGTCGGCGTCATCAAGGAGCATCCAATCGTCGGCGCTGGGCTAGGCGCGTTTGGCGTCGCCTACACGCGCCACGACCCGCTGAACGGTGCGCTCCGGCTGGAACAGGCGCATAACGATTACTTGCAAATCCTCGCGGATGCCGGTCTCGTGGGCGGCGTGCTTGCGCTCATCTTCGTCGCGGCGCTGGCGCGCATGGGGCTGCAAAGGCTCGGCTCGGCGGACAAGTTCCGGCGCGGCACGGCCGCGGGCGCGCTCGCGGGCTGCGCCGCCGTCCTCGTCCACAGCTTCTTCGACTTTCCGCTCCACATCATTTCCATTGCGCTCCTCTTTCTCCTGCTCGCGGCGCTGGCGACCAACGACCGGCGCGTCGAAGACGAACGCGCTGCACGCAGCACGGGCCGGCGGCGGCGGCACGCCACGCCCACGTCCCGCCCGGTCGAACCGACGCCTTCAACATGAGCATACTCGTCACCGGCGGCGCAGGCTTTATCGGTTCGCATCTGTGCGAGCGTCTGCTCGACGACGGGCACGAGGTCATCTGTCTCGACAATTTCTTCACGGGTCGGCGCGCGAACATCGCGCACCTGCTCGCCAACCGCCGCTTCGAGTTGCTGCGCCACGACGTGATCGAACCCGTCCTGCTCGAAGTCGAACAGATTTATAACCTCGCCTGTCCCGCCTCGCCCGTCCATTACCAGTACAACCCGGTCAAGACCGTCAAGACCAACGTCATGGGCACGCTCAACATGCTCGGCCTCGCCAAGCGCGTCCGCGCCCGCATACTGCAAGCTTCAACCTCGGAAGTCTACGGCGACCCGCAAGTCCACCCGCAGCCGGAAGACTACTGGGGGCACGTCAATCCGATTGGGATCAGATCGTGCTACGACGAGGGCAAGCGGCTGGCGGAAACTCTGCTGATGGATTATCACCGCCAGCACAAGGTGGACACGCGCATCGCGCGCATCTTCAACACCTACGGCCCGCGCATGCTCGCGGACGATGGGCGCGTCGTCTCGAACTTCATCACGCAGGCGCGCAAAGGGGCGGCCTTGACCATCTACGGCACGGGCGAGCAGACGCGCTCGTTCTGCTACGTTGATGATCTGGTCGAAGGACTGGTGCGCCTGATGAATGTTGAGCCGGGCGCGCAGGGTGAGGACGTGGCGCTGCCGGTCAACTTGGGCAACCCCGTCGAGTTCACCATGCGGCAGTTGGCGGAAGAGACGGCGCGACTGTGCGGCGCTGAAGTAAAACTCGAATTTCATCCGCTGCCGCAGGACGACCCCCGGCAGCGCAAGCCCGACATCACGCGCGCCCGCCGCTTGCTCGGCTGGCAGCCTACCGTCCCGCTCGCAGAGGGACTCAAACGCACCATCGCGTATTTCAACGAACGCGCCGACACGACGGCCGACGGATGACAGACGCGCGGCGGCGGGCTAAAATCGGCGCGCTTGCCCGTTCGTCCCCTTATAAAGCTCAGCACCTTTCGACATGACGCACAACCATTCGCACCGCGATCCGCCACCGACGACGCTGCCCGCACTCTGTCTGACCGCGCTCGACGTGCGCGCCCGCCCCGACGCGCTCAACCATAAAGTGAGCGGCGCTTGGCAGCACATCTCCGCCGCAGAGATGCAGCGCCGCATCCGCGCCATCGCGCTCGGTCTCTACGATCTCGGCATACGCAAAGGCGACCGCGTCGCGCTCCTGTCCGAGAACCGGCCCGAGTGGTCGCTGACCGATCTGGCCATCCTCTCCTTGGGCGCGATCAATGTGCCCATCTACACGACGCAGGCGGTCGAACAGGTGCGCTACATTCTGGAAGACTCGCGTGCGCGCCTGCTCTTTGTCTCGCACCGCCGGGTCTACAAGCATGCGCGCCCCGGCGTCGAGGGCGTCGAATCGGTCGAGCGGCTGGTCTTCTTCGACGACGAATCGGCGCAAGCCGAAGCGGGCGCGCTCACGCTCGCGGAACTCGAAGCGCGTGGCACTGCGTGGGCCGCGGCCGAACCCGAAACGTTCGATGCGCTCACACGCGCCGTCCACGCCGACGATCTGGCGACGATCATCTACACCTCCGGCACGACGGGCGAGCCGAAAGGCGTGATGCTCACGCACGCGAACTTTGTCTCGAACGTCTATGCGATCACAAACGATCTGCCGATCTCCGAGACAGACGTGTCGCTCTCTGTGCTGCCGCTCTCGCACATCTTCGAGCGCACGGCCTTTTACGTCTTCTGCTGGAATGGCATGGCCGTGCATTACGCGGCGTCGGTCGATCAACTCGGCGAATACTTGCAGGAGGTACGCCCGACCGTGATGACGGCCGTGCCGCGACTGTTTGAGAAGGTCTATCACCGCATCGTCAAAAAGGGCATGGCGGCGAAGGGCTGGCGACAAAAACTGTTCGCGTGGGCGTTGGCGACGGGGAAGCGTTACGCCGAGTTGAAAGATAAGGGCGCGCGTGTGCCGCCGCTCCTTGAATTGCAGCAGGACGTGGCGAGCGCGCTCGTCTTCTCGAAGTGGCGCGCGGGTGTGGGCGGGCGGCTGCGCTACTTCGTCTCAGGCGGTGCGCCGTTGTCGCCCGCGCTCTCCTACGCCTTTCTCGCGGCGGGCATCTCCGTCCTGCAAGGCTACGGCATGACCGAGGCGTGCATCGTCGCGGCAAATAGACCCGACAACAACAAGGTCGGTTCAATCGGGCTGCCATTCTCCGGCATCGAGTTGAGCCTCGACCCGGAGGGCGAACTGCTCGTGCGCGGGCCGAACGTGATGGGCGGCTATTACAACAAGCCCGACGAAACGGCGGCCGTCTTCACTGAAGATGGTTGGTTCAAGACGGGCGACGTGGGTTTCAAAGACGAGCGCGGCCATTTCTACATCACGGATCGCAAGAAGGAACTGTTCAAACTCTCGAACGGCAAGTACGTCGCCCCGCAACAGATCGAAAGCCTGATCAAGCAGAGCGCACTCGTCAATCAAGTGGTCGTCGTCGGCGCAGGGCGCAAACAACCTGCCGCGCTCATCGTGCCGGACTGGGAGGCCGTGCAGGGCGCGCTGGCCGAGAACGGCGTCGAGTTCAAGCCGCAGGGCAACGGCGGCCGCTCTGCCGCCAGCCGCAACCCGTCGGTCGTGCGCCTCGTCCAGCGCGAAGTGGCGGCGCTGACCGCTGGTTTGAGCGACTACGAGCGCGTCCGGCGCGTCGCGCTGCTCCCCGAAGAATTCTCCATTGACGGCGGCGAGATGACGCCGACGCTCAAGGTCAAACGGCGCGTGATTGACGAAAAGTACGGCCCCCTAATTGACGAGATTTACTCTGGCGGCGCGGGTAAAGAAGACTGACGCGCGGGGTAGGGAAACGAGCGTGACGAACGCGATCACGAAAAACGAGCGGCGGAAGATGCTTCCGCCGCTCGTTATATTTTCATTGCAGCCGCGCGGGCCCCTTGCACGCCGTAAGCCCTCGCGCGCGGCTCTTGCGCCGTCCACGCTTCAGGCGTCGGTCAGCGTCAGGCGGTCGCTGTCGTAGATGAGTTCGAGCGTGCGGCTGACGATGCGCGGGACGTTGCTCAAAAGCGCGCGGGCTAGCCGGTGGAGCGGTTCGGGCATGGGCACGGGCGCATATTGCGGCAGGCTGGCGGGCGGGAATTTCGTGAGCAGGAACAGTTCCGCAGCGCAGAAGTCGCACTCGCTGAGGTGCGCGGCGACAACCTGTTCCAACGCAGGGGCGAGCACCGCGTCGTGGTAGAGCAGCAGCATCTCTGTCGCCGGACAGGTCTTGCGCTTACAAAATGTGGCTGTGCTAACCGAACCCATAGGTTCCCTCTCTTTCTACCTTGCCGTCAGAGCCTGAGCGTAAGTACACCTATGCCGAGGTCTCTGACCGAAGCGCCCCGGCAAAAGGCACAGCACGCGTGGGGCTGGGACAAGAGCAGATGAGGGGGGCCACAGCCGTCGAAACCCGAAATAATGGGCACTTCGCTTGGTCAACGAAAGGAAAGCATCAATGACACGCCAGTTCCATAACTTCGCCAACCGCCCGCGCGATTTTCTACCTGTCTAATCAATAGCTTGACGCTGATGTAAAAAGGTGTTGCTCAATTTGCGGGCAACTGTTAATATCCTCAATGTCGTCAGGGACGACAGTGTTTCCCTGATTCCCCACTGGTCGGCCGCGCCTGTTCCCCTTAGCGGTCACCTGGCTCGGACTTCCAGCTCGTGACAATTGAGACAGTAACTCGCGCGGGAGGTGCGGCCCGCTGTCCTGTCCCTTCATGGGTCGGGGCACGGCAAACCGTCCGCCAAGCGTCAGGTACGCGGTGCGCTATTGAAGGCTGAAAATCCTTGTCTCTCCTCGTGCAGTTGCCGACGCCCCTTGCAACCCATGTCGGATACACTTTGCGTTTGCCGCCCCTCATATAGATAATGTGCGGTCAAGAGGGTTCGGTGCCAGCGCGTGAGACATTATTTGAAGCCGGGTGCGAAAGTGCAGAGCCGCAAGCTTGCGGGTACAACTGTCTTGATGACGATGCGATGAAGGAGCACACTTGCCACTACGACCGCCCGGCTCTGTCTGGCGCTCACCGAGAAGACGAGGAGCGAAATCCTTCCGCCAGCTTGCACCAACGCTACTGACTTTTTAGCGACGCCGCCTCACATGCCTGCCCGAAACCCTGGCCCGACGGACGAAACGAGTAACATGGCTGCGACATCCGCCGATCAGAATCAACCCTTCGAGACCGCCCTGTCGAGCGCCGACGAAGACCTGCACGCGCCGTCGCCTGCGCCGCGCGCGCCGGGCGGCGAGCGCATACGCACCGCCGCGCAATGGGTCGAAGCGCTGCGCCGCTCAGACGTAACGCGTCTGTGGACAGATTTGCACCGCGTTGTGTGCAGTCACCCGCTCGTGCGCGCTTCATATAGCGCCGGTCTCCTTGTCGAAGGCGGCGAGCGCGGCAACGCCTATGTCGATCTCACGCAGGAACTTTTCGTCACGCTGCTCGCCAAGGGGCGCTTCCAGCACTATCTCGACACAGAGATGTCGGACGCCGAGATCGAATGCGAGATCGGCCAGATCGAATTGACGAACCTGTTGACGGCCGAGTTGCGCAAGCGGCATCCGGAATCCTACCGGCTTGCGCGCCGCATCTCGACCATCATCCAGTCCAGCCCGAATTTCCGCCGCTTCGACGGCGCAGGCGCGGCCGACGAGCATCACCGCCGGCTGGTGGATCGCGTCTACGGACTCAGCGAGTGGCCGGCCGGCAAAGCGCGGCGCGGCGCACAGGAACTTGAACAGCGCATCCAACTCATCCCCGTCCGCCAGCGCGACACACGCATGGTCGGCTGCACGGGCGACGCGCAGATCATCATCAGCAACTCCGATCTGGAAGATTTGATCGTGAGTGTGCTGGAAGCGGCCGATGCGCCGGTGGACGTGCGCTCGCTGCGTAGCCTCGTCATGTCGCGGCTGCCCGTGATGGACATCTATCTCGTACCGCTCGGCGGCGGTGACGACGACGAACAGGGGCGCAGCTTCGAGCCGGTGGACGGGCGCGAGAATCCCGAACAGGGGTTGCTGCGCCGCGAGTCGGAGCACGAAGCGGCGGGTTACGTTGACCAGTTTTTGAAAAGCCTGCATGCGACCGTGCGGGGCAAGTCGAAGCAGTACGACCGCATGCTCGGCGTGTTGTGGCATTGCTACCTCAGCCCCGATCATGTGACGCAGTTGGAAGCCGCCGCGCGGCTCGGCGTCTCCGATTCGCTCGTCTCGGATTATCGCCGCCGCATCGAGCAACAGTTGCGCGCGCTGGCGTTCTCTGAGATCGAGCAGGCGCGGCGCTTTGAAATCTCTCTGCGCGAGCGCGTGCGTGCGCTCGTGCTCGTGGGCGACGAGGCGGGCGTCGCGGTTTAAGTGCAAGCGGACAGCCAGAGAGGTCATACGCTTGACGTTGCCGGCCCGTCTTGCCTACAGTAAGTAGCGAGGCAAGTCCGTAAGCGCGCGCTGGCGCTGTCTGCAAAAACGAGTTGTCAGTGATGGCTTCCTGCACGATTGCCCCGTGTCGGAAGCGTTTTCACTTAAGCGCGCGTGCGCGCCCGCGCTTGTTTAAGACCTGCAGGGTCTTGCGCGTCAAGCATACGGATGGACGCGCGCCGCGCTGGTCGTTCGAGTTCCGTGTAAGTTTTAAGAGTGCCGCTAGATGGGATACCGCCGCCAGCCCAGCGATTACGAGCCGGTCACGCCAGCGTGGCGGCCGCCGACCGACCCGGCGCACGCGCCCGATGCGTCAGTTGACGATCATTGGTTCGCGCCACAACAAACTCAGGATACAGACGCAGCCGACCACGTCGCAGCCGCAGGCGCTTTCTCTGCCAGCGACACCCACCCGCCACTCGCCGCGCAGCCGATAGGCGAGCCAGCAAGCGAGCCGACCAGCCCGGTGCAAACGGCGCAGCAACGGCAGACGCGCGGGCACTTGTTCACCTTTGCCGGCTTGTTTCTGTTCACGCTCGTTGTCTACGTGCGCCCTTACGAGTTGTTCGACGCGCTCGCGGGCTTCACTTCGATGGCCTTCTGGGTCGCCGCCTGCACGCTCGCCGTCTTCTTCCCGACACAGTTCATGCTTGCAGGCAACCTGACCGCGCGCCCGCGCGAGATCAATCTCGTGCTGCTGCTTGGGCTGACCGGGCTGCTCTCGATCCCGCTGGCGCAAGACCCCGCCCGCTCTTGGACATCCTTCGTCGAGTTCCTCAAAGTCGTCACGATGTTCATCGTGATGATTAACGCCGTGCGCACGGAGCGACGTTTGAAAGCGCTGATCCTGCTCGCGCTGGCCGTGAGTTGTGTACTGGCGGCCGGGGCCATCAACGATTTCCGCACGGGCAATCTGGTCATGGCGGGCAAGCGCATCGCGGGCACGATCAAAGGGCTGTTCGATAATCCGAACGATCTGGCGCTCCATCTGGTGACGATGATCCCGCTCGCCGTCGCGCTCCTGCTCGGCACGCGTAATCCGTTCAAGAAACTGCTCTACGGCGCGTGTGCGCTGCTATTGTTGGGCGGCATGGTGGCTACTTTTTCGCGCGGCGGATTTTTGGGGCTGGTCGCGGCGACGCTCGTGCTGGTGTGGAAGATCGGGCGGCAGCACCGGCTGGCCATCTGTGCGTTGGTGCTCGTCCTTGTGCCGTTATTCGTCCTGCTCGTGCCGAGTAGCTATGGCGGGCGGCTCTCGACGACTTCGGACGATTCGGCGCTGACGCGGCGCGACGACCTGAAAAAATCGATCATCGTCTCGCTCCGCCATCCGCTGTTCGGGATCGGGATGGATAATTACGTTCTCTACTCCAACACGGAACATGCCACGCACAACGCCTACACACAGGTCTCGGCCGAGATGGGACTCGCGGCGCTGGTGTTCTACGTCATGTTTGTCACCGCGCCGTTTCGCCGTCTGCGCCAGATTGAACGCGCAACTTCGGGCGCGGCCCGGCGCTCGCGTTTCTACTATCTCGCCGTCGGCTTGCAGGCGAGTCTCGTCGGTTACATGGTCAGCAGTTTTTTCGCCTCCGTCGCTTTCGTGTGGTACATCTACTATCTGGTGAGCTATGCGGCTTGCCTGCACCGCATCTACGAAGCCAGCCCCGACGCCGCCCGCGTCGCCAGCAACAGCCCTGAAGAACTGCACGCGCCCGCCGAACTGCCGGCGCAGGCTTACAACGGCGCGCTCCGCGAGTCCGAAGCATTAAACTGACGACGAGCGTATGAGGTTTACCGCACAGATCGTGTTCTGGTTGAGCGTCGCGGCGCTCGGCTACACGTATGTCGGTTATCCGTTGCTGCTCATCGTCCTCAGTCGCTTGCGCCCGCGCACGGTCAAACGGGCCGAGCAGACGCCGACGGTCAGCGTTATCATCACCGCCTACAACGAGGAGCGCGACCTCGCCGCCAAACTTGAGAACACGCTGGCGCTCGATTACCCGCGCGAACTGCTGGAAGTGATCGTCGCCTCAGATTGTTCCACTGACCGCACGGACGAAATCGCGCGTTCGTTCGCCACGCGCGGCGTGCGTCTGCTGCGCCAACCGGAACGTCTGGGCAAGACGGCGGCGCAGAACGCGGCCGTCGCCGAGGCGCACGGCGACATCATTCTCTTCTCCGATGCCACGACGCATTATCAACCGGACGTGCTGCGCGTGATGATGCCGAGCTTTGCCGACCCAAGCGTCGGGTGCGTGGGCGGCCAACTGATCTACGTTGATCCGGCGCAGTCGAACGTCGGGCGCGGCGCGCGTTCCTACTGGGGCTACGAGACGCTGCTCAAACAGCACGAGAGTCGCATCTGTTCGCTCATCGGCGTCTCCGGCTGTCTCTACGCGGTGCGCCGCGCGGCTTACGTGCCGCTCTACAACGAAGCGTGCAGCGATTTCATCATCGCCACCAAGATGGTCGAACAGGGCCTTCGCACCATCTACGAGCCGGCCGCCGTCTGCACGGAAGAGACGCACCAGCGCGCCGACAAGGAACTGAGCATGCGCGTGCGGATCATCACGCAGACTTACACAGACCTGTGGCGGCATCGCGCGATGATGAACCCGTTCCGGAGCGGCTTCTACGCCGTCCAACTCCTGTCGCACAAAGTTGCGCGCTACCTTGTGCCCGTGCTGCTGCTGCTGCTGTTCAGCACGGCCGCGCTGCTTGCGCCGCGCTCACTCTTCTACGCCGTTATGTTCGGCGCGCAGGTCTGTTTCTATCTCGCCGCCAGCGCCGCGTGGGCGCTTGAGCGTGCGGGCGTGCGCCTGCGTTTGCTGGCGCTGCCACATTATTTCGTGCTCGCCAACCTTGCGTCGCTGCTGGCCTTTTATAAGTTCGTGCGCGGCGAGCGGTATGCGCGTTGGGAGACGGTGCGCGAGCCGGTTACAAATGTCAGCAGAAGTTGAGGCGCTGAAATTGAAGGATAATTCGCCAGAGGCTAGGGGGGCGCGCACCGCAGGCATGTCGTTGACTGCGCGTGTGTCTTGGATCATGTTTGCGCGCACGCTCGCGTTTGCGCTCAATTTCGTGCTGCCGCTCCTGATCGTCCGCCGGCTGACGCAGACGGATTTCGGTCTCTATAAACAGGTCTTCCTGTTCCTCAGCAGCGCCATGACGTTTCTGCCGCTCGGCGTCGGCATGAGCGCCCTCTACTTTCTGCCGCGCGAACCTACACGTCAACCGCAGATCGTCTTCAACATACTGCTTTACTACCTCTTCGTCTCGGTCGTCGTCTGTCTCGCGCTCATCCTGCATCCGGCGCTGCTCGCCTCGCTCTTTAACAGCGCGGAGATGAGCGACTATGCGCCGCTCGTCGGGCTGCTCGTGCTGACGTGGGTCATCTCTTCATTTATCGACACGCTGGCGGTGGCCAATCAGGAGTTGCGACTGGCAACGCTGCTCGTCATCGTCACGCAGTTCACCAAGTGTCTGTTCATGGTCGTGGCGGTGCTGCTCTTTGGCTCGGTCAAGGCGCTCCTGTACGCAGCGCTGCTGCAAGGCATCCTACAAACCATCGCGCTCATGTTCTACCTGCGCGCGCGCTTCAACGGGTTCTGGCGCAACTTCGAGTGGGCCATGCTGCGGATGCAACTGGCTTACGCGCTGCCGCTCGGTTTCGCCTCGATGATCTTTCAACTGCTGATCGTGCTCGACAACTATTTCGTCGCGCATCGCTTCGGCGCAGCCTCGTATGCCATCTATGCCATCGGCTGCTTCGAGTTGCCGCTCGTCGGCATCCTCGTCGAATCCGTCTCGACGATCACCATTCCGCACGTGAGCTATCTGCAAAAGACCGGCGACCGCCGTGAGATCGTCGAGCTGATCGCCCGCGTGATGCGCAAACTCGCCATCGTCCTGTTTCCGCTCTACGCGCTGCTGCTGCTGACGGGGCGCGAGTTCATTACTTTTCTGTTTACCGAACGTTATCTGGCGAGTTGGCCCATCTTCGCCATCAACATCACGCTCATCCCGTTCGCCGTCATCACGAGCGCCTACGATCCGGTCATGCGCGCTTACGCCGAGCACCGTTATTTTCTGCTCAAGGTGCGCGTTATGCTGCTCGTCCTGTTCGTCGTCGGGTTGTGGCTGGTCATGCCGCGTTTCGGCCTCGTCGGCGCGATCTTGGTGAACGTCTCGGTGAACATCATTGATCGCGCGCTGGTGGCTAATAAAGTAAGGGGTATTTTGGGCACGACGCTCAGCCGCTTCGTGCTCTTTGACGGGATCGGGAGCCTGACGCTGGCGGTGCTCGCCGCGAGTCTCGTCACGGCGCTCGTGCGGGCGCTCTTGGTCGGGCTGAAGCCGTTTTTTATCCTCGCTATCTGCGGCACCTGTTTTTCGTTGGTCTATCTAACGGCCATCTTCCTCTTTGGCATCCTGACGCTGGACGAACGGCAAAAAATCTGGCGCGGGCTGACCTTCTGGCAGCACTTCGACCTGCTGCGCAAGCGTGTGCCCGATCATTCACTAAACTGAAAGCGGCAATTAATGAGACAGTTTGAGCGGAGGAAAGTTTAATGGTTAAGCGTACGCGCCAGCGCGCCGGCGAGTTGGCCCGAAAGCTGTTCGAGATACTGCAAGACCAGCCCGACGGACTGGGCGAAAAAGCTATCCTCGCGCGGCTCGAACAGTCGCTGCCGGCAAACGGCGGCGGGCCGGATCAAGCTCGCGCGCAATTAATCTGGCAACAGTTCGTCGAGATGACGCGCGCCTCGATTGCGCCGCTCAAGGCGGGCTGGCTGTTGAACAATCGTGATTGGTGGGTGCTGACCGACGAGGGCAAGCAAGCTTATGCGCAATTCACCGACCCGGAGGAGTTCATCGTCGCCGCCAGCCGCCACTCGTCAAGGGGGTGGGCGTCCGTCAATTTCCCGCGCGCCTATTTCACGGCCGGCAAATTTAAGGATCAGTTAACGGCTGAATACCGGGCCGTGCGCCGCATCGGTCTGCGCCCGCTCTTTAGTAAAGCTATTGGCTCAAGCGCAGCGTGGGCAGAGATTCTGCCCCTGCAACAGCCGCAACGCTTCACCATCCCCGACTTAAACTTAAGCACCTTTGCAGACCTCTTGCAGTACCTGCACACGAGCGGCGTCCCGTTCGCGCAGGGCGGGCACGCCGTCTATCTGCCGCCCGACGCTCTGCGCCAGAGCGCCTTTCAATCGTTACTGGCTAATTATCCGCCGGACGCCGGCCTCAAGATCGTCAAAGAGCAGGGCGGCATAGACGACAGCACCTATATTCACGGCACGTCAAAAGGCGACAGCCTGATTCATCTGAAATCCATCCACGCGCACCGGCATCTGACGCTCGTCGCCAACCTGTTACACACGCACGGCGTCGGCCCGCGCCTCTATGATCTGGTCGAACTGCAATGCGGGGCGCACCTGTGGACGGCTTACGTGATCGAACACGTCGAGGGGCGTGTGCCGTCGCTGGCGGAGTGTGAAGCCGGGATCGCGCAGATTCGCGCGTTGGATGAGCAGGGCGTGATCAGGGTCATTCTCCCGGAAGGCTTCGCCGACGAAGAGTTCGAGTGCCCTACGTGTTGCAATAACGCGTTGGTCAACGAGCGCGGCGCATTCCAGTACATTGATTTTCAGAACTTCATGCTGGTGAACTACGAATCGTTTCTCACGGCGACGGCCGTAGAAGCGGTCGAAAAATCTCATTTCGGCGACACCAGCATCGTGCGCGGCGGGCGTTATCTGTACCAGTCCGTGCCCGGCGTCAACTTGCCCGGCAAACGCAGCGTCGAAGAGCGCATGCCCGTCATCAAACAACTGATGGAGGCGGCCGGCGTCAACGTCGCCAACCGCCTCGTGCTCGATCTCGGTTGCAACATCGGCATGATGATGGCGCAATACCTGAAGCTGGGCGCAAAATGGTGTCACGGCTGGGATCGCGCCTACGTCGTGCCGCATACGGAGAAGCTGCTGCTCGCCTTAGGCTGCACGCGCATCTCCACGACCGGCGGCGACATCAGCCAGCAACAGCCCATCGAAGCTAACCTGCCGGCGTTTCTGCGTCCGGCGCTCGAAGGTTGTGTCATCTCGTATCTGGCGGTGCGCGGGCATCTCGGCTGGCTCGATGCTTTCGCGCGGCTGCCGTGGTCGTTTCTCATCTACGAAGGGCACGAGGGCGAATCGCAAGCCGAGTTTGAAGAACACATGCGGCAGTTCAAAGAGTTGGTGGATTTCAAACTGGCGGGCGTCGAGCACTACCGCGACGGCGACAGCGACGAGCGCACCGTCGCCATCCTGATCAGAACAGCCGAGTGAGCAACTAAAAGCAGGCGCGAGCAGACTATTATGTGTGGCATTGCGGGATTCGTAGAGGCTAGAGATGCGGCGCAGCCGACGGCGGAGCGCGCGCAGATTCTCGACCGCATGTGCCGCATCATCGCGCATCGCGGGCCGGACGATCAGGGCACGATGCTGACTGAGCGCGTCGCGCTCGGCATGCGCCGCCTTTCGATCATCGATCTCGCGGGCGGGCATCAACCGATCTCGAACGAAGACGGCACGGTCAGCGTCGTCTTCAACGGCGAGATTTACAATTTCACCGAACTGCACCGCGACCTCGCCGCGCGTGGTCATCGCTTTGCCACGCACACGGACACGGAAGCGATTGTCCACGCCTACGAAGAATACGGCCCGGCGTGCGTCGAGCACCTGCGCGGCATGTTCGCGTTCGCCCTGTGGGACGAGCGCGCCCAAACGCTCTTTATCGCGCGCGACCGCACCGGCAAAAAACCGCTCTACTACACGCTCACGCCCGCCGGCACGATCGTCTTCGGCTCGGAACTAAAAGCCCTGCTCGAACACCCCGATGTGCCGCGCGCAACCGATGCGGCGGCGCTCGACGCCTATTTCTCGCTCGGCTACGTGCCCGATCCGCTCAGCATCTTCCGCAACGTACACAAACTGCCGCCCGGTCATCATCTCACCTGCAAAGACGGGCGCGTGACGGTCAGCCAGTACTGGGATTTTCACTACGAACAGGTCGCCGCGCGCCGCGCCGACGATTATCTGGCAGAACTGCGCGCGCTCCTCGACGAAGCCGTCCGCATACGCCTCGTCGCAGACGTGCCGCTCGGCGCATTTCTCTCCGGCGGGATCGATTCAAGCACGGTCGTCGGGCTGATGGCGCGCCACATGGAGCAGCCCGTCAAGACCTTCTCCATCGGTTTTCACGAGGACAGTTTCAACGAGTTGAAGTATGCGCGCCTGACGGCGCAGAAGTTCGGGACAGAGCATCACGAGTTCATCGTCACGCCGGACATCTGCGACGTGGTTGACGAGTTGGCGTGGCACTTTGATGAACCATTCGCCGACGTGTCCGCCATCCCGACCTACATGGTCTCGAAACTGGCGCGCGAATATGTCACCGTCGCGCTCTCCGGCGACGGCGGCGACGAACTGTTCGCCGGCTACACGCGCTATCTGACCGAATCGCGGCGCAGCGGTTTCGCGCGCCTGCCGCGCGTCGTGCGACAAGGGTTGATGCAGCCGCTCAGCCGGCAACTGCCGCACGGCGCGTGGGGACGCAACTACCTGCACAACGTCGCGCTCGATCCGCTCGAACGTTACCTCGACAGTGTCTCGATCTTCACGGGTCTCAACAAGCGTCTGCTCTACACGGCCGACTTCCGCCAGCAGTTGCGCGGTCACACGTCGGTCGCGGCGCGCTTTCAAGAGTACGGCGCGCGCGCGCAGACCGGCGAGCCGCTCGATGCGCTGCTCTACATTGACAGCAAGACCTATCTGCCCGGCGACATCCTGACCAAAGTTGATCGCATGAGCATGGCCGTCTCGCTCGAAGCGCGCGCTCCGCTGCTCGATCACAAGCTGATCGACTTCGTCACGCGCATCCCGGCCGGCTTGAAACTGCGCGGGCCCGAGACGAAATCAATCTTCAAACAAGCGGTGCGCGATCTCGTGCCGGCCGAGATTCTCAATCGCCCCAAACAAGGGTTTGGCGTGCCCATCCAGCAATGGATCAATCAACAACTGCGCGCGCAGATACACGAGACGTTGACCGAGCAACGCACGCGCGAGCGCGGCCTGGTCGCTCCGGCTTACGTGGACGTACTGCTCGACGAGCACGAGCGCGGTCGCCGCGATCATGCGCTGCCGCTCTGGGCGCTCCTGATGCTTGAGTTGTGGCATCGCCGTTTTGTTGACCACACGGGCGCGGTCAAGCCTGTGCAGGCCAGCGCGGCGCAACTGACGCCGGTGATCGTTTGATCATGGAGCAGCTTTTGAAGCCGAACGTACTTCAATTGATAGATAGCTTTCAGCAGGGCGGCTCGGAGCGTCAGGCCGTGCAACTCACGCGCCTGCTCCATGAGAGCGGGCGTTATCGCGTCCACGTCGCATGTCTCAATGGTGACGGTGTGCTGCGCGCTGAAGTCGAGCGGTTAAAGCTCGGCGCGCTGCCCGTCTATCCTTTGAACAGTTTTTATGACCGCAACGCGTTCGTTCAACTCCGCCGGTTTGCGCGTTATCTAAAGACGGCCCGCATCGCCGTCATCCACACACACGATTTCTATACGAACATCTTCGGCATGGCTGCGGCGACGCTCGCGCGTGTGCCGGTGCGGATCGCGTCGCGGCGCGAGACGGACGGCATGCGGACGGCGGCGCAGAAGCGGATCGAACTGGGCGCTTACCGCTTCGCTCATGCGGTGGTGGCCAACGCCGGGGCGGTGCGCGCGCAGTTGCTGAAAGAAGGCGTGCGGGCGGACAAGATACAAGTTGTCTATAACGGTCTTGACCTTGCGCGGCTCGCGCCGCCGTCGGACGCTAAGCATGATGAGGCGCTGGCCTCGTTCGGTCTGCCGCGCGATGGCAGCCGGCGGTTCGTGACGATTGTGGCGAACATGCGCCACGCGGTTAAAGATCAACAGACGTTTCTGCGGGCGGCGCGGCGTGTGCGCGCAGAGATGCCGGCGGCCGCTTTTGTGCTGGCCGGTGAAGGTGAGTTAATGGCTTCGCTCAAGGCTTATGCGGCCGAATTGGGCCTAGCGGCTGACACGTTCTTCCTCGGTCGTTGCGCGCGTGTACCGGAGTTGCTGGCGCTCTCGGACGTGTGCGTGTTGAGTTCACAGGCGGAAGGCTTCGCCAACGTGATCCTCGAATACATGGCGGCTGCGCGCCCGGTTGTGGCCACGGATGTCGGCGGCGCGCGTGAGGTGGTCGTGGAAGACGCGACGGGCTACCTCGTGCCGCCGGGCGACGACGCGACGATGGCGGCGCGGATTATCGCGTTACTGCGTGAGCCGGAGCGCGCGCGGGCAATGGGCGAAGAGGGGCGGCGCGTCGTCGCGCAAAATTTTTCGTGTGCGGCGCAACTCAGAGAGACGGAGGCTTTGTACGACCGGCTGCTCGCAGCCGTCGGTGCAGCTTCGCCGCTCAACGTCGAGCACGTCCGCCCGACGAGCGCATAAGTTTTAAGGCGCAGCGGCGCGCTTCCGCGAGACGAATGATGTTACGGTCGCAAGCTAAACGCAGATTGATCGAGGCCGGCGGCGACAGCGCGGCACGGGGCGCGCTTGCGCCGCGTCGCGTGCTGGTGGTCGCGCCCTCGCTGGATATTCTGGGCGGACAGGCGGTGCAGGCGGCGCGTCTGCTTGCGCGGCTGCGCGGCGAGCCGTCGCTCGAAGTCTCGTTCCTGCCGATCAACCCGCGCCTGCCGGGTCTCTTCAGAAAGTTGCAGGCGATCAAGTACGTCCGCACCGTCGTCACATCGCTGCTCTACTTCGCCACGCTGCTCGCGCGCGTGGGCAAGTACGACGTGCTCCACATCTTCTCGGCCTCTTATTTCTCGTTCATCCTCGCGCCGACGCCGGCCATGCTCGTCGCTAAACTCTACGGCAAACGGATCGTGCTCAACTATCACAGCGGCGAGGCCGAGGATCATCTGGCGCGCTGGCCGTCGGCTGTGCGGACACTGCGACTCGCGGATGAGATCGTCGTGCCGTCGGATTATCTGGTCGAGGTGTTTGCGCGCTTCAAGCTCAGGGCGCGCCCGATCTTCAATCTCATCGAGACGGCGCACTTCCACTTTCGTGCGCGCCGGCCGTTGCGGCCCGTCTTTCTCGCCAACCGCAATTTCGAGCCGCACTACAACGTCGGCTGCGTGCTGAGGGCCTTTGCGCTCATTCAACAGCGCGTGCCCGATGCGCGCCTGCTCGTCGCGGGCGACGGCAGCCAGCGCGACGAACTCAAACAACTGGCGCAGGCGCTAGGCCTGCGCAACACGGAGTTTCTGGGGCGCGTCGCGCCGGAAAAGATACCCGAACTCTATGACGCGACGGACATCTATCTCAACGGCTCGGAGATCGACAATCAACCGCTCTCGCTGCTTGAGGCGTTTGCCTGCGGGCTGCCGGTGGTGACGACCAACGCGGGCGGCATCCCTTATATCGTGACACACGAACAGACGGGTCTGTTGGTCGCGTGCGGCGACCACGAAGCGATGGCCGCCGCCGCCCTGCGCTTGTTGCAGGACGACGTGTTGGCCGCGCAACTGGCGAGTGCGGCGCGCGTCGAATGTGGCCGGTACGGTTGGGGCGCAGTCCGCGCCGCGTGGCTTGACCTTTATCATGAACCGGCGCGCACCGAAGTGTTGCGCCGCGACGAGCCGGTGACAGGCGGCGGCGTGCCTGTCAGTGAACGTTGATGGCTGGTGTGCTGACAAAATTGCGACGGTTGCAGGGGCGTAGCCTCGCGGAGTTGCGCGTGCGCGCGACGCAGGCTGTGAACGCTCTGGCGGAGCAGCGCGGCTGGTCGCGGCAGGCGCGCGTGCCGACCGACGCGGAGTTGTTGGCGCTGCTCGATGGCGCGCAGACGGAGCGTCCGCCGCGCGCAACCGACGAACTGCTCGCGCACTTTCGCACACGCGCCGCGCCCGCTTTCTTCCCCGCCTTTGCTGATCGCGCGGGCACGCTGACGGAATTAGAGCGCCGCTTCGGGGCGCGCGCGGCAGCGACCTTGATTGCGCGCGCGCAGCGAATCACAGAAGGCACGTTCGATCTGTTAGGGCTGCGCGATCTGCGTTTTGGTGAGCCGATTGACTGGCATCTTGAACCCGTGTCGGGCAAGCGCGCGCCGCTTGTCCACTGGCGGCGCATCAACTATCTGGACGCGTCGGTGGCGGGCGATAAAAAACTCATCTGGGAGTTGAACCGGCATCAGTATTTCTCGACGCTGGGGCGCGCCTACTGGTACACGCGCGACGAGCTTTACGCCGCGACGTTCGCCGCGCATCTGGCCGCGTGGATGGACGAGAATCCGCCGAAGCTCAGCATCAACTGGGCCAGCAGTCTGGAAGTCGCGTTTCGCGCCATCTCTTGGCTGTGGGCGCTCCATTTCTTCAAAGACGCGCCGCAACTCAGCCCCGCGCTCTACGCGCGCGCGCTCAAGTTCCTCTATCTCCACGCGCGCCATCTGGAAACTTATCTCTCGACCTACTTCAGCCCCAACACACACCTGACCGGCGAGGCGCTCGGTCTTTACTATCTCGGCACGCTGCTGCCTGAGTTCGCCTGCGCCGCGCGCTGGCGGGCGACCGGGCGGCGCATCCTACTCGCCGAACTCGACCGGCACGTGCGCCCCGACGGCGTCTATTTCGAGCAAGCCAGCTACTATCATCGCTACACGACGGACTTCTACACGCACCTCTACGTCCTCGCCCGCGCCAACGGCGACGCGCTGCCCCGCGTGCTCGCACAGAAATTGACGGCGCTCCTCGATCATCTGCTCTACATCACGCGCCCCGACGGCACGACGCCCTTCTTCGGCGACGACGACGGCGGCCGGCTAGTCGTGCTCGACGAGCGCGCGCCCAACGATTTTCGCGCCGCGTTGGCGACGGGCGCGGCGCTCTTTGCGCGCGCCGATTACAAGTACGTGGCGGGCGCGGCGTCCGATGAGACACTCTGGCTGCTCGGTCACGAAGGGCTGCGAGCCTTCGATGTGTTGGACGCCAGCGCACCTGCGCAAACGTCGCACGCCTTCGCCGACGGCGGTTATTACGTGATGCGCGACGGCTGGTCGCCCACGGCCAACTACCTGCTCATTGATTGCGGCCCGCACGGCACGCTCAACTGCGGGCACGCGCACGCCGATGCGCTCGCCTTCGAGTTGGCGGCGCACGGGCGCACTCTGCTGGTTGACCCCGGCACGTACACCTACACCGGCTCGGCGCAAATGCGCGACTGGTTTCGCTCCTCTGCGGCGCACAACACGCTGACCATTGACGGCGAATCCTCGTCCGTCCCCGCCGGCCCTTTCTCTTGGAAACAGATCGCGCAAACGTCTTTATCTACTTGGCTCAGCCGGCCGCGCTTCGACTATTTCGAGGGCGCGCACGACGGTTACATGCGCCTGCCCGCCCCCGCCCGGCACACGCGCAGCGTGCTGTTTCTCAAAGACGACTACTGGATCGTGCGCGACCGCATCGCAACCGACGGCCTGCACAGCTACGCGCTCAACTTTCATTTCGCGCCCGACGCCGCGCCGCTGCTTGAGACAGACGTGGCCGCGCTGCCGGCCTTGCGCGTTGACCAATCAGATAAAACAGGTCTGTCGATCTACGCGTGCGCCGCCGACGGCGCATGGCGCACGGAAGCGGGCTGGGTCTCGCCCTGTTACGGCGCGCGCACGCCCGCGCCCGTCCACATCTTTACTCAAACTGCGACGGGGCCGCAGGACTTCGCCACCTTGCTTATCCCGCACGCCGCGCAGGCTGCGCGGGCGCTGGTGCGCGTGCAGGCGGCCACGGGCGGACGGGCTTTCGAGATCAACTTGCGCGACATGCGCGATCTGCTGCTCTTGGGTGCTGGTGGTCTCTGCACGACGGGCGAGTGGAGCACAGACGCCGCTTGTCTGTGGCTACGGTTTGCGCCGCACGAGGTTGTGCCGGAAGAGTTGATTCTGCTGGGCGGCAGTCGGCTGGCGCTCGGCGCGCAGGAAATCTTTACGGCTGAAGCGCCGGTCAAATATCTATCCGTGCGGCGCGTGGGCGCGCAGTTGCTCGTCGAGACAGATGCGCGCGGCAGTCTGGCGTTTGCGACGCTGGGCGCTGAGCGCGCCGACATCAACGGCGCAGCCTTCGAGTTGCACGGTCAGCGCATACGCTTTGACGCCGCCGCGCCGGCTCGAAGTGTAAGTTATACGGAGTTGGACACGCTGGCCTAAAAGCCGGCCGAGAAATTCTATGTGTGGCATTAACGGCATTGCCTTATCGAGCCGGGCGCGACGCGACGTTGACGTGGGCGTTCTCGAACGCATGCGCGACGTGATCGCGCATCGCGGGCCGGACGACGCCGGCATCTTCGTTGAGCGCAACGTGGGGCTTGGTCATCGGCGGCTGAGCATCGTTGACGTGGCGGCAGGGCAGCAGCCGATGACGAACGAGGACGGCTCGCTGCGCATCATCTTCAACGGCGAAATCTACAACCACGCCGAACTGCGCCCCGGTCTCGAAGCGCGCGGGCACGTCTACGGCACGCATTGCGACACGGAGACGATCCTGCATCTGTACGAGGAAGACGGCGCGCGCTGCGTCGAACACCTGCGCGGCATGTTCGCGTTTGCCATCTGGGACAGCCGGCGGCGCGAACTCTTCATCGCGCGCGACCGGCTCGGCGTTAAACCGCTCTACTACGTGGAGACGCCGGACGGCTCGCTCTATTTCGCTTCCGAGATCAAAGCGTTGCTCGCGGCGCGCGCCATCACGCCGGAGATCAATTACGCGGCGCTGCCGGACTATCTGGCCAATCACGCGACCTCCGACACGGAGACGCTCTTTTGCGGCATCAAGCGGCTGCTGCCCGGTCACACCCTGCGCTGGCGCGACGGCGACGTGCAGATCAGCCGCTACTGGGACATCAGTTTCGCCCGCGCCGACGAGGCGACCGGGCGCAGCGATGATGATTACGTCGAGGAATGGACGGAACTCTTTCGCACGTCCGTGCGCCTGCGCCTGATGGCGGACGTGCCGCTCGGCATGTTTCTCTCCGGCGGCATTGATTCCTCGGCTATCGCCGCCGTGATGAGCGGCATGGTGGCCGAGCCGATCAAGACTTTCTCCGTCGCCTTTGCCGAGCGTGAGGCCAACGAACTCGAATACGCGCGGCTCGTTGCGCACGCCTACCGGACGGAGCACCACGAGGTTGTGGTCAGCCCCGAAGAGTTCTTCGCGGCGCTGCCGCGCCTCGTCTGGCACGAGGACGAGCCGCTCGCGCATCCTTCGAGCGTCGCGCTCTATTTCGTTTCACAACTCGCCGCGCAGCACGTCAAGGTCGTACTGACGGGCGAGGGCAGCGACGAACTGCTGGCCGGTTACGGGCGTTATCGCAAGACCGTCTACAATCTGGCGCTCGGCGCGCGTTATCACGGGCTGACGCCGGCTGCGCTACGTCACGCCGTCCGGCGCGGCATCGAGCATCTACCCGCTGCCGGCGCAAGACAGAAGCTCGCGCGCACCTTCCTCTGTATCCCGCCGGAGATCGAAAGTCTCTACTTCGACAACTTCGCGGTCTTCCCGCAGGCGTTGCAGCAGGCGCTGCTGACGCCGGAGACGAAAGAGCGCACCGGCCGGCTCGATCCTTATGCGGGCGTGCGCCATTATCTCGCGCGCACGGACGCCGACACGCTCCTCAATCAACTGCTCTACGCCGACGTGAAGACCTACCTGCACGAGTTGTTGATGAAGCAGGATCAGATGAGCATGGCCGCGTCCATCGAGAGCCGCGTCCCGTTTCTCGATCACAAGCTGGTGGAGTTCACCGCGCGCCTGCCGGAGCGTATGAAGCTGCGCGGCTGGACGACCAAATATATCCTGCGGCAGAGCATGAAAGGCGTGCTGCCCGAACCGATTCTGAAACGGCGCAAGATGGGTTTTCCCGTCCCCGTCGGCGCATGGTTTCGCGGGCCCTTCCGCACCATCGTGGACGAGTACGTGCTTGGCGAGCGTGCGCTGGCGCGTGGTCTGTTTGCGCCGAGCGTCGTGCGCCAACTCGTCGCGGAGCATCAGGCGGGCGTCGGCAATCATACGGAGCGGCTCTGGGCGCTCGTTAATTTCGAGATGTGGCTCAGGCAGTTTATTGACGGGCAGGGCGTGGAAGAGATGCCGGCGCAGCTTATGGAAACGGTCGCCGCCGCGCAGGTCTAACGCCACAGCACAAACCAATCAGGGCAAACGTCGTGCGTATTCTCTGGCTCAAAACTGAACTGCTGCACCCCGTCGATAAGGGCGGCAAAATCCGCACCTATCACATGCTGAAGGAACTGAAGCGCGAGCATCACGTCACGTATCTGACGCTCGACGACGGCACGGCTGCGCCCGATGCGCGAGCGCGGGCCACAGAGTATTGCCATGAGCTTGTCGCGCTGCCGCATCGTCAACGCGCAAAGTTCTCGGCCGGTTTCTATGGCGAGCTTGCGCTCAATCTGGTCTCGGGGCTGCCTTACGCGCTGCAAAAATATGTCTCTGCGCCGATGCGCCAGCAGATCGCCGCCCGCGCGGGGCGCGACGACTTCGACGTGCTCGTCTGCGATTTCCTGACGCCGAGCGTCAATGTCCCCCTCCATATCCCTTGCGCGACCGTGCTGTTCCAGCATAACGTCGAGGCGATGATCTGGCGACGCCACTACGAAGTGCAGACGAACCCGCTCAAGCGAGCCTACCTCTACGATCAATGGCGCAAGACGCGCAAGTTCGAGCGCGCGGCCTGCCGGCGCTTCGACTACGTGGTGGCCGTGTCGCGTGAAGACCGCGAGTTGATGGCGCGCGAGTACGGCGTCACGGCGATTGCAGACGTGCCGACCGGCGTTGACACAGACTTCTTTCGCCCGCGCGGCGGCGCGGCGCGGCAGCCGCATAATCTGGTCTTTACAGGTTCAATGGACTGGTTGCCGAACGAGGACGCGATCCGCTACTTCACCGAACAGATCATGCCGCGCATCAGAGCGGCCGTGCCCGACGTGACGCTCACGGTCGTCGGGCGCAATCCATCTCCGAGTCTGTTGGAGTTGAGCCGGCGCGACCCGGCCATCATTACAACGGGGCGCGTCGAAGATGTGCGCCCGTTTATGGAACAGGCGGCGGTGTACGTTGTGCCGCTGCGGATCGGCGGTGGCACGCGTTTGAAGATTTACGAGGCGATGGCGATGGAGCAGGCCATCGTCTCAACCAGCATCGGCGCGGAAGGCCTGCCCGTGCGCGACGGCGCGGAACTGCTGCTCGCGGACACGCCGGAAGCTTTTGCCACGGCCGTCGCGCGCCTCTTGACGGATCAGGAGTTGGCGGGCGCGCTCGGTGCGCGGGCGGCGGCGACCGTGCGGGCGCGCTTTGGTTGGGACAAGGTCGCGGCCAGTTTTGTTAATATCTGTCAGGGCGCGTTGGCGGCGCACCGCGCGGCGGCCAGCGGCGCGACCGGCCTTAAAGGCGTACAGCCAGCCACCTGAACGAGCGCCCGGCCACTCACACGAGCCGGACATCTCGCCAACGATACGGCGCACAAGGGCCGGGCCTGAGCGTCGCCGGTTTTGCGCGGTGAACGCTATCCGCAAACGTCAAGCTGAAGGAAACTATAGATGAAGTTAAGCGTCTTTGGGCTGGGTTATGTGGGCTGCGTCTCGGCGGCCTGTTTCGCCAGAGAGGGGCACGAGGTCGTCGGCGTCGATGTGAACGCGACGAAGGTGGAGATCATCAACAACGGCAAGAGTCCGATTGTCGAAGCGGGCATCGGCGATCTGATCGGCGAGATGGTCAGCGCCGGGCGCTTACGGGCCACCACCGATTCGGCGCAGGCCGTCGCCGCGTCCGAGCTATCGCTCGTCTGCGTCGGCACGCCGAGCAACGCAAACGGCAGTCTCGATCTGACTTACGTCGGCCGCGTCTGCGAAGAGATCGGTGCGGCGCTCAAGACGAAATCCGAGCGCCACATCGTCGTCATTCGCAGCACGATGCTGCCGGGCACGATTGAGACGGTGGTTGTGCCGGTGCTGGAAGCGCAGTCGGGCAAACGCGCGGGGCGCGATTTCGGCGTCTGCATCAACCCGGAATTTCTGCGCGAGGGCACGTCGCTCAAAGATTTCTACGCACCGCCGTTCACGCTCATCGGGGCGGACGAAGAGACGGCGGCGCGCGTGCGCCAACTCTACGCCGGCATCGACGCGCCGCTCTTTGTCACCGAGGTGAAGACGGCCGAGATGGTCAAGTACGTCTGCAACTGTTTCCACGCGCTCAAGGTCAGCTTCGCCAACGAGGTCGGCAAAATCTGCAAGGGCTTGAGCATAGACAGTCATGAGGTGATGAACGTGTTCTGTCAGGACACGAAACTCAATCTCTCTGCTTATTACCTCAAGCCGGGCTTTGCCTTCGGCGGTTCGTGTCTGCCGAAGGACTTGCGCGCCCTCAATCACAAGGCGAAGGAACTTGACGTCGAGACGCCCGTCCTCTCGGCCATTCTGCCGAGCAATCGTTTACAGATCGAGCGCGGCGTCGAGATGGTGCTCGCCACCGGGCGCAAGCGCATCGGCGTGCTCGGCTTCAGCTTCAAGGCCGGCACAGACGATCTGCGCGAATCGCCGATGGTCGCCTTGATCGAGACGCTCATCGGCAAGGGTTTGCAACTCGCCATCTACGACCGCGACGTGTCGCTTGCACGCCTCTTCGGCGCGAACAAGGAGTATATCGAGCGCGAGATTCCGCACATCGCCCAACTCATGCGCGGGAGCATCGCGGAGGTCTTGGCGCACGCCGAAGTCCTGATCATCGGCAACAAGGCGGACGAGTTTCGCGCGATTGAGTCGCAATTACAGACGGGGCAGCAGGTGATCGATCTGGTGCGCCTGTTTGGCGGGCGCAGAACGGACGACGCTTATCAGGGCATCTGTTGGTAACTTCAGAGGAGCGATGCTTGCCCGGCCATTCTCTCAGCATGTGTGCCGCGCGCCGAGGGGCACGCAGGTGGCGGCTGCGCCCGTAGCGCGGCGCGTTTGGCGATTCGTGCGCACGGGCCTGTTGTTGCTGTTAAGCTGGTCGTTGGTGGCGTGGGTTGCGGCGCGTGCGCTGGTCGTCAATGCGGAACTCGGTCATGCCGATGTGATCGTGGTGCTTGGCGGCTCGTCAACTTACCTCGAACGCACACAGATGGCCGCCGCGCTGTTCAGGCAGGGGCACGCGCCCCGCATTATTTTGACGAACGACGGCGAGCAGGGCGGCTGGTCGAGCGCCGAGCAACGCAACCCCTTCTATTTTGAACGCGCGGCGGAAGAGTTGCGGCGCGCGGGTGTGCCGGCGGACAGCATAGAGGTGCTGCCGCAGTTGGTGACAAGCACGCATGAAGAGGCTGTCGTGCTGCGCGGGTGGGCGCAGACGCAATCCGTGCGGTCAATGCTGTTCGTCACTTCCGCTTATCATTCGCGGCGCGCACTGTGGACGCTCCACCGCGTGTTTGCAGGCAGCGGGATTACGTTGGGGCTGGCCACGCCGCCGCCGGGTCAGCAGACGCCCGCGCCCGCTTCGTGGTGGTTGCACGCGCACGGCTGGCGGCTCGTCGCGGTTGAATACTTGAAGATGATCTACTATCGCATCGCTTATTGATAAGCACGCGTAAGCCGGCGCGCAAGACGCAGCACGTGAGAAAAACGATCAACCAAAAGAGATTCAAACTCATCCCGGCCGTCTTGGCCGGCGGCTTGCTGCTTATTTGTCTGATCGTCGCCTGTGCGCAGGTGCGGCGTGACACGCCGACACAAGCGCGCCCGCGCCGCGTGCCGGTCGCGTCGAACGCGACGACCGTGCGCGCCGGTGGTGATTTGCAGGCGGCCGTCAACGCCGCGCGCTTCGGCGACACGATTATTCTGGAAGCGGGCGCAACCTATCGCGGCCCCCTGCTGCTGCCGTTTAAGGGTGTGGGCACGGGCGGCGACGCCGACTACATCACGATCCGGGCGGCTAACCTCGCCGATCTTCCGCCCGAAGGCGTGCGCGTGCAACCGGCAGTACACGCGGCAGCGATGCCGAAGATCGTCTCGCCCGATAATCAAGTTGCGGTTGGGACTGCGCCGCAAGCGCACCATTACAAATTTATCGGCATCGAGTTTGCCCCGGCCGCACACGTCAATTACCTCTACAACCTGATCGAACTCGGCGCGAGCGATCAAACTACGCTCGCGCAAGTGCCGCATCACCTCGTCTTTGATCGCTGCTACGTCCACTTGACCGGCTTGAACCGGGCGCGGCGCGGCTTTGCGCTCAACAGCGCGGAGACGACCATCGTCAATTCGTATATCTCAGGCTTTGCCGGCGCGGGCGACGAGACGCAGGCCATCGCCGGCTGGAACGGCCCCGGCCCATTTCGCATCGTCAACAACTACGTGGAAGGCGCGTGTCAGAACATCATGTTCGGCGGCGCTGACCCCGCGATCCCCATGCTCGTGCCCGCGCACATCGAGATTCGCCGGAACTATCTTTATAAACCGGCCGAGTGGTTCGGTCGTGCTTCGATTAAAGCCAGCATCGAACTTAAGAACGCGAAGCAGGTGCTGATTGACGGTAACGTGATCGAGAACGGCGGGGTGGTCGGCCCGTTCGTCATCACCGTCCGCAACCAGAATGGCAAAGCGCCTTGGAGCACAATCGAAGATGTCGAGGTGACCAATAACATCGTGCGTCACGCGGGCACGGGCTTCAGTATTTTAGGGCGCGACAACGAACACCCCAGTCAACAGGCCCGGCGCATACGCATCGCCAACAACCTGTTGATCGATTTGGCGACGACGGGCGGTGATGCGGCCATCTTCGTGAAGCTTTGCTGCGCCGACGCGGTGACGGTCGAGCACAACACCGTGCAGCAGACAGGCAACATCATCACCAGCTACGGCGCGCCGACGACAAACTTTATTTTTCGTAATAACATCGTTCAGCACAATCTGTACGGCTTCTACTGCGAGGGCGGCGTACAAGCATGTATCTCCCGGCAGACCTTCAAGGGCAACGTCATCGCGGACAACGCCGACGTGGCGGCCAAGGGCGAGACGATAGACCGCGACATCCCGCCCGGCAACTTTTTCGCGCGCACATACGCCGACCTTAAATTTCTGGACTACGCGCACGGTTACTGGCAGCTCACGCCGGAGAGCCGTTATCGCGCCCGCGCGACGGATGGCAAAGACCCCGGCGTGGATTATGATGCGCTCGATGCAGCGGGCGCGCTCACCGCCGCTGCTGCTGCCGCCGCGAGCGTAGAGTGAGAGCTAAAGCGAAAGTCTTAACGCGCCGGTTGTAAGATGTAGATTGCGCTATGTACCCAACAGCCATTTTCGATAAGCTGCGCTGGTCGCTGCCTTGGCTTGTGCGTTACCCGTTCTGGCGTGCGCAGGAGTTGAGTCGGCGAGTCGGCGCGCAGCCGCCCGTTACACATTTGATCTTTATCGTGGCCAATCATTTCGAGCCGGGCTTGGGGCCAGAGGCGCTCGCGCGGCTTGAGCGTTGGTGTCAACTGGCCCGCGCCACCGGCGAGGCCGTGCGCGATCACGACGGCACGCCCTTCCGGCACACAAACTTTTTCCCCGCCGAACAATACGAGCGCCCGCTGCTCGACATGCTCGCTGGCTTGCAGTCCGAAGGCTTGGGCGAGGTGGAGATACATCTGCATCACGGCGTCGAGCAACCCGATACGGCCGAGAACACGCGGCGCATGCTGGCCGATTTCCGCGATGTGCTGGCCGAGGAGCACAAGTGTCTGGCGCGACAGGCCGGCAGCCCCACGCCGATGTATGCGTTCGTGCATGGCAACTGGGCGCTCGCCAACTCGGCGGGCGGGCGTTACTGCGGCGTTGACGAGGAGATGCAGATTCTCGCCGAGACGGGTTGCTACGCGGACTTTACGCTGCCCTCTGCGCCCGACCAGTCGCAAGTGCCGCGCATCAACGCCATCTATCAGTGCGGGCGACCGTTGACGGAAGCGCGCCCGCACCGCTCCGGCGCGAACCTGAAAGTTGGCGATAAGCCGACAACGCCGGTCATCTTTACGGGGCCGTTAGTCTTCGATTGGACGCGGCGCAAACACGGCTTGCCCGTGCCGCGCATTGACGACGGGGCGCTCGCCGCGAATTATCCTTTGAGCATGGGCCGGCTCGCGCGTTGGCGCAAGGCACACATCGGCATCGCGGGCCGACCCGATTGGGTGTTTATTAAACTTTACTGTCACGGCTTCTTTGAATGGGATCAGGGGGAGATGCTGGGCGAACCGTTGCGTCGGTTCATGGGCGAGGCGATGGAGCACGCGGAGCGCACAGGGCAGTTCAAGCTGCACTTTGCCACCGCGCGCGAGGCGTACAACATGGCGCTGGCGGCCGTTGACGGGCAAGCCGGCGCGCCGGGACTTTATCGTGATTACCGGCTCCGCCAGATCATGCAGCCTGCAACCGAACCGAGCGGGACGCACCGAGAGCAATTGGTAACGGCCTGAGCGCAGGCGTTTGCAAGTCCTCGCCAAGCGCCCGCGCACGGTACGGAGGTGTTCACGTGATTGAACGGAACGGCGATCTCTCCACGCAGGAAATGTTCTTAGGCGAGCTACGCGAGATCGGTCTGCAAGAGTCGGCTGAGGCGGGCGCGGCCCAACTCGCGGCCGAGCTTGACCGGCACGGGATCGTGCTGCTGCCCAACCTGCTCAACCGCGAGCAACTCGGCGGCATGCAGCGCGCGTTCGCGGTGCGTCTGCGCCGCTTGCGCTGGAACAACTTCGAGGGCTACCAGAAGACCGAACCTTATCGCCACATGATCGAAGATGTCTTAACGCTTGATCAAGGCTTCGTTGATGCCGCCCTGCATCCGCTCGTTAAGGAAATTCTGACGCGGTATCTGGGCACTAAGTTTGAACTGGTCGAAGCGAAAGGTTGGCAGTCCATCCCGACGAAGCGAGATTTTCACGGCTGGCATGGCGATGCCTGGTACGATCAGACGACCATCACGGAGATTCCCAGAGAGGTGAAACTCGGCGTCTATCTGACGGACGTGCGGAGCGGCGCATTCAACTACATCAAGGGCAGCCACCGAAAGCAGCATCCGCGCCCGGTGCGCGCCGTCGAATTGAGCGCGGCGCAGACCGCACAGATCGTCGAACTGATGGGCCCCGCCGGCACGGCCTTTCTCTTCGACACTTCCGGCATACACCGGCAGGGCGTGCCCATGCTTGAGCCGCGCGAAGCCGTCTTTTACAACTATCACGATCCGGATGTGCGGCTGCAAAAAGAGGATGTTGATTATTATCGCTATCACCCGCTGCTCCTGAACGCGGCCTTCCTCAGCGACCTGTCAGCGGAAGACCAGCGCATCCTCGGGTTTGGTAACAAGACGAACTACCTGCCCACGTTCGACCGCACAGCCAAGCCGTCGGCGCTCTATCACACGTTCAGCGTCGCCCTGAACATCAAGCTCCACATCGCCAAATTTCAAGAGCGCGTCAAGGGCCGATTAAATCGCATCCTCAAACGCGGATGACCGCCAACCTGTTCACCAAGCATGTAAACTCAACCAAGCGGGGCGCGCGCGCGTAAACGAGCGCCCGCCCGCGCCCGCTTGTAGCAGGCGACGCAAACTTCTCATGCCGGCAGCAGTCTCAGTCTTTGGGGTCAAACCGTTTCGCATCGGCGGGACAGAAACCTTTGCGCGCGAACTATCCGCACAGCTTGGCGCACGCGGCTGGCAGAGCGTGCTCTGCTTCCTCAGCGAGCCGCCGGCCGAAGTGCGCGACTTTCTGACGCTGCCGAACGTCGCCCTCGAAGTGCTGCCGAACGCGACCGACCCGAACTGGCCCGCGCTCAAAAATCTCGCGCGCATTCTGCGCACGCACCGCCCCGCGATTCTGCACCTACATTACACGGGCTTCCTCAGTCTCTACCCCTGGTTGGCCCGCTGCCTCTCGGTTGAACGCGTGTTCTTTACCGATCACTCTTCGCGCCCGGCCGGTTACGTCGCCCGGCGCGCGCCCGTCTGGAAACGGACGCTCGCGCGCGCCATCAACCGCCCGTTAACCAAAGTGGTCTCCGTCAGCAACTACGGTTATCAATGTCTGACCCGGCTAGACCTGCTGCCGCGTGAACGCTACGAACTCGTCTATAACGGCGTTGACCTTGCGCGCGTGGCGGCCGATCCGCAGCGCGCGCTCGCGTTTCGGCGCAAGTATGCGATCCCGGATGAGCGCGCGGTTGTGTTGCAGGTGAGTTGGATTATTCCGGAGAAGGGCATCGCTGACCTCTTGGCCGCGGCGCAACTGGTGCTTGCGCAAAACAGGCAGGTGCAGTTTGTGCTGGTGGGCGAAGGCGCTAACCGCGCACAATACATGCAACAGGCGACGGAGATGGGCATAGGCGATCACGTCACCTGGACGGGGCTGGTGCAAGACCCGTTCGGCGCGGGCGTGTACGATGTGGCGGACATCGTCTGTCAGGTTTCGCGTTGGGAAGAGGTGTTCGGGTGGATGATCGCGGAAGCAATGACCTATAGTAAACCGGTCGTGGCGACACGCGTCGGCGGCATCCCTGAATTGATTGACGATGGCGTATCCGGCTTTCTGGTCGCGCGCGGCGACACCAACGCTATAGCCGAGAAAATTATCACGTTGCTTGCAGACCCTGCGCTCCGTGCGCAAATGGGGCGGGCCGGCTGTCTGACCGCGCACACCAAATTTAATCTGCAACAGAACGTGACGCAGCTAATCAAAGTCTACGGGGTTTAAATAGCCATTGACCATACAAGCGGGTGCGAACCACAACGGGAACAAACTAGCCAAGCAGATGCCGGGCATCGCCCTGTTGCTCGATTCCGCGCCGCGCGCGTGGACGAGTCAGGAGGAGATTCACCTGCGGCTCTGTCGCGCGCTCAAAGCGCAGGGGATTCGCCCGGTCTTGGTCTATGCCGCCAAGTTGCCGGCGGAGTTTGAAGCGCGGCTGCGTGCGGGCGGGGCGGAAATAGAGGTCGCCAACTATCTGCATGGCGGGTATGGCTACTATCGCATGCTGGGGCGGATCATCAAGCAGTATTCGATCACGCTCGTCCACGTGTGCTTCTTCAATTACTACAGCTTGCTGCCCTGGCTGGC
>DASVQA010000124.1:0-22674 GCA_036389375.1 Pyrinomonadaceae bacterium | reverse complement strand
CCAGATTCGCGCGAAACGCCAGATCACCCTCTTCGAGCCGGATGCCTTCGAGCGCCAGCAACTCGCAGGAGGCGCGGCCGTCCGGGTAATACTCGCGCGGATCCCAACCGAACATGCCGAGTTGCGCGACGATGCTCTCCTTGGGCAGATCGGCGTAGAGCGTCTGCATGCGCCCGGAGACGCCCGCGCGCGCCATGAAGTCGGTGTAAGGCGTCTCGGCCAGTGCGAGCGGCGAGCGCCCGTCGAAGCGGGCCGTATCGCCGCCGCCGTCGGGGATAATCAAGACATGTTTTTTCTTACGCAGTTTCATAAGCCCTGCCAAGCGTGCGAGTAGTTCAAGTGGTGAAAGGTTAAGGTGGTGTTTTTTGCGCGGCGCGCGCAGGCCGCCGCGGCCGACATCAGAGGCTGAGCAGTTTGTCCATGTTCTTCCAGCCGCTATCGCCGGAGAGAATGACGACATCGCCGGTCGTCGCCGCGTCGCCGATGGCGGTCATGGCCGCGTGCAGGACGCCACCCGTCTGTAAGCCGCAGAAGATGCCCTGCGCTTTCAACTCGGCAGTGCGCCGGACGGCGTCCTGCTCCGTGATCTTGACGACGTGATCGAACAGGCGCTCGTCAATCGCTTTCTGGATGAAGGGCGTAACGTAATCGCCGTCGTCGAAGCTGCCCGTGCCCGGTAGTTTCGTGCCGGCGGCCGATTGCACGGCGACGATCTGAATGTCCTGGCGCTGCTCTTTTAAGAACTGCGCCGTGCCGACGAGCGTGCCGCCTGAACCGAGCGAACAGACGACCATCGCCACGTCGGGGAAGTCTTGCAGGATTTCCGGCCCCGTCGTCTCGTAGTGGGCGCGCGGGTTGTCCCAGTTGTGCAGTTGGTCAAGGAAACAGTAGTGCGGCTCGCGCTCGGCCAGTGCGCGGCAGAAGCGATTGCCTTCGATGGTGAAGTCGCCGACCAGATGCAGCGTCGCGTCGTAGTATTCGATAAACTTGCGCTTGTCCGTGGTCAACTTCGAGTTGGCCACGACGGTCGTCGGATGGCCCATGAGTTTGCCGTAGTAGGCGATGGCGCAGGCCATGTTGCCGCTCGAAGCATCTAGCAGCGTCATGCCGGGTTGGAGCGCACCGCGCGCTTGCAGCCCGCGAATCAGATACAGGCAAGCGCGATCCTTTACGCTGCCCGTCGGGTTGCAGCCTTCCAGCTTGACATGCACACGCGCCGCCGGTGCTTCTGCGAGGCGCACGCGCAAGTGCGGTGTGCGCCCGACCATCTGCATACAATCGTCGTATCTCACGTGCCCGTTCCCCCTGCGCTTTCGCCGCGTGCGCGCCCGCCTGTGCGCGCGTGGCGCTTGATGCCCTTCAACTTTTGCAGCACGGCATCCTCGTACTGCTCCGCTTGCTGCGCCTGCTGTTGCCGGTCGGCGGTCGTCATGACGTTCAGCACTTCGCTGACGGGCGCGGCGGCGCGCGTGACCATCGCCCGCAACACGGCGGCGAAGTCTGCGAGCAGACGCGCGATGGTTGCGGCGTCGAAGCGTTCGCAGGCGTAGCGCATGGTCAGACCGAGTTCGGCGGCCGGCGCAATGTCAATCTCAAGCGGTAGCCCGATCTGGATCGTCGAGCGCACGTCGTCCATCAAAAGCGAGCTGCCAGCGCCGGCGTCCGAGCCGGCGGCCCGGCGCGGGAAGTTATGAAAGCCGAGCATGCTGTCGAACATGGAGAGGCCGCGCGGGATTTCGCTCCACCCCTGAATCTGCACGAGCGCGCTGTACTCGTAGCGGCGCGCCTCGACCTGCTGCGCCTGCAAGGCCGCGAGCCACGCTGCGAGCGGCTCGGCCGGGGCGACGTGGACGCGCATCGGCAGCGTGTTGATAAACAGACCGATCATGGCTTCCACGCCCGCGAGTTCCGCCGGGCGACCGGAGACGGCCATGCCGAAGATCACGTCCGACTGTTGGCCGTGATGGCTGAGCAGCAAAGCCCAAGCGCCTTGAATGAGCGTGTTGAGCGTCAGCTTGTGCTGGCGCGCGAAGGCTTGCAGCGCCGTCGTCTCGGCGGCCGAGAGGCGCACCTGTTGCTGTTCGACCGCTTGCCCGCCCGCCGCGCCCGCAGGCTTCATCGGCAGCGGCGTCGGCGCGGACACGCCTTTGAGCGACGCGCGCCAGAACGCTTCCGCCTGCGCCTTGTCCTGCTGTTGCAACCAGACGATGTAATCACGATAGGGGCGCGCAGGCGGCAAGGCCGGCAGCGGCTTGCCCTGCGAGAGCGCGACGACGCAGGCCGTCAGTTCGTTCGACAACAGAAAGACCGACCAGCCGTCGAGCAGCAGGTGATGAAAACTCCAAACGAAATGATAAGCCGCATCTTCAAGTTGGATGAGCCGCAGGCGCATGAGCGGCGCGCGCGCAAGATCGAAGCCGCGCACGCGGTCTTCATTCAGGAACGCCTGCAAGCGGTTTTGCTGCTCGGCCGGCGCTTGGCCGCGCCAGTCCATGCGCTCAAGCGGCAGCGTCACTTCGCGCTGCACGACCTGCACGGGACTCTTCACGTCCTGCCACACGAAGAACGTGCGCAGGCTCGGATGGCGCGCCACCATGTGCTGCCACGCGCGCTCGAAGGCGGCGATGTTCACGTCGCCCGCCAGCCGGCAACTGACCTGACGCACGTAGACGCCCGACCCCGGCGCGACCAGCGTGTGAAAGAGCATGCCCTCCTGCATGGGCGAGAGCGGATAAAAGGTTTCGACGTTCTTCATTGCGTGCGCGCCTTGCGCCATGCGATGCGGCGGCGGCTTGTCTCCCCGTGCGGCTTACTGTTCCAAACGACCGAGCGCCGCCGTGATGTCGGCCACGTCCGCCTCAGTCCAGTTGAACGCGGCCAGTTCGTCCAGATTAATCTCGGCCGCTTCGACCGGCGCGCCCGCGATGAAGGCGCGCAACTCCGTGAGGAAGTCCTGCGCCAGCGCCTCGACCGTCGCGCGCTCGTGTAGCTGCTCGCTGTAAGACCACTTGAGTTGGAATTGACCGTCAACGACGAGCGTGTTGACATCGAAGACGTGGCTGCGCTGCCCCTGCGGCTCGTGTGTCGGCCCGCTCGACTCGGCGGCGAGTTTGAGCAGACCCGATTCGGGCAAGCTCTGATCGAGTTGGCCGAGATAGTTGAAACTCACTTCGGCCGGCGGCAGCGCCGCGAAGCGCGCACGCACCTGCGCGTCGGCGCTCAGGTAGCGGAGCACACCATAGCCCACGCCGCGCTGCGGCACGCGGCGCAGTTGCTCCTGCACCGCCGCCAGTTCCGCCACAGGTGCGCCCGCCCCGCCGACCTCCAACAACAGCGGCGCGATGGTGGTGAACCAGCCGACGGTGCGCGTCAAATCAAACCCGGCGAAGAGTTCTTCGCGCCCATGACTCTCAAGATTGACAAGGAGCGCCTGCGCGCCCGACCAACGCGCGCAAGTGCGGGCCAGGGCCGTTAAAAGCAGTTCGTTGATCTGCGCGTGGAGCGTCGCGGGCGTCTCCTTCAACAGCGCCTGCGTCTCTGCGGCGCTCAAGGCGAGCGCGACGGTGCGCCCCGAGGCCATCGTGTTTTCGCCCTGCGCGTGGTCGCGCGGGAGCGGTTTAACCTGCGCGCGCCCGGCGGCGAGCCAGTAGTCGAGTTCCGGCTGCAACTCCGGCGCGGCGGCGTATTCGACGAGCCGCTCGCTCCATTGCTTGTAGGAGGTCGTCTTGGGCGGCAACTGCACCTGCGCGCCGCTCGCCAGTTGTTGATAGACCGTCTGCAAGTCTTCGAGCAGGATGCGCCAAGAGACGCCGTCAACCGCGAGGTGGTGGATGACGAACAGCAAGCGACCCGTCTGTTCCGCGCCGAGATCAAAGAGCGCGACGCGCATGAGCGGGCCATCAGACAGATGCAGGCTGGCTTGCAGGCGCGCGGCCTCGGCTTCAAGCGCCGCGCGCTGCTCCGCTGCGGGCAGCGCCGACAGGTCGAAGCGCGCGACCGTGATCTTCTCTTCGGCGGGTAGCGCATGCTGCTGCCACGCGTCGCCCGCGCGCGTGAAGCGCAGGCGCAGGGCGTCGTGCTGCACGGTCAAGTGGCGCACGCTCTCGGCCAGAAGTTCGGCGTCGAGCGGCGCGCGCGTCTCCAGAAGCAACGCCTGATTGTAGTGGTGCGGGTTCTGCAACTCGCGTTCAAAGAACCAGTGCTGGATCGGCGTGAGCGGCAGTTCGCCCGTGACCGCGCCCTG
This sequence comes from Pyrinomonadaceae bacterium, assembly GCA_036389375.1. Taxonomy (GTDB): domain Bacteria; phylum Acidobacteriota; class Blastocatellia; order Pyrinomonadales; family Pyrinomonadaceae; genus QHXQ01. Next base: position 18,431 of record DASVQA010000124.1, on the reverse strand, counting down.
CTCGGCCACCGCAGCGTCGGCCGCGTAAGCGACCGCGCCCAACTCGGCGATGGTCTGATGCTGAAAGAGCATCATCGGCGTCAGCCGCAGCCCCGCCTGATTGGCGCGCGAGACGATCTGGATGCTTAAGATCGAGTCGCCGCCCAACTCGAAAAAGTTGTCGTGGACGCCGACCTGTTCGAGATTCAAGACCTGACAAAAGATGCCGGCCAGTATCTCTTCGGCGGCTGTGCGCGGCGCAACGTAGGCGACCTGCAAATCGGGGCGCGTCAGGTCGGGCGCGGGCAGCGCCTTCACGTCCGTCTTGCCGTTCGGCGTCAGCGGCAGCGCATCCAGCAGGACGAAGGCCGAGGGCGTCATGTATTCCGGCAGACGCTCCTTCAAAAAGGCGCGCCACTCGTCGAGCGCGGGCGCGTTCGGGCCGTCCGCGACGATGTAAGCGACGAGCCGTTTATCGCCCGGCGTATCCTCGCGCGCCGTCACCACCGCCTGCCGCACGGCCGGGTGCTGCGCGAGCGCCGCCTCGATCTCGCCCAACTCGATCCGGTAGCCGCGCACCTTCACCTGATTGTCTATGCGCCCTAAAAATTCCAGCGCACCGTCGGGCAGATGGCGCACCAGATCGCCCGTGCGATAGAGGCGCGCACCGGGCGTCGGCGAGAAAGGATCAGGGATGAAGACGGCGGCCGTGCGCGCCGCATCGTTCAGGTAGCCGCGCCCGACGCCGACGCCGCCCACGCACAGTTCGCCCGCCACGCCCTGCGGCACGAGCGCGAGCCTGTGATCGAGTACGTAGAGCCGCGTGTTAGCGATGGCGTGCCCGATGGGCACGGGGCTGTCTGGCGCGGGCGGCGCGGCAATGACGTGATGCGTTACGTCGTCGGAACACTCGGTCGGCCCGTAGGCATTGAGCAGCGGCACGTGCGGATAGACGGCCAGCCAGCGCGCGCACAGGTCGGGCGGCAGCGCCTCGCCGGTGACGAGCAGCCAGCGCAGGGCCGTGAGGGGCGGGCGCGTCGCTTCATCGGCGGCGGCCGTATCGAGCAGCGCGCGCAGGAGCGATGGCACGGTTTCGCAGATGGTGACGGACTGCGCGGCAAGGAGCGCGAGCAGTTGCGTCGTGTCGCGCGCCGTTTCGTCGTCCACGATCCGCACTTGGCCGCCGACGACGAGCGCGGCGAGGAACTGCCAGACGGAGATGTCGAAGGATTGCGAAGCCGTCTGCGCGATAATGTCGGCGGCGGTGAGCTTGAGATCAAACACCTTCGCATAGAGGTGATTGATCATGCCGCGCTGTTCGAGCATCGCGCCCTTCGGGATGCCGGTCGAGCCGGAGGTGAAGATGACGTAGGCCAGATCGTCGGGCGCGGCATGGTCGGGCAGGTTGTCTGTGGCGGCTTCCTGCGCGAGCAACTCTTCGATGGTTAAAACCTGCGGGCGTTCTTCCCACGCCATGCCCGCCAGCCGCTCCATCAGATCGCCTTGCAACTCGGCGGCCGTCAGCACGAGCGGACTCTGACACTGGCCGAGCAGTTGCGTGAGCCGCTGCGGCGGGTAGAGCGGGTCGAGCGGCAGATACGCGCCGCCCGCCTTGAAGACCGCCAGCATGGCGGTCAAAAACTCCGGGCTGCGTTTGAGCAGCAGCGGCACGACGACGTTGCGCCCGACGCCGAGCGCGCGCAGGTGGCGCGCCAGCCGGTTCGCCTGCGCGTTCAATTCCGCATAGGTCAGAGTGCGTGCGCCCGCCGCCACGGCCGTGCGCTCCGGCGTCGCCGCCACCTGTGCCTCGAACAGTTGCGCGAAGCTTTTGTCGGCGGGGAACTCCGTCGCGGTCTGGTTGAACTCGACCAGCAACCGCTCGCGTTCGGCGGCGGGCAGTATGTCAACCGTGCGCAGAGGGCGCGTGCGGTCCGCGATGAAGGCATCAACGACTTCGAGGAAATGTGCGAGCGCCTGTGCGCGCTGTTCGGGCCGGAACACGTCGCAGTGGAAATCGAAATTCAAGGCGAGGCTGCCCGCCTGATCGATGTCGTGAATCTGCACGGCCAGACTCTCGTTGGCGTGCCCCGTGTGCGGCCACTGCAACTGGACGGGCGCGGTGTCGGGCGTGTGCAAGGTCGCGTTGATGTAGTTGAACTCCACCTCGTAAGCCGGTTGATGCACGGGATTGCCGACCGCGTATTCGTGATAGCGCAAGGCCGTAAAGAACTCCGCGCCGACCTTGCGCGCCAGCGTCACAAAGGTATCGTCGTCCTCGACCGTGATGCGCAGCGGCAGAATCCGCATGAACAGACCGATGGTCTGCTGCTGCTCCTTTGTGCGCCGGTTGTGGAACGGGACGCCGAGCGCGATGCGGCGAGTGCCGGCGATGCGCGCGAGGAAGAAGGCGACCAGCGCGGCGAGTATGTTCGACATGGTCGCGTCCGGCGAGACCATGAACACGTCTGCCTCGGTGGCGATAGCGCGCAGTTGCGCCGTGCGCTCGACGCCGAGCCGGCGCGTGATGCGTTCGACGTTGGTGGTGCGTTTGACGGGCGTGCGCCCGTAGAAGGCGAGCGGCGCAAGCGGCTCGGCCAGTTTCTCTTTCCAGTAGCTTTCCGCCTCGCGGTAACGCGGCGTGGCGCGCACCTCTTGCTCGGCGCGCAGGTAGTCGGCGAAAGCGGGCAGCGCCGCTTGTTCGTGCAGCCGGCCCGCGACCGCCGCTTCGTAGTATTCCAATCCAAGCTGCCCGACCAGAATCAAAGACCAAGCGTCCGCGACCGCGTGATGAATGTTGACGTACCACGCGAACTCTGCGTGGGCCAGTTTGACGAGCGTCGAGTCGAAGGCGCGCTTGGTCAGGTCGAGCGGCCGGCGCGAGCGCGTGCGCGTCCATTCGTCGAGCCTTGCGCGCGGGTCGGCGGCGGTCGAGAAGTCTAAGAACTCCAACTCGTAAGCGAGCGCGGGCAGCACGCGCTGTTGCGGCACGCCGTCAACTTCGTCAATCACGGTGCGCAGGGTGTCGCTCGCGTCAATGATCGCCTGAAACGCGCGCTGCATCTCTGCCGGCACGATCTCTTTGGCGATCAGGAAGAGGCCGAGATTGACGAAGATCGCTTCGTCAGGGTTTAGTTTCTGCCCGGCCCAGAGCAACAGTTGATACTTCGTCAGGTTGGAGCGCGGCTCAAGCGTCGGCGCGAGCGCAACGTCGGCGGCGGGCGCGGGCGGCTGCGGGAATTGCGGCAGCGCCGAGAGATGCGCGGCCGGATCATTGACGATGGTGCGTAGCAACTCCTCGAAGTGCGCGAGCCAACGCGCGACCGTCTGCGGCGTGAAGATGTCTGTGTTGTAGTTGCACTTCAGATGGAGCGCGTCCTGCAATTCGGTGATGTCGAGATAAACGTCGAGCGAGGGCGCGCTGGTGCTGTTGGCTTTGATCTCGACTTCGAGTTGGTGGAAGCCCGGCACGGTCGTGCTCGAATGATCGAGATTAAGCCCGGCCGCGACGGCCGAGAAGCGGCGCGCATCGCGGGCGATGTTCAGTTTCTTAAAGAGCTTCGTGGCCGAATAATGTTGATGCTCGTAAGCGCCGTAGACCGCGCGCTTGATCGCCGCCAGATGTTCTTTGAAAGTCGGGTCGGCCGTCGTCCGGCTGCGCACGACCTGCGGATTGATGCGATAACCGACGGCATCTTTGCGCCGCACAGACGTTGGATCGGCCGTGTTGATGCCGACGACGAGATCGTCTTGGCCCGTCAGTTGATGAAGCAGCAGGCTATAGCCCGCGAGCAGCGTGATAAAGAGCGTGCCGCGCTCCTGTTTGCTGAGGGCTTTGAGTTGGCGGCCCGTCTCGGCGTCGATCACGCGATAGACCTGCGCGCGCTCATAAGTCGGCACGCGCGGGCGCGGGCGGTCGGCCGGCAACTCCATGATGGGGAACTTGTCGGCAAACTGCGCGAGCCAGTAGGCCTCGGCTTTAGCGTCGTCCGGCTGCGCGCTGGTCTGCTGCTGCGCCTGCTGGCGGAGCGGGAGCGGCGGCGGCAGTTGGCAGGGCAAGCCCTGACTGAGCGCCGCGTAAAGCTCGCGCAGATCGTTTAAGAGCACGCCCCACGATTGCCCGTCGGCGACGAGGTGGTGCGTCGTGAAGACGAGTTGATGCTCCTCGTCGTCGAGCTTGGCGATGGCGGCGCGCAGGAGCGGCCCGCGCGCCATGTCGAAGGGGCGGCGCATCTCGCCTTCGGCCCAAGCATTGACCTGCGCGGCGCGTGTGTCGGCCGCGTGCGCGCTGAAATCAACAAACGGCACGTCGAGCGCCATCGTGGGATGCACCTGTTGATAGTCGCCTTCGGGGCTGAAGGTCGAGCGCAGGGCATCGTGGCGCGCGACCATCGCCTGCAACGCCGCGCTGAGCGCCGCGACGTTCAATGGCCCGCGCAGGGTGAGCGTGACCGACTCGTTGTACTGCCGCGAAATCTGCTCGCCCAACTGCGTCAACACCCAGAACTGCTTTTGCGTATCGGTGAGCGGCACAACGTAGCCGTCGGCCGGCGCGGGCGTGCTGGCCGCGACGTGAATCGGTGTTGTCTCGGTGGTTCGGGTTGCGCTCGCGGCCGGCAGATAACGCGTGCGTAGCGTGTTCAAATGCTCAAGGCTCGCCATCACGTCGCCGGTCGGGATGCCGAAGTCTATGAGGCAGCCGACCTCTGTGACGCCGATGCGAATGAGTTTGTCCACGATCTCGGCACACGAATCGGGCGTGCCGATCAAAGTGCCGACGCGTTTGTAACGCTCGAAGCCGGCCGAGAGGAAGAACTCAAGATCGGCGGCCGAGACTTTGCTCAGGTCTATGCGCGGGCCTTCGTTGCGGTTGCGCGTGGAGCGCAGCCCCATCGCCGCGTGCAGATAATCGCGGAAGGGCTGCGTGGAATCGGCCAAAGCCTTGCCCAGATCTTCGACGACGTAAGTGTGCATCAAGACCGTGACGCGGGCCTGCGCGCGGTCATGGCCATGCTCGGCCAGCGACTTGTGATAGACCTCGATCTTTTCGGCCAGTTCGTCAATCGTCTGATCCTGCAAGTTCGTCAGAAAGCCCGCGCCGAGGCGACCCGCTTTCGCGCCCGTGCCGTGCGTGCCGCCGGTCAGCCAGAAGGGCAACTCCGGCTGACTTGGCATGGGCGATAGACCGACGCTTATCTGTTCGCCGCGCCCGTTGCGCACAGGCACGGTTTCGCCGCGCCAGAGTTTGCGCACCATCTCGATGCCGTCGTCCATCACCTGCCGCCGCGCTTCGTAAGCATCGGGCGCGAACACAAAGTCGTTCGGATGCCAGCCCGAAGCGAAGGAGATACCGACGCGCCCGCCAGAGAGGTTATCAATCATCGCCCACTCTTCAGCGACGCGGATCGGGTGATGGAGCGGGAGGACGACGCTGCCCGCGCGCAGATGTATGCGCTTGGTTTCGCGCGCGAGGGCGGCGGCGACGATGGAAGGATTCGGCGAGAAACCGCCGTATGAATTAAAGTGGCGCTCAGGCAGCCAGACGGCCGCGAAATCATGTTCGTCGGCGTATTTTACGCCCTTGATAACCAGATCATATTTGCGTGTGTGATATTCGGTCGGGTAATTACCAAAATAATAGAGACTGAATTGCAGACCTGTGCCCGCGGCCGCGGACGGCTCGACGCCCCGCTCGGTCGCCCGCGCCGGTTCATAAATTTGCTGCGCGCCCGCGCCCGCGCCCGGCGGCGACGAATCGGTCGCGGCCGGGGCGGTCGTCGGTGTGGTCGTGGCGCTCGTCTGTGGGTCGCGCGGGGTCTCGGCGTAGTAGGGACGCGCCGGGCCACTCGCGGCGCTCGGCTGCTCCTGCGCGGCCGAAGCGGCCGGCGCTGCTTCGTTCGACTTGCTTTGTTCGTCGGGGCGCTTGCCGCCACCGGGGCCGTCCGGCGGCACTTCGGGCAGGAAGCCGCCCGCGCGCAGTTGGTTCAGACTCTTCTTGATCGCCGCGAAGATGAACTCCACATCTTCATCCGTGTGTGCCGTCGAGAGGAAGCAGTTGCGCCCCTCCCAGATGAAGACGCCGTTATCGACGAGGTGATAGTAGAAGAGGTCTGTGTACTTGAACTCGCGCGAGAACAGCATGCGGAACAGCGAGCCGTAACTGACGGCGCGCACCGGCGCTTGCTCCTGCGCGAAGTATTCATCGAGCCGCTCGGCCAATCGCGTCGTGCGTTCGTTGAGCGCCGTCAACTCCGCCTGCCCGCGCTCCTTCAGGCGCGTCAGGATCGCGTGCATGACGGACATCGTGAGCGGGTGCTTGAAGTAGGCCCCGGCGAAGATCGTCTTTTCGGCGCGCGGGTAAGAGTCGTCGCCGTATTGCCACATGCCGCCGTCGAAGGCGTCCATATAACGCGCCTTGCCCGCGACGATGCCCATCGGCAGACCACCGCCCAACACCTTGCCGTAGATGGAGAGGTCGGCCTGCACGCCGAACCAAGCCTGCGCGCCGCCGGGCAGCACACGGAAGCCCGTCACCATCTCGTCAATGATCAGGATCACGCCCGTCTCTTCCGTGACGTGGCGTAGCTCGTGCAGGAACTCGCGCGGCTGAATATCGGGCCGCCGACTCTGCACCGGCTCGACGAGTACGGCCGCGAGTTCGTGCGCGTGTGCGCGCAGCACGTCGAGCGACTTCGGGTCGTTCCAGTTGAGCACCAGCGTCTCTGCAACCGCGAGCGGCGGCACGCCCGGGGCCATCGGCACGGAACGCTGCACGCCGTCCTGATTGATGGCGCGCGCCAGCGTCGCATCCGACCAGCCGTGATACGCGCCGGCAAAGACGGCGATCTTGTTGCGGCGCGTGACGGTGCGCGCAATTCGCAGCGCGCCCATCACGGCCTCCGTGCCGGAATTGCAGAAGTTGACGCGCTCGCTGCCCGTCAGTTCACAGATGAGTTTGGCCACTTCACCGGCGAGCGGCGACTGCGGCCCGAGTTCGATGCCGAGTTTGAGTTGGCGTTCGATGGCTTCGATGATGAAGTCCGGCGAGTGCCCGAAGAGGTGCAGACCGAAACCCATCGTGATGTCCACGTACTCGTTGCCGTCCACGTCCCACAGGCGCGAGCCGGCCGAACGCTGGCTGACGAGTTGATAGACCAACTCTTTCCACATCAAACGAAACCCGGCCGAGACACGACTGTCCGCCACATAAGGGCGCGTCTCCTGTGTGATCCGCTTCGATTCGCGCGTGCGTGCGTTGTAGCGGCGGATGAACTCGTCCAGATGTTGCTGCTGGCGCGGCGTCAACCCGCCGGTCGCGCCCTTCTGGATCGGCTGATAGGGAATAAACAGTTCCGGCTCGATCTGCCGCGTCGCAGCGGGCGCTTTCGTCGGGGCAGCTTGCGTCGTTTGGCCCGCCTGCGCTGTCGTCGGCGCGGCGCTCGGCGGCGCTGTCTGAGACGGCGCGACGGACTGCGCAACGTCCGCGCCCTGCTCCGTCCCGACCGGCGCGGGCGCAGGATCGGCCGCGTATCCGCCGCGCAGCATGTCCAACTGCTGCGCCATGACCTGAAGCTGCTGCGCCATGATCTGCTCAAGCGCAGAGGCCGGCGCGGCCGGTTCGGCATGCCCGTTGTTGGCCACGTGCCCGCCGTTCGGGGCTGCGGGCGCGGCGCGCACGATTGGCTGCGCGCGCGGCGCTGGCGGGGCGGGCACAACGGGTGGCGGCTGCGGCGGCTGGGCAGGAGTCGGCGGAAGCGGGGAGACGAGTTCCAACGTGCGGGCTGCGGGCGCAGCCGCTTGCGCCGTCGGTGGCGGTGCAGAGACAGGTGTGGGCGGCGCGACGGCGGCTGCGACCGGCGCAGGCGGCGCTACGCTCGGCGCAGCCTCCGGCGGCATGGCCTGTTCGAGATAGTCCGCGACGGCGTCGAGCGTGTTCAGTTCTTCGAGCAACTGCACGACCGAGAGCCTGACGCGGAAGCTCTCTTCCATCGCCTGCGTGGCTTGAATGAGCACGAGCGAATCAATGCCTGCATCGAGGAACGTCAGGTGGACGTTCATCTCGGCCGGATCAATCCCCGTCAACTTATTAACGATGGCCTTCAGTTCCGTCAGGATGCGTTCTTTACGCGCACTCTCCGGCGCTGAAACCATGAGCGGAGTCGTCATAACTAGCTCCTTTGCCCGCGCGGTTCTCAAACTAGCGAGACAGCCTCTGCGGGCGGCGATTTATCTGAATTAGAAGATTGCTAACAAGCGTGTGCAAGCCGCAGGGGCTTTACGTGTGCGCGCCGCGCCGCCGCAGGACGGCCAACTGTTCCGCCATCAGGCGCAACTGCTCCGACACGATCTGTTGACGCGCGTCGTCGGGCTGCGCCGTCTGCCCTGCCCCGTTCGGCTGCGCCGCCGCCGCAACGGCAGGCTCAGACGTTTGCTCTTTGAATACCTGCGCGATGATCGTTTCCTGCACAACTTCGCTGGCGTGCGCCGCCTCTGTCGCCGGCAGCGATGCGGGCGCGACTTCGGCTTGCGGCGTGCCTGTCGCTGTGGACGTGCCGGGCCCGACCCAGTATCTCTGTCGCTCGAACGGGTAGGTCGGCAGCGGCACGCGGCGGCGCTGCTCGTTGCTGTAGAACCCGGCCCAGTCAACGCTGACACCGCGCAGCCAGAGTTGGCCCAACGCCTTCAGCACATCCTCCGCGTCGGTCTGCGCACCCGTCCGGCGCGCGAGCGACGCGACCACGCCCGGCGTATCCGCGCCCTGCACTTGTCGCCGCACAAGCGTGCTCAAGGTCTGCCCCGGCCCGACCTCAAGCAGCACGCTCGGCGCACCGCTCAGCAAGGTTGCCACCCCGGCGGCGAAGCGCACCGTCTGGCGCAGGTGTTTCGTCCAGTAATGCGCGTCGGTCGCTTCCTCCGGCGTGATGCGCGCGCCCGTCACGTTCGAGATGTAAGGAATCTGCGGTGGCTTTAATTTGACGCGCTCGACGCGCGCCGTGAACGCCGCGAGCATCGGCTCCATCATCGCGGAGTGGAACGCGTGCGAGGTTTGCAGCCGCCGCGCGGCCACGCCCTGCGCGCGCAGACGTTCTTCCAACTCCGCAATGGCCGCCGCCGGCCCCGCCGCCACGCACAGCCCCGGCGCGTTGACCGCCGCCAGCGACAACTGCGGCGTGAGCAGCGCCGTCAACTCATCCTCGCCGAGCGGCACGGCAAGCATCGCGCCGGCCGGCAACTGCTGCATCAAGCGTCCGCGCGCCGCCACGAGCCGCAGCGCATCCTCAAGCGAGAAAACACCCGCGAGACATGCTGCCACGTATTCGCCGATGCTGTGCCCGATCAGCGCAGCAGGCTTCACGCCCCACGACAACCAAAGCTGCGCCAGCGCGTATTCGACGACGAATAGCGCGGGCTGCGTCAGCCACGTCTCGGTCAAACGCGCGCGCGCCGCTTCGCTCTCTTCCGCACGCGGGTACAACACCGTGCGTAGATCAAGTTCAAGTTCAGCTTTGAGCAGTTCGGCGCAGCGATCAACTTCGGCGCGAAACGCAGCTTCCTGCTCGTAGAGCGCCCGCCCCATGTTGACGGTTTGCGCGCCCTGCCCCGGAAACATGAAGACGACCGAGCGCGCACCCGGCGTCAGCACAGCCGTCTGCACGCGCCCTGCGTCCATCGTCGCCAACGCGTCGAGCGCGTCCGCCGCGTCACGACAGACCAACGCGCGCCGGTGATTAAAGGCTTTGCGGCCGACCTGTAAGGTGTAGGCCACGTCCGCCAGTTGCGCTGCCGGTTGCCGGCGCAGGTGCTCGGCCAAATTCGCCGTCGCCGCTTCGAGCGCCGACGCGGTTTTCGCGGAGAGCAGGAGCAGTTGCGCGGGGCGCGCCGCGCTTGAATCTGCCGGCGCGGGCGCTTCTTCGACTATGACGTGCGCGTTCGTGCCGCCGATGCCGAAGGAACTGACACCGGCACGGCGCGGCGCACCGTCGGTCGTCCATTCGCTGAGCGTCGCGTTGACGTAGAAAGGGCTATTGGCGAAATCGATCTTCGGGTTCGGCTGCTCGTAATGGAGGCTGGGCGGCAGTTGCCTGTGCTGCAAGGCGAGCACGGTCTTGATGAGACCGGCGACGCCCGCCGCTGCGTCCAGATGCCCTATGTTCGACTTGACCGAGCCGACCGCGCAGAAATTTTTCGCGCGCGTCGTGGCGCGGAAGGCTTTCGTCAGCGCCGCGATCTCGATGGGGTCGCCGATGGCGGTGGCCGTGCCGTGCGCTTCGATGTAACCGATGCTGTCGGCTTCGACTTCGGCGAGCGAGAGGGCGTCGGCGATAACCTGCGCCTGCCCTTCTATGCTCGGCGCGGTGTAGCCCACCTTCAGCGAGCCGTCGTTATTGAGCGCCGAGCCTTTGATGACGGCCGCAATGTGGTCGCCGTCGGCCAGCGCGTCCGCCAGGCGCTTGAGCACGACAACGCCGACGCCGCTGCCTTTAACCGTGCCCTGCGCTTTAGCGTCGAAGGGGCGACAATGACCATCGGGCGAGTTGATGTTGTCGGGCTGATAGACGTAGCCCGCGTGCTGCGGCACTTTGATCGAGACGCCGCCCGCGAGCGCCATGTCGCATTCGCCGTTCAGGAGACTTTGACAGGCCAGATGCACGGCGACGAGCGAAGTCGAGCAGGTTGTCTGCACGGTGATGCTCGGCCCGCGCAGGTTCAGTTTGTAAGAGACGCGCGTCGGCAGGTGATCCTTGTCGTTGCCAATCGTGATCTGAAAACTGCTCGCCGTCTTTAAGAACTCGCGGTTTGAATAGAGATTGATGAGATACGAACTCATGCTGACGCCGGCATAGACGCCGATTGGGCCACGGTATCTATCCGGGTCGTAACCTGCATCTTCGAGCGCCTGCGCCGAGCATTCAAGAAAGAAACGCTGTTGCGGATCCATGATCTCGGCTTCGCGCGGCGTGTAACCGAAGAAAGCGGCGTCGAACAGGTCTATGTCCGCCAGCACCGGCACGGCGCGCACGTAGTTGGGCTGACGCGTCGCGGCGAGGTCTAAACCGGCGGCGACGAGTTCTTCATCCGTCAGCAGGCGGATAGACTCCACGCCGTCGCGCAGGTTCTGCCAGAACGCGGCCACGTCGGCTGCGCCGGGGAAGCGCCCCGCCATGCCGATGATGGCGATCTCGCTGCCCGCCGCGTCGTCGAATGTTTCAGGCGTACTCATGATGCTTATTGCGCGGCAAACCTTTGCGCGGTCTCAGGCGTTGGTGGTGCGGCCCGTGCGGCGACTGCGCTGCTGCTGCGCGAGCCGTTTGCGCGTCGCCGTCCGCTCCTCGCTCGTCGGCAGCGTGGCTGCGGCATCGTCCGTCCGGCTCAGGTGTGCCGCGAGCGTGCTGATGGTCGGATACTGAAACAGTTCGACGACCGGCAACTCGCGCCCGAACGCCTGTTGCACTTCCCCGTGTACCTTCAAAAGCAGCAGCGAATGACCGCCGAGGTCGAAGAAGTTGTCTTCGACGCCGACCTGTTCGACCTGCAAGACGCGCTGCCAGATTTCCGTCAGGATGCGCTCGGCTTCCGTCGCGGGCGCGACGTATTGCGCCGTCAACTGCGGGCGCAGGGTCGGCGGCGCGGGCAGCGCCTTGTGATCCACCTTGCCGTTGAGCATCAGCGGCAGGGCCGGAAGCGCGAGCCACGCCGTCGGCACCATGTAATCGGGCAACTGCCGCAACAGATGTCGGCGCAGTTCCTCGACCGCAGGCGCATCGTCCTGCGCGGCGACGAAGTAGCCAACGAGGCGTTGCCCGCCTGCGCCGTCGGCCTGCGCTACCACCGCACACTCGCGCACGCCCGGATGGCTCATCAGCGCCGCTTCGATCTCACCGAGTTCGACGCGGAAGCCACGCACCTTGACCTGCTGATCTGCGCGCCCGACAAACTCAAGACTGCCGTCGGCTGCATAACGCACCACGTCGCCCGTGCGGTAGAGCCGCGCGCCCGGCGCTTCGCTGAACGGATCGGGGATGAACCGCTCGGCCGTCAACGCAGCGCGCCCCAGATAGCCGCGTCCAAGCCCGACGCCGCCAATGCAGAGTTCGCCCGCGACGCCGACGGGCACAGGTTCAAGCGCCGCGTCGAGCACGTAGGTCTGCGTGTTGGCGAGCGGATAGCCCATGCTCACCTGTCGCCGCGCGCTCGTCGCGTCGCACGTCCACTCGCTGGCGGCAATCGAAGTCTCCGTCGGCCCGTAAGAGTGATGTAGTTCCACCGCCGGTAGAAGCTCGTAGCAACGCCGCATCGTCTCCAAAGACAACGCCTCGCCGCCGCAGATGATGCGCCGCAGCGAAGTGCAACGCGCCGCTTCCGGTTCGTCGAGGAACACGCGCAGCATCGATGGCACGAAGTAGATGGACGTAAGTTCGTGCGAGACGATGTAGCGCGCCAGATAGGTGCTGTCCAGATGTCCGCCCGGTCGCGCGACGTGCAGGCACGCGCCCGTGCCGAGCGTCCAGAATACTTCCCAGACCGACGGGTCGAAGTTGAGCGAAGTCTTCAGGAGGAAGCGGTCGCTCGCATCCAGCCGATAAGTCGCCTGCATCCAGCGCACGCAGTTGACGACGCCGCGATGCGGCAACAGCGCGCCCTTCGGGCGACCCGTCGAACCCGACGTGTAAATGACGTAGACGAGATTATCGTCCGTCACGCCGCTGACCGGATTCTCCGTGCGCTCGGCCGCGATCTCGGGCCAATCCCTGTCAACGTAGACGACGCGCGCGCCGAGTTCCGGCAGCGCGCCGACCACGCGCGCCTGCGTCAACAAGACCGGCACAGCCGCGTCCGCCAACATGAATTGCAGCCGCTCGCGCGGGTAATCGGGATCGAGCGGGACGTATGCGCCGCCCGCTTTGAGAATCGCCAGCAGGCTCACGACCATCTCGACCGAACGCTCCATCAACACGCCTACCAGCACTTCAGGGCCGACGCCCAAACCTTGCAGATGATGCGCCAACTGGTTCGCGCGCCGGTTCAAGTCGGCGTAGCTCAGCCGCGTGTCTTCAAAGACCAAAGCCGGCGCGTCCGGCGTCGCGGCCACCTGCGCTTCAAATAATTCATGCAGGCAAACGTCGGCCGGATACTCGACCTGCGTGTCGTTGAAGGCGACGAGCACTTGTTGGCGCTCGGCCGTGCTCAACAGTTGCAACTGACCGAGCGGCAGGTCGGGCGCGGCCGCCGCGCTCTGCAACAGCGTCTCGAAGTGCCCGGCCATGCGCGCGATGGTCGCGGCGTCAAACAGGTCTGTGTTGTACTCGAAGCGCGCCGCCAAACCGTCGGGCGTGTCGTACAAGTGCAGCGTGAGATCGAACTTCGCCACGTCGTTCGCCACGTCCTGCGTGCGCAGGCTGAGGCCCTCGACCGTCAGCGTCTCGCGCGCCGCGCTCTGCCACGTCAACATCACCTGAAAGAGCGGCGTGTGGCTGAGGTTGCGCGCCGGCTGCAACTCTTCCACGATGCGCTCAAACGGCACGTCCTGATGCGCGTGTGCGCCGAGCACCACCTCGCGCACGCGCCCAAGGAGCGCCGCAAAGCTATCATCGGCGGCGACGCGCGTCCGCATGGCCAGCGTGTTGACGAAGAAGCCGATCAGGCTCTCCGTCTCAAGTCGTGTGCGCCCCGCGACGGGTGTGCCGACACTGATGTCCGCCTGTCCGCTGTAGCGCGCCAGCAGGGCCTGGAAGCCGGCCAACATCGTCATAAACAACGTCAGCCCTTCGCGCCGGCTGAGCGTTTGCAGGTCGGCGCGCACCTGCCGGTCGAGGCGGAAGAGATGGTTCGCGCCGTTGAAGGTCTGCACGCGCGGGCGCGGCCGGTCGGTCGGCAGCGCGAGCACCGCCACATCCGCGAGTTGCGCGCGCCAGTAAGCGAGTTGCTCATCAAGCACAGCGCCCGTCAGCCACTCGCGTTGCCACACGGCGAAGTTTGCGTATTGAATCGGCAACGCTGCGAGCGGCGACGGCTGCCCGGCCGCAAACGCCGCGTACAGGGCCGCCACTTCGCGCACCAGCACGTCGAGCGACCAGCCGTCGGCGATGATGTGATGCACGGTCAGCAGAACGACATGCTCCGTGTCGGCGAGTTGCAGCAGCGTGCAGCGCAGGAGCGGCCCCGTCGTCAGATCAAACGGACGGCGCGCTTCGTCGGCGCTTAACTTTTGCGCGGCGGCGGCGCGCTCGTCCGCCGCGAGCGCGCGTAGATCGACGACGGGCAGCGCGAACTGTTCAGGCGCGGCGGCGATGAGCTGCGCGGGTTCGCCGTCGCGCAGCGCAAACGTCGTGCGTAGAGCTTCGTGGCGGCGCACCACTTCAAGCAGCGCGCGTTCGAGCGCCGCGCGGTCGAGTGCGCCGCTCAGTTGCACGGCCGCCGGAATGTTGTAGGCGTTGCTGCCCGGCGCAAACTGATCGAGGAACCAGAGCCGCTGCTGCGCGAACGAGAGCGGCGCGACGCCCGCGTGCGCGTGCGCAACGAGCGGCGGCGCTTGTTGACTGCTACCGGCGCGCAACTCTGCTTCAATGTAGGCGGCAAGCCCCGCGACGGTCGGCACTTCAAAGAGCGCGCGCAACGGCAACTCGACGCGGCAGACTTCGCGCACGCGCGCGATCAACTGCGTGGCCATGAGCGAATGCCCGCCCAACTCGAAGAAGTCTTCGGTCGCGCCCACGCGTTCGACCTGCAACACCTCGGCCCACAAACCCGCCAGCAGTTCTTCCAAGGCGCTGCGCGGCGCAACGTAGGCCGCGTCGCGTTCCTGGCGCGTCGCATCCGGCGCGGGCAGCGCCTTGCGATTGACCTTGCCGTTTGGCGTCAGCGGCAACTCCGCAAGCCACACGAAGGCGGCCGGCAGCATGTAATCCGGCAGACGCTCGCGCAAGTAAGCGCGCAACTCTGCGTGCGCCGGCACGCGCGCACCCGCGCGGGCCACCGTGTAGCCCACCAGATACTTGTCGCCGCGCGCATCTTCGCGCGCCGTGACGACGCACTCGCGCACCGCTTCGTGCGCGGCGAGCGCCGCTTCGATCTCGCCCAGTTCGATGCGGAAGCCGCGCAGCTTAACCTGCATGTCGAAGCGGCCTAAGAATTCAATCGCGCCATCGGGCAGCAGCCGCACCTGATCGCCCGTGCGATAGAGGCGCGCGCCGGGCACGTCGCTGTAAGGGTGCGGCACAAACCGCTCGGCGGTGAGTTCCGGCCGGTTGAGATAATCGCGCGCCAGCCCCGCGCCGCCGAGATAAAGTTCGCCCGCGACGCCCAACGGCACGAGCCGCTGGCGCGCGTCCAGCACGTAGGCTTGCGTGTTCATCAGCGGCCCGCCAATCGGCACGGTCGCCGCCGTCGGCGCAACTGCGCGCACTTCATGCCACGTGCTGAAGGTCGTGTTCTCCGTCGGCCCGTAGACGTGCCGCAGATGTTCCGGCGGGCCTTCGCTCAGCACGGCCCGCACCCACTTCGGCTCGACCGCTTCACCGCCGAACAGCAGATAACGAAGCGACTCGAAGGCGGTCGGGACGGTGCGCGCCAGTTGGTTAAAGAGCGCGGTCGTCAAAAAGAGCACGCTCACTTGGCGCGCACATAACTCGGCGGCAAAGTCGGCAGGCGAGAGCACCACGTCTTTGTCTATGCCGACGAGTTGCGCGCCGTTTAGGAGCGCGCCCCAGATTTCAAACGTCGCGGCATCGAATGAAGCGTTCGAGGCTTGCGCGATGCGGTCGGCGCTGTTGAGTTGGACGTAGTTGGTCGCGTGCACGAGCCGCACCACCGCGCGATGCGGCACGCTCACGCCTTTCGCCTGCCCCGTCGAACCCGACGTGTAGATGACGTAGGCGAGATGTTCAGCCGTCGCGTTGCTCGCCGGGTTCGTCGTCTGCTCGGCAGCAAACGCCGCCGCGTCGTCGAGGTAGAGCACCTGTGCGTCGTGTTCGGGCAGACGCGCGCCGAGTTGCGTTTGCGTGAGCAGCACCGAGACGCCTGCATCGGCAAGCATGAAGGCGAGCCGGGCGGGCGGATACTGCGTGTCGAGTGGCAGATAAGCGCCGCCCGCCTTGAGTATGCCGAGCATGCCAACGAGCATGTCCACCGAACGCTCGGTGAACAGACCGACGAGCATATCGGGGCCGACGCCCAAGCCTTGCAGCCTGTGCGCCACGCGATTCGCGCGTGCGTTCAACGCGCCGTAAGTGATCTGCTCGTCGCCAAACTGGGCCGCGACCACGTCGGGCGTGCGCTCGGCTTGCGCCGCGAACAGTTCGTGTATGCAGGCGGACGGATAAGCGCGCCGCGTGTCGTTCCACGCGACGAGTTGTTGCTGCTGTTCTGCGTCGGACAGTAGCGGCAGGTCTGCGAGCCGCGCATCGGGTTGTGCCGCGACGCTTGCAAGGAGCGCGGCGAAGTGGCCGAGCATGCGCTCGGCGGTCGCCGCCGCGAATAGCTCGGTCTTGTATTCGAGCGCGCAGAAGAGACCATCGTCCGCTTCCATCGCCGTCAGCGTCAGGTCGAAGACGGTTGTGCCGCCGGCGACTTCGACCGGCGCGAGTTCCAGACCCGCCAGCGTCAATGCCTCGCGCGGCGTGTTGTGCAGATTGAAGGCGACTTGAAAGAGCGGCGCGTGGCTCAGACCGCGCTCCGGTTGTAACTCTTCAACCAGCATCTCGAAGGGCACATCCTGATGCGCGTATGCGCCGAGCGTGACCGCGCGCACGCGCGCCAGCAGTTCGCGGAAGGTGGGCCGGCCCGCGAGGTCTGTTCTGAGCACAAGCGTGCTGATGAAGAAGCCGATCAGGTCTTCGAGTTCGGGGCGCGGGCGGTTCGCCATCGGCGTGCCCACGACGATGTCTGTCTGCCCCGTGTAGCGCGCAAGGAGCGCCTGCCATGCGGCCAAGAGCGTCATAAAGAGCGTCGCGCCTTCCGTTTGCCCGAGCGCCTTGAGCGCCCCGGTCAAAGACTCAGGCAAGCGCACGGTCTTGGACGCGCCGCCCGGCCCCGGCAGCATGGCGCGCGGATAATCGGTCGGGAGTTCCAGCACAGGCGGCGCACCGGCGAGTTGCTGTCGCCAGTAGGCGAGTTGCTCGGCGAGGACGGGCGTGCTCAACCAAGCGCGCTGCCACGCCGCGTAGTCCGCGTATTGCAGCGGCAACTCAGGCAATGGCGACGGGCGCTCTGTAGCGAACGCGTCGTAGAGCGCGCCGACTTCGCGGATCAAGATGCTGCGCGACCAGCCGTCGGAGATAATGTGGTGCATCGTCAGCAGCGCAACGTGCTCGTCCGGGGCGAGCCGCACGAGCAGCGCGCGCAGCAGCGGCCCCTGTGCGAGATCGAACGGGCGCTGCACCTCCGCGACGCCGAGCCGGCGCACTTCAGCTTCGCGCTCGGCGGCCGGCAAGACGGACAGATCGACCAACGGCAGTTTGAAGGGCTGCGGCGGCGCGATGACCTGCACTGGCTGACCGCCGACCGCGTCGAAGGTCGTGCGCAAGGTTTCGTGGCGGCGCACGATCTCGCCGAGCGCCTGTTCGAGCGCCGGCACTTGCAGCGCCCCGCGCAGGCGCACCGCCAGCGGGATGTTGTAAACCGTGCTCTCCGGCTCTAACTGCGCCATGAACCAGAGCCGCTGCTGCGCGTAAGAGACGGGCATGGGCCGGCCGTCGCGCACGACGGGCACAAGCGGCGGCCCGGACTCTTGCTGCGCCGTCGTCGCCGACTCCGCATCTATGCACTGCGCCAGATGCGCGAGCGTCGGTTCGGTGAAGAGGCGGCTGAGCGGCGTCTCGACGCCAAAGGTCTGCCGCACGCGCGCGATCAACTGCATGGCCAGCAGGGAGTGGCCGCCGAGGGCGAAGAAGTTGGCCGTCGTGCTGATCGGCTCAACGCGCAGAACTTCCGTCCAGATGGCCGCGAGCCGCGTCTCGGTCGGCGTGCGCGGCGGCACGTATTCATCGGTCTGCGCGCCGCGCGCCGGGGCGGGCAGCGCCTTGCGGTCAACTTTGCCCTGCGGCGTGCGCGGCAACTCATCGAGCAGCATGATGACGGCCGGGATCATGTAGTCCGGCAACTCGGCGCGCAGGTAGGCGCGCAACTCGCTCACCGTCGGCTGTCCCTCCGTCGTCGCCACGACGTAAGCGACGAGCATCCGGTCGCCCGCGCCGTCGGCATGCGCCGTCACGACGGCAGTGCGGACGTTCGTATGGCGCGCGAGCGCAGCCTCGATCTCTTCCAACTCGATGCGGAAGCCGCGCACCTTCACCTGATGGTCAACGCGCCCGATAAACTCAAGCGTGCCGTCGGGCAGATAACGCGCCGTGTCGCCGGTCTTATAAAGTCGCTCGCCGCCCGTCCGGCTGAAGGGATCGGGAATGAAACGCTCGGCCGTCAGTTCGGGCCGGCCGAGGTAGCCGCGCGCGAGGCCATCG
>DASVQA010000123.1:0-8545 GCA_036389375.1 Pyrinomonadaceae bacterium | reverse complement strand
TCAACCGCGCGCCCGGCTGCAACACCGTCGCAAGAATCTTTCAACTGGGCTGCAACCCGACGCGGGCCTGCGTCCGGTATATTCTCAACATCGAAGCATTCCTTCAGTGAGTGGAACCAGTTAGGAGGCGTTGGGCTATGGGGGAGCCTGGCGTCTCCTATCTCTTTCCCGCTCGCTGCCGCGAGTGCATGCTATAGTTTCCAGTCTCTCCTCTCTTGTCCCTGCAAAACTTCCGGCGGCTCGCGGGCCGCAAACAGAACCGACTATGTGAACGAGCAAGATCAAGAACTCGGAGGGTAAACAGATGAGGTACATGCTATTGAAAGTTGCGGGGCTGGCGCTTGCGGCGGCCTGCGTGCTGAGCCTGCCGTCGTTAACAGCGGCGCAGGGGCGCGGGCGTGGCGGCGGTGGTGGCGGCGGGCGCGGCATGGGCGGCAATCCGGGCGGCGGGCCGCCGGCCGGCGTGGGCGTGGATCGTGGTCTCGGCAGAGCGTCTGATCGTTCCGGCGGACGCTCGGACGATGGTCTGGGGCGCGCCTCAGAGCATTCGCGCGGCCGTTCCGACGCGGGGTTGGAACGCGCGCACAGGCAGCGCGAGAACGCGGAGCGCGCAGACGACGAGTTGCGCGACCATCCTGACATGGCCGCCCATCTGCATACGACGGCGAACGACCTGCGCGCCGGTTATCGCGCGGCGCTGGCGACCAATCCCGATCTCAAGTTCGGGCAGTACGTGGCCGCGACGCGGCTCGCCGCCAATCTTGGCGCGCGCTACCCGAACGTGACGCGCGAGGCGATCCTCGCCGGTCTGGCCGATGATCAGAGCATCGGGCGCACGTTGCAAAATCTGGGGTTGAGTTCGCGCGCGGCGAAGGATGCGGAGCGGCAAGCCGAACGCGAGATTAAAGCGAGCAAGGCGCACCGGCGCAACTCGTAAAACAGGGCGGTTTCAACGGCCGCCTGAGCAGCAAACGGGCGATCTGAGCTAGCTCAGATCGCCCGTTTAGTTTGTGCGCGAGCGCGCCGGTGCGCTCAGTTCTTCGCCGTCAGGTGCGTGCGGAAGAAACTGACGGTGCGCCGCCACGCATCTTCGGCCGCCTCAGGGTTATAGACTTCGGGCCGGTCGTCGTTGAAGAAGGCATGCTCCGCGTCCTCGTAGATGTGCAGTTCGGCGGGCTTACCGAGTGTCTGCAACTGCGCTTCCAACTGGCGCACCGAGTCGGGCGTAACGAACGTGTCGCGCCCGGCGTAGAGACCGAGCAGGGGCGCGTGCAGGTTGGTCAACTCGTAGCGCACCTTCGGATGCCCGCCGTAGAAGACTACGCACGCGCCGACCTGCTCATTCTTCGTCGCCGCGTAGAGCGAGAGCGCGCCGCCCATGCAGAAGCCGATTATCCCGACGCGTTCGCTTGTCACGCTGCTCAGCGCGCGCAGAAATTCAATTGCGCCGCGCAAATCCTGCTCGGCCTGATCGATGTCGAGCGCCATCATCAGCTTGCCCGCTTCGTCGGGCGAGGTGGTCGTGCGCCCGTGATAGAGGTCGGGCGCGAGCGCAACGAAGCCTGCGGCCGCGAAACGTTCGCACACGTGCTTGATGTGCGGCACAAGCCCCCACCATTCCTGTATAACGACGATGCCCGGCCCCGCGCCCGATTCAGGCGCGGCCAGATACCCTTGCGTCGTCCCACCATTACTTTTGAACTCCACCATCTCGCTCGCCATAGTCTGCTCCTGTTCGGCTGCTGCTTGCGCGCGGCCTCGGTCTGACGGATGAATTGCCGGCGGGTAACATCCTACATCGGCGTGGGCCAAGTCAACGCGGGTCAGCGCTCGTGGCGGCTTGACTTAGCATCGCCTGATCCAGAAAATGGGGGCGGAATTTGCCTCCGTGGATTCTAACCTCACCCGATGTTTGGGTGCGCCGGGCAGTTTCTTCGTCGTAACCGTTCAAGCAGTGTCCTCGCTTGACCGCGCCGGATACCTCTTCTGATTCTAAGCTAAAAGGTGAAACAGATGTTTTCTCGCAAGTCGTTCCTCTTGGCGTGCGCGCTGGCGCTCGCGGTGTGTTCATTCTCCATCGCGCACGCGGCTTTCGCGGGCGGCGAGATCAGCGGCACGGTGACTGACCCGAAAGGCGCGGTCGTCACCAACGCAACTGTAACCATAGCTGATGCGGCCACGAACAAGACGTTCACGGCCGTGACCGACGCGCAAGGGCGCTACAAGGTGGCTGTGCCGCCCGGCATGTACAACGTGAGCGTTGCGGCGAATGGCTTCAACAACGGACAGGCCGCCGCTATTGTCGTCGAGGACGGCAAGACCGCGACCGCCAACGTGCGGCTCGAAGTCTCGGTCGAGCCGACGACCATCAACGTCACGGCCGCGGCCCCTAAAGGCGGGCCGGCGACGGGCGATGCCGTCTATCAGACGCTCCGGCAGCAGGCGAGCGGCGCGCAGGATTTTGCCGGCCCCTATGCCACCGTCAGCAACGTCGTGCTCAAACGCGACGCCGGCACGTTCACGCTCAAGAGCGGCGAGCTGTACTTTGCCCCGCAGCTCGAAGGGCGCACGGTCGGCGCGGTCTTCATCGGCGACGGCGAGTTTGCCATGACGCCGCCGACCGAGGTCGAGAAACGCAGCCTCGCCCTCTTCATCAAAGAGCCTTCGATCACCGAGCAGTTCACGCAACTCGTGCTGCACTTCACCGACAAGACCTTTGACGAGGTCAAGCAGGCGCAGGGCGTGACGATGGGCACAAGCGGCGCACAGGCCGCGCGGGCGCGCGACATCTACCGCGACAATCAGCAATTGCTGCGCAAAGAGTTGCGCACCAACGCCGACCTGCGTACGCTCGTCGATCTCTACAACCCGCAGCGCCCCGGCTTCTTCACCGCCTTCATCAATGGCAAGCGTTACAACAAGCTCGTCTTTTCGCTCGACCCGCTCGGCAATGGCGGCCTCGCGCCCGAAGAGGTGATGCTCTTTAGCTACGGCGAATCCGACTTCGGCTGGTGGACATCGTTTCACCTCGCCGAAGAGTATCAGAACGGCACGGCCAACAGTTCACAAGACACACGCCTCTACGACATCTCGCATCACGAGATCAACGCGACCATCACCGGCACAAAACTCTCCGCGACGGATCAGTTGACCATCCGCGCGCTCGTGCCCGGCACGCGCGTGCTGCCGTTCGACCTCTTTGGCACGCTGCGCGTCGCCAGCGTGTCGGATGAACAGGGCCGCCCGCTCACGTTCATTCAGGAGAACAAGGACAGGGATTCGGATTTCGCCGTGATCCTGCCGCAAGGGCTGGCGGCGAACCAGAACTTCAAACTGACCGTGCAGTATGCGGGCGAGGGCGCGCTCAGGGATTCGGGCGGCGGCAACTTCATCCTGCTGCCGCGCTCGACGTGGTATCCGAACGGCGGCGGCGCTTTCGGCGACCGTGCCACCTTCAACGTCACCTATCATTACCCGAAGAACAGCATGCTCGTCGGCACGGGCGCGCTCGCCGAGCCGGAGACGGTGGACGGCGACCAGAAGGTGGCCAAGTGGACGAGCGGGCAGACGGAGTTGGCGGTGGCGGGCTTTAACTTCGGCCGCTTCAAGAAGAAAGAGGTGGCGGACAAGTCAACGGGGCTGAACATAGAGTTCTACGCCAACACCGAAGTGCCCGACGAAGTGCGGCAGATGCAGACCGCCATCGAACAGGCTGAAGCCAACGGCGAAAAGACCGGCACGACGCTCGGCGTGATCTCGACGACGAAGATGGGCGATCAAGCCATCGCCGATGCCGAGAACGCAACGCGCCTCTACAGCGCCTACTTCGGCAAGACGCCCTACGCGCGGCTCGCCATGACGCAGCAGCCCGCCATCGGCTTCGGACAGGCGTGGCCTACGCTCGTCTTCATGCCTTACACCGCTTTCATGGATGCGACCCAGCGCGTGCAGATGCTTGGCATGCGCGGCGGCACGGACAACTTCTGGCGCTACGTCGGCCCGCACGAAGTCGCGCACCAGTGGTGGGGGCACACGGTCGGCTGGTCGAGCTATCGAGATCAGTGGATGAGCGAAGGCTTCGCGGAATTCTCCGCTTCGCTCTACGTGCAGTTCATCCGGCACGACCCGGACAAGTTCATCGAGTTCTGGGAAGAGTTGCGCAAGCAGGTCGTCGAGGCGACGAATGCGACCAAAGGCATCAAGCCCTACACCATCGGGCCTGTCACACAGGGCTTCCGCCTGAGCAACGCCAAGACGCAGGCCGCCTATCGCTTCCTCGTCTATCCGAAGGGCGCGTACATCCTGCACATGATCCGCATGATGATGTACGACCCGCGCGCACAGACGGGCGACGAGAAGTTCATGGTCATGATGCAGGACTTCATCAAGACGCACTACAACAAGGACGTTTCGACCGAAGACCTGAAGCAGATCGTCGAGAAACACATGACGCCGCAGATGAATCTCGGCGGCGACGGGCGCATGGACTGGTTCTTCAACGAGTACGTCTACGGCACGGAGATGCCGAGCTACAAATTCGAGTACCAGATCAGCGGCAACACCCTCTCCGGCAAGATCACGCAGTCCGGCGTCTCGGACGACTTCCGCATGGCCGTGCCGATCTACATAGACTTTGGCAAGGGCTGGCTGAAGCTCGGCTCCGCCGGTGTCGTCGGCAACAAGACCATCGACATCCCGCCCGTGCAGTTGCCGGCCACGCCCAAACGCGCCGCCGTCGCCGCCTACAACGACATTCTTGCGCTCAACATCGAGAACAAGAAGATGTAAAAGCGCGTCCGGAGAGTCCAGCGCGTCAGCGGCACAACTGCTTATGACGCGCCGGACTCTCTAGACTCTTCCCTCCCTTTCGTCTATCATCACGCCACGTTCAAGTGCCAGCGGCGCGTGCCGATAGCAAGGGATGCGCGCCCGCCAGCCTGTTTTCATTGTTTTCAAATCGCCCTTAGGACGGCGCGCGCGGCGTCGAGCCGAAAGCGTCCGGCCCCGCTTGCTCTACCGCGGCCGGGCGCTGCGACGCGAACCCCGAAGCGCGTGTGCGCCGATTTTCAGCGGAGGACAGATAGATGTTCAGACCGGGACGAAATACCAAAGACCAGCCGGGCGAACACCCGGCCGAGCAATCGCCGGCTTATGGCAGCACCCCGCCGCCAGCGCCCGGCGCAGACACGAGCCGCAGCGCCACCAACACCCCAGACACTTCCACCGGAGCACGCAACACGATGAGCAGCGATGCACAGGCGAACACCGCGCGCGCCTACAGCGAAAGCGAATCACTGGCGCGCGATATTAAAGAGGGCACACTGAGCGGCTTCGTCGGCAACGGCACAACGCTGACGGGCGAGGCGAATTTCAAAGGCATGCTGCGCGTGGATGGGCATCTCTCTGGTCGCGTCAGTTCGCAGGACGGCACGCTCATCATTAGTTCGGGTGGGCAGGTGGACGCCGACATCGAGGTTTCCGTCGCGCAGATTTACGGCACGGTGAACGGCGACATCATCGCGTCCAAGCGCATCGAGTTGGGGCGCGTCGCGCGCGTCACCGGCAACGTCCAGACGCCCGCGCTCGTCATCGAACAGGGCGCGATCTTCGAGGGTAGCTGCCGCATGCAGCAACTGCGCGACGCGCAGGCGCAGGAAGAGAAACGCGGCAGCGGCAGCAGCGCCACCACAAGCACGGCGGCGACCGGCAGCAGCAGCGGCCCGGCCGCGAGCGGCGCAGCCAAATCCGACGCGACGCAGCCCGGCGACAAATCCGCCGACACGACCAACGGTCAGACCGGCGCGGCGAAAATGGCCAACGTCACGCCCTAACGGCGCGGCAGTGGCGCTAACAGTTGCGGCGCATGAGATCGGTTCGCCCGATCTCATGCGCCGTTGCCTTTACCGCGCCGACAATTTAGCTCACGCGCCTGCGCTCACCGCTGCGCGTTCATGCCGCGCCACTCGCCCGATTGTATGAAGCTGGCCCAGTAGAACGGATGGCTGCGGTCTTCGGTCTGCGCCTGTTGTTTTAGTTCGCCGCCCAACCCGCGCTGCGCGCCCGCGCCCGTCGTCGCCGCGCTCGTTTTGATCATCGCCAGTTGCACCTGCCGCAGTGCTTCCGTGCGTCCTTCGCCCGCTTGCAGCCGCCGGTAATAGGCGACCATCAGATCGCGCGTCGCCGCATCCGAGACTTGCCAGAGGCTCATCACCTGCGACTCTGAACCCGCGAGGACGAGCGCGCGCCTGAGACCATAGACGCCCTCGCCGCTCTGCACGTCGCCCAGCCCCGTCTCGCACGCCGAGAGGACGACGAGCCGCGTGCCCCATAGATCAAGCCCTGAAGCTTCGAGCGCGGTCAGCACGCCGTCTTCGCCGCCGGCCGACGAGCGTGTGTTCGCCCCCGCTAACGCCAACCCCGAACGCAGCAGTGGGTTCTCGCCCGGCCCCGGCGACGCCGACGCACCGCCACCACCGAGCGTAAGCCCGCGCGTCTGCGCCGTACTGGCGCGCGGCTGGTCGGGCAGGAAGAAGCCGTGCGTGGCGACGTGCAGGACTTGCGGGCCCGACAACTGTTTGAGCGCCGTCTCGGTCGCCTGCGCGCCGGTCAGCAGGCGGAGGCCGGGCATGATCGTGTTGAGCGCGCGCCCCTCTTCGGCCGTGCCGGGCAGCCGTGCGAAGTGTGCGCTGGCAAAATCGAACGAGCGCCGGCCCGTGCCGCGCTCTGTCGCGCCGTCCGCCGCGCCTTGCGTCGGCGCAGACGGCTGGCCGCTTTCCGCGCGGGCCGGACTCGCGCCCGCGTCGAACGACGGGTCGGCGATGACCACCGGCCCCTGCTTGTTCTCCGTCTTCACCGCCAGCCGCAACAGGTCGCGCCCGCTCGTCAGGTAAGTGATCGCATAAGTCTCGACCAGATACTTGTTCTGCTCGTCCACGAGCGCGCCGAATGGAATCAGGTTGAGCGCGCCGTCGGGCGAGAGAAAGAGTTGCTGCGCGTCGCCGAGCAAGCGGCGCACGGGGCGCATGAGCCGTTCGTCGAGCGCGCGTGCCAGTTCGCGCACATCGGCGCGGCGTGGGTCGGCGAGGCTTGCACGCCACGCAGAGATCGCTTGATCGAGCGGGGCGGCTTCGCCCAGCGCCACCCACGTGGGCGCACCATTGGCGCGCACGACGTAGGCAACGTAGCGCGGTGCGCCGAAGCGTTCCTGCCGGTTTTTGCCCTTCGCGTTGTACGGGCGATAGAGCGCAAACTCGACCAGCGCCGCGCCCGCCGGCAGCGCCTGCTGCACGCGTTCCAGCGTGACGGGCTGTGCCTGCGCGCGAAACTCCGCGCTGCGCGCACTGATCTGCGCCTGCAACTCGTCCACCTCGGCGCTCAGTTTAGCGAGCCGCGCCTGATAGTCGGCGGGCGCTTGCTTGCTCCCGCCTTTGAGGACGAGCGCGGCGAGTTCCGCGTTTGCCGCCGAGAGTTGTTCGAGCAGGATGCGGTCGTCGGGTTTAAGCCGCCGCCGCAAAGCGGCGATCTGATCGCTCATCGCATCGAGTACGCGCCCCTTGCGCCGCAGGATCGTCGTCAAAGCGAGCCGCAGCGCCGCAGCGCTCGTCGGCGCGGCGACGGCGTGGAGCGCCAGCGTGTAGTCGTTCTCTTCCACGAGCGTCGCCATAAAGAGCCGCTTCTGTTCTTCCGAGCCGGTCGCTAAGGCGAGCGCCAGTTGGCGTTCGTGTATGTCGTTGGCGCGCGCTTCCGTCTCAACGGCGTGTATCATGTCGCCGAGCGCATAGTAGTCGGTCGAGATATTGCTGAGCATCAAGCCGACGTTCGGGTGCTCAGGCCCGTAAGCCTTCTCGTAGAGCCGCAGCGCGCGCTGATGCAACGCGAGCGCCTGCGCCGCGTCGTCGCGCGCAAGCGTGATGCTGGCGATGTTATTCAACGCGAGCGCCACGTCGGGACTGTCGGGGCCGGACAGTTTCTCGTAGATCGCGCGGGCGCGCTGAGCGAGCGGCAGCGCGCGGTCGAACTGCCCGGCGGAACGATAGACGGCCGCGAGATTGTTGAGCGTGGTGGCGACCGTGCTGTGTTCGGGGCCGAACTTCTTCTCAAGGATCGCGCGCGCACGTTCGTCGAGTTGCTCGGCCTGCGCGTAGTCGCCGCGCTCCTGATAGACGAAGGCGAGGTTGCCGAGCGACTCGGCCACGTCCGGGTGCTCCGCG
Source organism: Pyrinomonadaceae bacterium (assembly GCA_036389375.1). Taxonomy (GTDB): domain Bacteria; phylum Acidobacteriota; class Blastocatellia; order Pyrinomonadales; family Pyrinomonadaceae; genus QHXQ01. The sequence goes on along the minus strand of DASVQA010000123.1, from coordinate 335 downwards.
CCGAGCGCGCGTTCGCGGATGGCGAGCGCACGGCGATAGAACGTCTCGGCGCGCGCCGTGTCGCCCTTCAGGAAATAGAGTTGCGCGACGTTGTCGAGGGCGGAAGCGAGCGTCGGATGATTAGGCCCGAGCGCACGCTCGTTGATGGCGAGCGCGCGTTGATAGAACTGTTCGGCTTGCGGATAGTCGCCCCTGTGCCGGTAGAGCGAGGCGAGGTTGTTAAGGGCGGTCGCCGTATCGGGATGATCCGGCCCCTTCGATTTTTCGAGACTGGCGAGCGCGCGCCGGTAGTAGGTCTCCGCGCGTGTCGGGTCGCCCAACGTGTCGTAGAGGAC
>DASVQA010000122.1:0-18823 GCA_036389375.1 Pyrinomonadaceae bacterium | reverse complement strand
TCTACGATCACGTCATTCCGCCCGCACAGAACATCCCCAACCCCGACGGCATCAACTCGCCGGTCGCGGGCGACCCCGGCGCATCCTTCGTGCCGCCGTTCGCGTTCGACCGGCTCGGCCTGCGCGTGCCCGTCGTCATCGCCTCGCCCTGGGTCAGAGCCGGCCAGATCGAATCGCAGCGTCTGCAACACACCTCTGTGCTGGCCACGCTCAAGAAGATGTACGGGCTGCCCGACTTCCTGACGAAGCGTGACGCCAGCGCCAACACTTTCGACCAACTCTTCGAGGAGCTACCAGCGCCACGCACCGACACGCCCAAGAAGCTGCCGCGCGCGACCCTGCCCCAGATCACGGCCAGCGCCGATTCCGCGCTGCACCCGTTGAATCAATCGCTCACCGCAGACCAGCGCGACATGCTCATCGGCGCGTTCCAATTGACGCAACCGACAGAGAATCTGGCGCTGGCCGCAACCAACGCGCAAATCTCCACCATTCACGACCTGCCGGAGACGCAAGGGGAAACGGCCGAGTTCATCCGCGCCCGCTATCGCAGCCACTTCGGGCCGCGCAGCGAAGGCGGCCAAGTACCCAAGCCTTAGCTCGCCAGACACAGCGAGGCGCAGAGAGCGCGAGCCGTTTTACGTGCCCAACTCTCTCTGCGCCTCGTCTCCACGCGCTCAACCCGGTAACTCAATAAGCGCGCAACTGCTCGCAGTAGCCGTCGAAGTTGCGCCGCATCTCCGCGAGACTGTCGCCGCCGAACTTCTCGCGCATCGCCCCGGCCAAGACGAGCGCGACCATCGCTTCGCCGATGACACCGGCGGCGGGCACGGCCGTTACGTCCGAACGCTCAAAGGCGGCCGACTCGGCCTGCTTTGTGTCTATGTCAACGGAGCGCAAGGCGCGGCGCAGGGTCGAGATCGGTTTGAGGAAACCGCGCACGCGCAACTCCGCGCCGTTGGTGATGCCGCCTTCGAGTCCGCCCGCGCGGTTGGTCTGTCTGGTGAAGGCGCGCGCCGCGTCGTCGTAAAAGATTTCGTCGTGTACCGCAGAGCCGGGCCGCTGCGCCGCTTCGACGCCCGCGCCGATGCTTACAGCCTTCACGGCCGGAATGGACATCACGGCCTGCGCCAACCGGCCGTCGAGTTTTGCGTCCCACGAGGTGTGCGCGCCGAGACCGGGCACGACGCCGTGCGCCACGACCTCGAAGATGCCGCCGAGCGTATCGCCTGCGCGCTTTGTCTCGTCAATCAATGCGATCATGCGCGTCTGCACAGCCGCGTCGGCACAACGCAGGGGCGCGTCTTCGGGGATCGCAGCGATGTCCGTCCACGTAAGTTCGAGCGGTTGTTCGGGCACGCCGCCGAGTTGGACGACGTGGCTGCGTAGTTCGACCGTGAAAGCGGCGAGCAACTGTTTCGCCAGTGCGCCGCACGCGACCCGCGCCGCCGTCTCGCGCGCCGACGCGCGTTCGAGCACGTCGCGCAGATCGCGCGTGCCAAATTTCTGTCCGCCCGCGAGGTCTGCATGGCCGGGGCGCGGGCGCTTGACGCGGCGCAGTTTGTCCGGCGCAACGTCGCGCGCCTCCGCCGCCATCACATCCGTCCAGTTCGCCCAATCTTTATTTTCAATCAGCAGCGCGACGGGCGAGCCGAGCGTGTGCCCGTGCCGGACGCCGCTGATGATCTCCGCATGGTCGCGCTCGATCTTCATGCGCCCGCCGCGCCCGTAGCCCCACTGTCGCCGCCCAAGCTCGCGGTCAATCAACGCGCCGTCAACCGGCAGACCGGCCGGCAATCCTTCGAGGATCGCAACCAGCGCCCGCCCGTGCGACTCGCCTGCGGTGGTGAAACGAAGCATAAAGACAATGACAAGTGATGAGTGACGAGTGCCGCGCGCATGCGCGGCTTCACCCGTCGCTTGTTGCGCTCAGCAGTTCTTCCGCGAAAATGTTACCACGCCCAAGTATGCCGGCCGGGTCGAAGGCGCGTTTGAGCGCGGCCATCTCGCGCAGGGCTTGCTCGCCGTAGAGCGCGCGCAGGTAGTCGCGTTTGATCTTGCCGATGCCGTGCTCGGCCGAGATCGTGCCGCCGACCTGCACGGCGCGCGCGATGAACTGCGCGTAGAGGCTGCGCGCCTGCGCGGCCTCCGCGTCGTTGCGCGGCAGGAGGTTGACGTGCAGGTGATTGTCGCCGATGTGGCCGAAGATGACGTATTGCAGGCCGCTTGCGCGCAGTGTCGTCTGGTAGAAATCGAGCATGCCGGCAAAGGCTTCGTCAGGCACGGCCATGTCGGTCGAGACTTTGCGCTGGCCGTGGCGCGTGAGCCATTCGTTGACGAGGACGGGCAGGTGGTGGCGAAACTCGCGCAGCCGCGCCTGATCCGTTTCGTCGCGCGCAAACCACGAATCTTCGAGCGCCCTGTGCGCTTGCAGCAACGCGTACCACTCGGCCAAATGATCGGCTTCACTATCTTCCGTGATCTCCTGCTCGAAGAAGATCGCGCCGACCGCCGCCGCCGGCAGATACTGGTAATGCGGGCGCAGGAGTTCGAGCGATTGGGCATCGAAGTATTCGAGCGCGCGCGCGTCAATGCCGATGCCGCTACACCAATCGGGCGCAGCGGCCGTCTTCTGTCCGTCCGGGTAAACTATGAATTGATTCGCCCGCGCTTGTTCGGCGCGCGTCCTTAATGAGCGCGTGCGCGCCTCTGCGACAAAAGCGAGCAGGTCTGCTTCGGCGGCAAAAAACGCGACGCCGCCAAGCAGCCCGGCCGGTTTCGGCAGGAGCGTCACTTCGATCTCGGTGATGACGCCGAGCGTGCCCTCGCTGCCGATGAAGAGATCAAGCGCGTCCAACTCCGGCGCAACGAAATAACCGGCGACGTGTTTGCGCGTCTGCGGCATGCAGTAGCCGGGCAGTTGCGCTTTGATGCTGCGGCCACCGGCGAGCGGCACGTGTAGGCGGCCACTGGCGTCCGCTTTGATCTGACCGCGCTCAAGTTCGAGCACGTCGCCCGTCACGAGCGCCAACTGCAAGCGGCGTACGTAGCGCCTCGTCGGGCCGTATTTGAAGGTGCGCGCGCCGGAGGCGTTCGTCGCCACCGTGCCGCCCATGTAGCAACTCCACTCGGTCGGGTCGGGCGGATAGAACAGCCCGCGCGCCTCGACCGCACGCCGAAATTCCGCCAGCGTCACGCCCGCGCCGACAGTTGCCCGCCCGCCGTTCTCTACGTGTTCGATCGCGCCGATGCGGTTGAGCCTGTCGGTCGCCAGCACCACGCCGCCGCACGGCACGCGCCCGCCAACGATCCCCGTGCCCGCGCCTGCGACCGTGACGGGCGTGCGCGTCTGCGCGGCGGCGCGCAAAACTTCGGCGGCCTCGGCCGCGCTCTCAGGCCAGACGACGCGCGCGGCGTGCCCGCCGGCAAGGTTGCTGGCGTCGGCGAGATACGACTGCATCTCGTCCGGCTGCGTCTTGGTCAGCATGTCATTCGCTGTCAGACCGCCGTCAGTTCGCGCTCGCGCAGATACTTGATGCGGTCGCGCAGTTCGGCGGCGCGTTCAAACTCCATCGCTTTGGCGGCGAGCCGCATCTCGCCGTCGAGCCGCGCGATGGTCTGCTGGATGTTGGCGCGCGAGTAGTCTTCGATGGCTTCGAGGTCGAGCGGGACTTTGAAGTAGTCGGCCTCGTAGGCGGTGACGAGTGTGGCTTCAATCGGTTTGATGATGGTCTGCGGCGTAATGCCGTGCGCCTGATTGTATTCCTGCTGGATGGTGCGGCGGCGATTGGTTTCGTCAATGGCGCGGCGCATCGAATCGGTGATCTTGTCGGCGTAGAGGATCGCTTTGCCGCTGGCGTGGCGGGCCGCGCGCCCGATGGTCTGAATCAGAGATGTCTCGGAGCGCAGGAAGCCTTCTTTGTCTGCGTCGAGAATGGCGACGAGCGAAACTTCGGGCAGGTCAAGCCCTTCGCGCAGGAGATTGATGCCGACGAGCACGTCGAACTCGCCGCGCCGCAGATCGCGCAGGATTTTGATCCGTTCCAACGTCTCAATATCCGAGTGCAGGTAGCGCACGCGCACGCCGACCTCGGCGAAATAGTCGGTTAAATCCTCCGCCATCTTCTTCGTCAGCGTCGTCACGAGCACGCGCTCGTTGCGCTCGGCCCGCTGGCGACACTCTTCGAGCAGATCGTCGATCTGCCCCTTCACCGGGCGCACTTCCACCTCAGGATCGGTTAGACCAGTCGGGCGAATCAGTTGCTCGACGTGCTCGCCCCCGGTCTTCGTCAACTCGTACGGGCCGGGCGTGGCCGAGACGTAGATGACCTGTCCGACGCGCGCCTCGAACTCGGCGAAATTGAGCGGGCGATTGTCCATCGCCGAGGGCAAGCGGAAGCCATATTCAACCAGCGTTCTCTTGCGCGACTGGTCGCCGTTGAACATGCCGCGAATCTGCGGCACGGTCTGATGCGATTCGTCAATCACGACCATCGTGTCGTTCGGCAGATAATCGAGGAGCGTGGGCGGCGGCGCACCGGGCGGCTTGCCCGTCAGGTGGCGCGAATAGTTCTCGATGCCGCGACAAAAGCCCATCTCCTTGATCATCTCAAGGTCGTACATCGTGCGTTGATGGAGGCGCTGCGCTTCGACCAGTTTGCCCTCTTGAATCAACTTCGGCTCCCACCAATCAAGCTCCTCGCGGATCGTCTTGATGGCGCGCTTGACCGTTGATTTGGGCATCACGTAATGCGTCTTCGGATAGATCGGCAGACGCGACGTATGTTTCTGCAAGACATCGCCGAGCAGCGGGTCAATGGTCGAGACAGCATCAACCTCATCGCCCCACAACTCGATGCGGTAAGCCTGATCCTGATAACTCGGATAGACCTCGATGATGTCGCCGCGCACGCGAAAACTGCCGCGATCAAACTCTATGTCGGAGCGTTCGTACTGCAACTCGACCAATCTTTGCAGCAGCGCGTCGCGGCTCGTCTTCAGGCCCGGCTCGACAAAGAGCAGCATGTTGTAATACGCATCCGGGTCGCCCAGCCCGTAGATGCAGGAGACCGAGGCGACCACGATCACGTCGCGCCGTTCAAAGAGCGCACGCGTCGCCGAGAGGCGCAGCCGGTCGATCTCTTCATTGATCGTCGCCTCTTTCTCGATGTACGTGTCGGAGGCGGGCACGTAAGCCTCCGGCTGATAGTAGTCGTAATAGGAGACGAAATACTCGACCGCGTTCTCTGGGAAGAAGGTCTTGAACTCCTGATAGAGTTGGGCGGCGAGCGTCTTGTTGTGCGCGATGACGAGCGTGGGGCGCTGCGTGCGCTCGATGACAGAGGCGATGCTGAAGGTCTTGCCGCTGCCCGTGATGCCGAGCAACACCTGATGCGGCATGCCTTCGTCAAGCCCGCGCACGAGCGCGGCGATAGCCTGCGGCTGATCGCCCTGCGGCTGAAATTCGGAACGTAGTTTGAAGCCCATAATAACAGGTGACGGGAGGCAGGTATTTTAACCTGTCGCCCGTCACCTGTCACTCGGCCCAAAGTTTAATAAACCGGCCCTTGCGCGCGCGCCTTAGTGCGCCTCAACTCCCATGCTGGTGGTCGTTGCTGATATGCCGCTCGACGATATTGATGAGCACGTTCAACCGCTCGTCCGTTTGCGCCATCCGCTCATCCATCCGCACCTGCCGTTCATCCGCTCGCGCCTGCCGCTCATCCGCGCGCGCCTGCCGCTCTTCTGCCCGCAACTGTGAATCCACTAAAGCCTGAATGCTGCGTGTTGCGATCTCGATGAACTCGGATTGCGTTTGCGCATACATGGCGAGTTTTTCGTCGGTGCGGGCTTGGGCCTCGCGCAAACTTTGCATAGCGACAGCAAACTGCGCTTGCTGTTCGAGGATGAAATCCATTTTGCGTTCGCGTTCTTCGTCGGTCATCGCGTCTTTACGTCGTGTGCTGCGGCTGGCTGCTGATCTGGTAGATGGCTTCCATGACGGCGGAGCGCACTTCGGTCGGCAGCGAGCCGCGCACGGCCAAGCGGCGGAACGAGGGCAGGATTTCGTGCTGCCCGGAGAGCGCCAGCAGTTTGACGACGGCGAGGCGCACTTCGTTCTCAGGGTGCGTCTCGATGGCGTGGATGAGCGGCGCGGTCTCGCCCGCCTTGGCCATCAGGAACAGCAACGAGAAAGCGTCGTAAGTTTTGTCGCGGCTCTCGCCCGTCAGGTTCGAGACGGCTTCATCGGCCAGTCCTGAAGATGAGATGGACGCGCCGATGCGGCGGCGACGTTCGGGCGGCGCTTCGCGCAGGGCGCGCGTGAACGAATCGGCGCGGTCGTCCGCGAGACTGTAGAGCGCACGCGCCGCCGCCTCGCGCACTTCGGTGGCGGAGTCGTCGAAGGCAGCGCAGATTTGCTGGAAGGCTTCGTCAGTGTTGAGGTGCGCGAGCGCGAGCACGGAAGCGGCACGCTCGCTCACGTCATCGCTCTCTAGCCGGAGTTGGATCGCCTTCGGGATGATCGAGAGGTTTTCGTCCTCCGCGCCCGGCAGAGTAATGCCCTTCTTGTCGGTCGCCTGCGCGGACTGAGGCGCGTTTGTTTCGTTGACCAGCGTCGGCGCGAACGCTTCGGGCTGCGCCGCACGCGTGTCGTCTGTCGCAGGCCAAGCGCCGGACGAATACGCCTCCATCTCCGTATCGAACGAGACGTGCGGCTCAATGGCAGTGGGCGTCGGCAAAGGTTCGAGACCGGGCCGGTGTTCGGCCACATCAATGTCGATCCATTCGTCCGACGGGCTGGAAGTGATGACAAACTCCGCGATCTCCTTCGTCTCTTCCGGCGCGGGCGCGGCGGGCGGCTCGACCGGCCCGGCGTCAACAACCGTCGGCTCGGTAAATTCGGCCTTGACCGTGTGTTCTGTCTCCGCCGCTTCAGGCGCGGTCAATTCCAACAGATCATCGGCCGGCGGCGCAGGCGCGGGCGAAAGTTCGACGGGCGGCGCTTCGGCGTATGACTGCGGCTCGGTCAAAGTCTCCGGCGCAGCCAACTCGGCCGGCGCGACCGGGTCAAGCGACGCGAGGTCGGCCGGCGTGGATGCGCTCGGCTCAACCGCTTCGACCTCTTGTGTCGTCTCAACGTCCGGCTCGAATGCGATTACGGGCGCAGGCGAAATGTCGGACGCAACTTCAGGCGCAACGTCGGGCGCAGTTTCAGTCGTCAGCGTTTCGTCAGGCACTGCGCCGGTCGATTCCTCCGCGAGCGCAGGGAGCGGCGGCTCTTGCATCACCTGTTCGGTGGTGGTGCGTTCCGGCTCGGCAGCAGGCGTAGCTTCGACGGTCGGCTGATCGAACGCGTGCGGCGTTGGCTCGAACGTCTGCGGCGCGGCGCTTTCCGCGCGGGGCACTTCGACCGTCTGCTCGTCCGTTAACGCCTCGGCCGGCGCGGTCTCTTCAGTTGGCGCGGGCGTCGTTTCGACCGGCGCGAGGGCGGTGGCGACGGCGCAGGCTTCGATAGCTTTCTGGATCAGTTTGCGCGGGAGTTGGCGTGAGTTTTCGCGCCAGCGCAAGGCTTCGAGCGCGCCGGTGGCGGCCGGGTCTTGTAGCTCTGTGAGCGCCTCGACCGCCGAGCGGCGCACTTCGGGCGCGGGGTCTTCGAGCGCGGCGACGAGATGCGGCGTGGCCATCTTGTCGCCGACCAGACCGAGCGTGCGCGCGGCGGAGGCGCGTTGCTGCGGTTCTTCGGCGGCGCGCAGGTCGCGCGTCACATCGTCGAAGTAACCATGTTGGAGGAAGGCTGCGCGGGCGCGTTCGCCATGTGCGTGTTCGCTCTCGGTGGCGAGCGCGGTCATGAGTTCGGCGGCGACGACTTGCCGCGTGGGCGCGTCGGTCGCGCCGACGATGGCCGCGTCGTACTCTTCGCCGGCCAGCAGTTTTCTCGTCTCTTCGACCGCCTGCTCGGACGCAGCGGCCGGCGCTTCGGCTTCGGTCGTCAACGCGGCTGCGCCGGCGGCGGCGATGACTGCGGCGGCGACTGTCGCCCCGGCAGTTGCGGACGGCGCGCTCGCTTCGGCGGCGGGTAGCGTCTCAGTCTCCTGCGGCTCCGTTGCGGCCAACGTCGGCTGCACAGTCGCGGGGCGCATAGGCTCCGGCTGGCGCTTGCCCTTCTTGCCCTTCTTGCCCTTCTTATTTGTTACCTGCGCGACGACGGGCGGTGCGGCGCTGGCGGTTGTGGCCACCGCTGCGGGTGCGACGGGCGCGCTCGGCGCGGCTGCTGCGACCGGCTGCTCTCTAGTCGGGAGCGTTGGGCGCGGCGTCTCTTTGAGCGCGGCCGGCGCTGTGTCGGCGGGGGATGATGAAGCTGCGCGCCCTTCTTTACCGCGCGCGAAGACGAAGAGAGCGAGCGCGCCGAGCACGATCAGACCGATCAGCAGCCAGGGCCAGTTGCGCAGGACGGTCGTGCCGAGACTGACGGGCGCGGCAGTCGTGACGGGCGCGCTGGTCGTTGTCGGTAAGACGGGCGCGGCGGGCGTCGGTTGCAGTTGCGCGATCTGTTCGGGCGTCGTGACGGGCGTGGCGCTCGGACTGACGGAAGGTGAAGGGAGCGCGCCGGGCGGTGTCGCTTGCGTTAAAGGCGACGCGGCGACAAGCGGTGTCGGGAGCGTGCCGGGCGGCAGTATGCCGGTCTGCTGCGGCGTCGGAGTCGCGCGGGGCGTGGGGCGCACGCCGGGCGTCGGCTGCGGCACGCCGGAGAGTTCGACGGAAGTGTTCGGCGTCGGTTGCTGTTGCGCGGGCTGATTGGTGTTCTTTGGTTGCGCGCCGATGTCGGGCGCGTTGAAGTTGACGACGAGCCGGTTAAATCTTTGGTCAACGCGGGCCGATGCACCCGGTTGGAGTTTGAACGAGAGCACCACGTCTTGGCCGCGTCGTTGCACCTGCGCGCCCTCGAAGCCGCGGCCGCGCACGCCGCCCACGCCCTTCGCGCTCGCCTGCGGAATGACGACGTAGAAGCGGTCGCCGCTGCGATAGGCCGAGTAGTCGTTGAGCGCACCGTCGGACGTGATCGTGACGCGCGAACCGCCGGGCGCGTCGCTGCTCGACATGCCGGCGATGTTCTTGGCCGGGCGCTTCTGCGCGGAGTTATCGTTCTGTTGCGCGAAGGCAGCCAGCGCGCAGAGGCAGACGACTAACAGGAGGGCACACGCGTGCCGCAAACGATGGGGCGAAATGGTTGTCTCTGTTTGGCGCATTGCTGTGTAACGAGGCTAGAACGGCGCGGTCTGAACGGGCGCATTATGCAATAGCCTCAGCCCTCTTGTCACTAAAAGAGTCGTGAGGCCAGAGAGGCCAGAGAGGCCGGCGAGTTGGAGCAACTATGAAGTTTGTTAGCCAGCATGCTTTTGACTCGCAAGACTCTCTGGCCTCTCCGGACTGTTTTTATTCCACCGCCGCGTGATCGTCGCGGTAGATCGCTTCGAGGATGGCGTTGCGCAGTTTTTCGGGTGTGCCGTCGCCGAGCGCGACGCGGCGCAAGCGCCTGACCACGTCGGGCTGGCCCTGCAACGCGAGCAGCCGCGCCGCCGCCAGCCGCACGTTCAGATCGCCGGCTTGCTCGACGACCGTGAGGATCGTCTCCGACTCGCCCGCCTTGATGACGAGCGAGAGCAGCGAGAAGGCCTCGTAAGCTTGCCGGCGGTCTTCGCTCGCCAGCCGATCCAGCGCCTTCGTCGTCAGCCCGGCCTGAGCGCAAGCGCGCGCCACGCGCTGCATCAGCGCGGAGTCGCCCGAATCGATCACGCGCACGTAAGCGTCGGCGCGGTCGAAGTTGAGCCGCGAGAGCGCACGCGCCGCTGCCGCACGTACTTCGCGCGCCTCGTCCGCCATGCTGATGAGCACGGAGGCGAACACGGATTCATGGCCGATAATGCCGAGGCTGGTGACGGCCGTGGCGCGCACGGTCGCGTCGCGGTCGTCGCTGGCGAGTATGGCCAAGGCATCGACCGCGCGTTGCACCTGAAACTGCGCGAGTTGCTGCGCAGCGGCGGTGCGGACTTCAACGTCTGTGCTGCCGAGCCGTTCGAGCGCGTCGGCGAGCGTGTGGTCTTCGAGCCATTCGGGCAGTTGCTCGATCTGCCCGACGGGTTCAAGCCCGTCTATGTCGCCCGTGAACGAGTCGCCCGCAAGCAGTCGGCCCGTCTCGTCGTAGCTTGCGCCCACGTCAATGCAGTCCACCGAGCAGGCGCTCAGCGCGCGACCCAGAAGCGGCGCGGGCAACTCCGGATTGCGCCGCGCGAGGTCGAGCAGCGCGCCGATGGCCGACGGCAGCCCCAACGCGCCGAGGCTTGTGACGGCTTCAGTGCAGACGATTGGCTCCGGGTCGTGCAGGGCCTCGAGCAGAAACGGCAGCGACGAGGCCGCGCCGACCTGTCCGAGCACGCGCGCCGCCATCGTGCGATCATAAACTTCCGATGCGAGCAGCAAGGCCGCGCTCTGCCGCGCGACGAAGCCATACTCTTCGAGCGCCAGCCGCGCACGCCGTCGTTCATCTTCGCCGAGCATGTTCGATTGCAGCGCCTTCAACAGCGATGTCTCGACGGCGCGGCGGTCGTCAACGGCGCGCGCCGCAAGCACCTCGATGCTGTGCGGCTGACCCTGAATCAGTTTCTCCACTTCCTGATCGATGCGGTACGCGCCGAAGACGACGGCGGGCGTGTGCGTGAAACTGGGGCGACGCTCCGGCTTCTCCGTAGCGGGCTGCGCGGGCGGGGCGCTCAAGGGCACGCCGCTCGCCTTGTCGCTCGCGCGGCGACCGAGATTATTGCGGCGGCGTTCGTCCCTGCGCCGCTCGCCCTGCGGGTGCGGCTCAAGACTGAGTGTGCTTAACGTCGCAGGCGTCTCAATCGTCTTTGGTGCGGTCTTGCTGAGCGACTTCGGCGCGGGTCTGGTCAACGCCGTCGAGGTCTCTGCCTCGGCCGGTTCTGTCAAGTCCTCAGCTTTTACTTTGCGCTGCCGGCGATAGATGAACATGAAGCCGACCAGCCCGCCCGTGAAGCACAGGCCGAGCACGGTCAACGGGAACGTCAGACCGGCCGAGGTCTCCGTCACGGCCGTGGCCGCAACCGGCGCTTGCTCGGCGGGCGGCACAACGGCCGTCTGCGGCGGGGGCGGCACGTTCAACTGCGCCACGCTCACCGGCGCGTTCGCCGTCGGCTGGTTGTTCGTTTGATTGTTCTGCCCCGCCTGCGCGCCGCCCTGATATGACGACGGCCACAGGCTCTCCGCCTGCTGCGAGCCGACGGGCGCGCGCCCGCCGAGCACCGCCGCCGGCATCTGCACCGGCGCGCTCGTCTGCGCTTTGACGCTCGCAAGTTGCGGCGCTGGCTCCTGCGCGCCCGTCGCCTTGCGCTTGCCGGTCTCGCGCGTGGTCACCGCGCCCGCGCCGTCGCCGCGCGCCGCTCTGTTTTTGTGCGCCGACTGTTCACCCGTCTGCTGCTCAGCCGTGCTGCCGTGCGCCTGCCGCGCATTGTCGCGCGACTCCGCGCCCGCTTGCAGCCCGCCGCCCACGAACAGATCGAGTTGGTTGAAGCGCGGGCGCACGTAGACGTTGCTGCCCGCCTTGACCGGCACGACGAGTTCCAGCGAGTCGCCCACGCGTCGTGCTTTGACGCCGCGCGGCAGCCCTGCGCGCACGGCGTTCTGGCCCTTGTAGACAACGACGTGGAAGCCTTCGTCGTCCTGCCACGTCTGCGCGCGTGCGAGCGCGCCGTCGCCGGCAATGGAGACGACCGCGTCCTGCCCCTTCGTGTGCGCCGTCACGTCGGTGACGTTGACGGGCGTTTCGCTGCCGCCGCGTTGCGCGTGCGGCGCGGTCACGGGATAGAGAGCGAAACTGAGGCCGAGGCCGGCGGCGGCGAGCAGCCAGCGCATGGTGCGGGAGTTTTTAAGTCTGAGTTCACGCATGAGAGTTCAACCTGAGCTAGGAGCTAAAGCGGCGACCCGTCATGCACGGCTGAGGCCGGCTGACGGGCACGTCACGGTCGTTCGCAGACGACCGGGACGATCATTTTGCTTTGTGCTTTGGATCGCTGCGCGGGCCTTGCTGAAGTTTGGCCGCGGCAACAATGTTTGGAGAGGAAAACCTTCGGCGGCGAGTGTTGCGCCAGCGGTCGTTACCGCTGCTCGTCGCTGAACTTGTAACCGATGCCCCAGACGGTGAGCACCATCTGTGGATTTTCCGGGTTCTCTTCGATCTTGGCGCGCAGCCGGTTGATGTGTGAGTCAATCGTCCGGTCGTAGCCTTCGTAAGAGTAGTCCCAGATTTTTTGCAGCAGGTACTTGCGCTCGAAGACGCGCCCCGGATTCGAGGCGAACAGGCGCAGTAACTCGAACTCCTTCGGCGTCAACTCCACCTGCCGGTCGCCCACCGTCACCTCGCGCTTGGCCGGGTCAATGCGCAGTTTGCCGCGCACAATCGGCGCTTCGTCGGTGGTGGACTCGCTGCGCGTCCCGACCTGCACGCGCCGGAGCACGCTCTTGATGCGCGCTTCGAGTTCGCGGAAGGTAAAGGGCTTGGTGATGTAATCGTCCGCACCCATTTCGAGGCCGAGCACTTTGTCAAACACGTCATCTTTCGCCGTGAGCATGAGGATCGGGATGTATGGCGCTTTCTCGCGCAACTCGCGGCAGACGGCGAGACCGTCCATCTTTGGCAGCATGAGGTCGAGCAAGACCACGTCGGGCCGGTCAGCAAGCGCCGCCTGCACGCCTGAGACGCCATCTTCGGCCGTTGCGACCTGAAAGCCGGCGCGCGTGAAATACTCGCTAATCGCGGTTGAGATGTTCTCGTCGTCTTCGATGACGAGGAGCGCAGTTTTCCGGTCTTGCGCCTGCGGTTCGTTACCGTCCATCTCGACCCGTGCTCTGTTCGCAGCAGACTTGGTTGACATTGGGGCGTATTGTGCGTAGGCCCGGAACGCAGGATTTAATTCAAAGGGGACTTGCGGCTGGTGGGCCGGCAAGACGCCCTCCAACCAGTCAAAACTATAACAGGACAAAGCGCTTAAACTCAAGCATTAAGTTGCCGGCCCGCCGGCGCGGCGGGCGCGAAGGGCGAAAGAACGATGCATAAACAGGGCCGGCGGGCGGCCATGAACGGCGCGGGCCGGGTCGAATTCCGTCCGTCTGCATGCGCGGCCGCCACCCCGGCGAGCTGCTCCGGCGCGCGTTCCTCAATCTCTAGTGCGCGGTCGTTTGCTTCTCGCGCAGGCGGGCTTCGACCTGTGCGGCGAAGGCTTGCAGGTCGGCGTTGCTGACCAGTTTGTTGGCGACGACGAGTATGTCGCGCAGGACTTTGAGGCCCTGTTCGTCGTCCAGTTTGTAGATAGTCTCGGCGGCTGCGACACCGAGCGTGAAATCGTTGTTGGCGAAACTCTGCCGCAGGGTCTGAAGCAGCAGCGGCAGCACGCGCGGATCGCTTTTGCCGGCCGCGCCGAGCAGAGAGACGGCCGCCCGGCGCACGTCCGTCGAATGTTCCGGGCCGGCATAGCGCATGGCAACTTCGAGCGCGCGCCGGTCGCCCAACTCGGCCAGCCCGTCAAGGGCCGCCGCCTGTGTCTTCTCGCGCCATGAGGGTGCAGCCAACAGTTTCATGAGCGCGTCGTATGCGCCCGCTGCTTTCGTCTTGCCGAGCGCCTCGGCGGCGGCGTCTATGACTAGATAACTTTGTTCGTCGAGCGCCCGTTGAAAAGTGGCCGCTAACCGTTGCTCGCGGTATTCGCCGAGTGCTTCGATGATGCGGGCGCGGACTTTCGGATTCCGCTCGGTCTGCAAAGCTGTCAATAGCTGCACGCGCACCGGCTCGCTGCGCACACCCTTGAGGATGTTGGCCGCCTCGTAACGCACGCCCCAGAATTGATCGCGCAGCCCGCTTGTCGTAGCGATGTTGACCGCAATCGTCTCCTGCTCACGTTCCGTCGTCTCACTAGCGCGCAGCAGCCGCGCGTATTGCCTGAGCGCCCACAGCCGCCCGATCACGTCTTTGTCCGACTGGATTTGATAGAGCAGTTCGGCAGTCGGCTTGTCGAACGTTAGCTCCTTGACGAGCGTGCCCTGATAATCGAAGTTGACGAGGCGCGGCTGGCCGTCAACTTTGAAATCGAACGACTGCTCGGCGACGGGCGCAAGTTCGACGCGTTCGATGCGTGCGCCTTTGCCCGTATCGATCTCTATGTCCACAGGCATCTGAAAGTAGGTCGCCTGCGGATAAGGATTCGCCGGGTCGGGCTGCTGTTCCTGCCGCACCTTGAGGGTCAAGGTCTGCCGCCTCTCATCATATTGCTTGGTGACGCGAAAGACCGGATGCCCCACCTTGTAAACCCACTCGTCAAAGAACCAGTCGAGTTTTTGCCCGGTCGCTTCTTCGACCGCGCTGCGAAACTGCGCTGTGTCCACCGGCTGATGCGCGTAACGCGTCAGGTAATGATTGAGCGCGCGCCACCAGTTCGCTTCACCGAGTACGCGGCGCAGCATGTGCAAGACTGCGCCGCCGCGTTGATAAGCGTACACGTCGAAGACTGCTTCGGGGTCTTGATAATTAGGCGTCACGATGGGCCGGCGGTAGCCTCTGCGCCACGCGTCGAGATACGCGTTCTGGTCGGCGCGTATGTCGCCGTAGAGAAAATCGTCCGCCCCCAACAGGTGTTCATTCCACAGCGCCTCGAAGTAGGTGGCGAAGCCTTCGTTGAGCCAGATGTCGGCCCAATCGCGGCAGGTCACGTCGTCGCCGAACCACTGATGCGCCAGTTCGTGCGCCTCAAGACTGTCACTCGGCTGGTCAAACTCTGTGCGCGCATCGTGGATCATCGTGTCGGTCTGCGTCGTGGCCGAGATGTTCTCCATGCCGCCGGGAAAGTTGTGTACCATCACCTGCGCATACTTGGCATAAGGATATTTAACGCCCGTCTTCTGCGCGAAGAAACGCACCATGTCGGCGAGCCGCGCCGTCGTCAAGCGTCCTGCCGCGACCTCATTCGGATAGACGTAAGAGATGACAGGGACGCCTGCGCCGCGCTGCTCGATGGGCGCGTATTCGCCGACGACGATGGAGGTCAGATAGTTCGCGTGCGGCTGCTCCATCAACCAACGAAAGGTGCGCGTCCTATCCGCATGCTCCGTGACCGCGACGAGCCGCCCGTTGGAGATGACCATGAGCGGGCGCTCGACCGTAGCGATGATCTCCGACGTGGCGAAGTCGTCTGGGTGATCGTAGGCCGGAAACCACAGGTGATTAAATTCGCTCTCGCCCTGCGAATAGATCTGCCGGCGGCTGAGCGGATCGTCGGGCGTCGGCTGATTGAAGACCAACCCGCGCGCAAAGTTGCCGCTGCCGAGTTCCCGCACGCGCCCGTTCGTATGGTAAGCGATGACGACCGTGACCACTTCGCCCGGCCGGTACGCACGCTCAAGCTCGACGCGCAACTTCTCTGCCTGCGCGTCCGCCTCGTACTTGAGCAGCGCGCCCGCGCCTGAGCGCACGCTCTCGAAGGTCATGTTCGCCGCGTCCAATTCGACGCGCCGAAAATCGGGCGCGAGCGGCGCGAGCGTGAGCGTGGCCGTGCCCGCCGCCTGCTCCCGCGGCCAATCGAAATGCAGATCGAGTTTGACGTGGCGCAGATCGTAATCGTGTGCAGGGATGTGGCGCGCAGGCGGCAGCGCGGGCGCAGCCGTCTGGCTGGCGCTGCTCGTAGTTGTCTGCGCACTGCCCGTCGCCGTCGTTAACGCCGACCAGATAAGGATGAAAGCGATGAGCCACCCGCTAAAGCTGCGCGTCGTCGGCACGATGTTCTCCTGCTCCATCACGATTCGTCTGTTCCTGCACCCGGTTGTAAAGCAACTCGGACGGAAGATCAAACGCGCCGCCCTGCGCCGCACGGTGCGCGAGAATCCGCCAGCCGCCGCTTTCATTTCCGACTCAACCTTCGATCACTAAGCACCAACCTCTTCATCTTGACAAACCTGCGCGCCGCGCGCACAATCCCGCGTCGCTTCGCGCACGCCCGACGAGCGCGACTTCATAAAGCCGGCCGCACATTACAACTGTCATGAGTGCCCTCTCGCCAATCAACGAGACCTCTTTCACCGATCTCGAATTAGTGCGACGCGGCAAAGTGCGCGACGTGTATGCCGTGGACGAGGCGCGCCTGCTCGTCGTCGCCACCGACCGCATCTCTGCCTTCGACTGTATTCTGCCCACGCAAGTGCCGCGCAAAGGCGCTGTGCTCACCGCCCTCTCGCGCTTCTGGTTCGAGCGGCTCGCGCACATCACGCCGCACCACCTGATCAGCACGGACGTGGACGAGATGCCAGCGCAAGTCAGACGCCACGCCGACGAACTGCGTGAGCGCGCGATGCTCGTGCGGCGCACAGAAGTCTTCCCCGTCGAATGTGTCGTGCGCGGTTATCTGGCCGGCTCTGGCTGGAAGGATTATCAACGCACCGGCGAAATCTGCGGCCACCGGCTGCCGCCGGGTCTGCGCGAAGCCGAGCAACTGCCCGCGCCCATCTTCACACCCGCAACCAAAGCTGAAGCCGGGCACGACGAGAACATCAGCGAAGCGCGCATGCGCGAGATCGTCGGCGCGGACGTAACGACACATCTGCGGGACACGGCGCTTGCGCTCTACCGTGAGGCCGAAGCTTACGCGCGCGCGCGCGGCATCATCATCGCGGACACAAAATTTGAGTTTGGCCGCGACCGCGCAGGCGAGATCATTTTGATTGACGAAGCGTTGACGCCCGACTCGTCGCGCTTCTGGCCACTCGCTGAATATGAGCCGGGACGCGCGCAAGCCTCGTTCGACAAGCAGTATGTACGCGACTATTTGGAGACGCTGGACTGGGACAAACGGCCGCCCGCGCCGCCGCTCCCGCCCGCAGTGGCCGCCGCTACGACGGCGCGCTACCTCGAAGCCTACCGCCTGCTCACCGGAGAGAATCTGGAGCCTAGAGAGTCCGGCGAGTCTTGAGAGTAGAAAACAACTAGCTTGCCTTTGACTCGCTAGACGCGCCTGACGCTCTAGGCTCTCAAGACTTTTTAATGATGACTGTTTTCGATCTCATCGTGTTGGCGCTGGTCGGCTCGTCGCTGGTGGCGGGCGCGTTGCGAGGGCTGGTGCGCGCTCTGATTGCGACGGGCGCGCTTCTGGTCGGCGTGTTTGTGGCGGCGCGTGGTTACGAGGTGCTGGGCGCGTGGCTGCGCGGGGCGGGGCTGGTCGCGTCAGAGGCGGCGGCGCAGGCGTGGGGCTTTCTGTTGATCGTGGGCGTTGTGCTCGCGCTGGGATTTGCCGCCGGGCAGATGGTGCGCGGGCATCTGAAGCGTGCGCGGCTGGAATGGCTGGATCGGTCGCTCGGTGCATTGTTCGGGCTGGCGCGTGGTTTGGCCGTCTGCTCCGTCATGTATCTGGCGCTCACGGCGTTCCCCGTCCGCTTGAGCGCCGTCACTGAAGCGCGTAGCGCGCCCGTCCTGGCAGCCAGCGCCGAGGCGTTGTCCTATTTAACTTCGACCGAACTGCGGGCGCGTTTTCTGGCCGGCTACCGCCGCGTGAGCCGCCAGTGATTGACCACTGACTGGCGCAAACGCCGGGATTATTTCTTTATTCGTTCGCCCACAGGAGAAGCCATGCAGATGCGTGCCCGCCTTGAAGCCCTGATTGACGAGATGCTCGACGGCCAGATCATGCTCGACGAGGCGCTCTCCGAGTTTGAGAAACTCTACATCCAGAAGGCTTTAGCTCGCCACAAAGAACACCTGTCGCGCACCGCCGCCACGCTCGGCATACACCGCAACACGCTCTCCAAACGCGTAGCCGATTATCGTAGCCAGGAACGCCCCAGCCCGACCAAGAAGCGCGGCAACAGCAAACCCGCGAAGCGCAAGGCGCGTTAAAGGTCTCCTTGCCAGTCGAGTTAAGTCCTGCCAGTACCTCGCAAAATCCTACAAATTCAACCCTTTCGGGAAAATCTGAGTCTGACACACTCAGATTTTACTGTCGGCGTATTGACAACTTTAGCCTTGTCGTTCTATTCTTGGCACTCGCCCGAAAAGAGTGCTAAACGGGCTGTGCCGACCGCATATTAAATGCCCGGTCGTCCACACTCCCCGGCGGCCCTACGGCGGGCGGGTAAAAGCTCTAACAAGTTTGCTTTACAGCAATCAAAACATCTCTGAAGCGACCACCGGAAAGGAGCATTATGGCTACAAACATTAGACCCCTTCATGATCGCGTGATTGTGCGCCGGATTGAGGAAGGCGAGCAGATGCGTGGCGGGATCATCATCCCGGACACGGCGAAGGAAAAACCGCAGGAGGGCGAAGTCATCGCCGTCGGCGAGGGCAAGCGCAAAGACGACGGCACGCGTCAGGGCCTGGACGTGAAAGCGGGCGACCGCGTGTTGTTCGGCAAGTACAGCGGCTCCGAGATCAAACTGGACGGCGAGGAACTGCTCATCATGCGTGAGGACGAAATCCTCGGCGTCATTGAGCGCGCCGGCGCACAGGCGGGCGGTAAGAAGGGCGGCAAGTAGTCTGCACACAGACTTTGCCGCTTTTTCTTTTGATTGAAGCTGGAAGATAAATTAGAGGAGAGGAAACGATATGGCCAAGCAAGTCATACATGGCGAGGAGTCGCGCGCGGCGATTTTACGCGGCGTCAATCAACTCGCCGACGCGGTGAAAATCACGTTAGGACCGAAGGGGCGCAACGTCGTGCTTGATAAGAAGTTCGGCTCGCCCACGATCACGAAAGACGGCGTGACGGTGGCCAAAGAG
>DASVQA010000121.1:0-4553 GCA_036389375.1 Pyrinomonadaceae bacterium | reverse complement strand
GCCAAAATTATGCTTGACAACTGTTGGACAGCAAGACTAGCATGCCCGCGCTCACAAGATGTCTTCGGCGGCCTTTTCCACTTAGGCTTCTCACTTTGTAACGCACATCAGCCGTAAGTCGGGCACACGGGCCTTACTTCGACGCCGCCATCATACCTGATGCCGAGTCTTCATCCTCGCCGATGCAGAACGCACAAGGGTATCTCGCGACCATGCGCGCGACCCCGGAACCGTCGCGCCCGATCCTTAACTCACACTCACAAAGGAGCGAGCCGTGAAAAGACCTTTTCCTCCACGAAGGCAAAGCTTGGGTTTCCCCTTCCGTCTGTTATGCCTCATTTGTCTGGCCGGTGCGGCTAACCAGGCTTACGCGTATAAAACAACCTGCCCGTCATCCACCCCTCAGAGCGAAGGCGACCCTTTAACTCTCAACTTAGGCTACACCTGTAATACCGCGACGGGTGACTTGATTCAGGTTGACGACCCTGCCAATCTGCCGCCCGGCCAGACCACCACCGCCTGCTATCGCGGCGTTGATACGCACGGGCACGTCGTCACCGCGATCACCACCTGCACCATCTGCCTGCCCACCAGCACCGATGCCGGTTGCTACAATGATAGCGATAACTGGTGGGATCACTTTTTCGACGATCCCCCGCTCCTGACCAAGCTGATCAAGGCCGTACAAGAGTTGTTGGCGGCCTAAAGCCCGTCAACCTTATCTGCCCCGTCACCCTTGCGAGACCTGAACTGCCAGATGCCCTGAGACATGCCGCGCCCTGCCCCGGCGAAAGGAATGAGGGCATGACAACAACCGGCCGCGCCATGATTGATGCCATGCGATCTGAAACTACAGACGCCCACGCCGCTTCGGATCGCATGGTTGCGCGCGTGCTCGCAAACGCTTGCGGCTGACGACGCTAGGGACATGTCTGACCTGATAGTTGCCGTAAGAGCCGTCAATGGATGCCCGCTACTGCGGAGGTTAAAGAGATGAAGAACAAACAGCGCGCTACTTCATTACTGGCAGTCCTTTTTTTAAGCCTGAACGGCTTCGCGCAGACGCCCCTGCCCACGACGCGGACTGATGCGCTGCCGGCCCCAACTGCACCCGCCGCGCACGCCGACGACCCCGCCCGACAGCGTTTAGTGGCGAGGCAGATCATACATGGCTGTGCCGACCGGGTGCTCGGCTTTCACAGCGTCGAGGCTAAAACCGAGACGCTCGTGGCCCTGGCGGATATTTTATGGCAGCGGGGCGATGAGGATTACGCGCGCGAGCTTTTCCTCAAAGCTTATAACTCTTTGAAATCGGTGAACACAGATGAGGCCAAAGAGAGCGGGCCGCCGGGCGGCGAACAGGGGCGCACGGATAACAGTGAAACTATAACGCCCACGCAGGCGGCGCGCTGGCGTAGTTTTGTGGTGCAACATTTAATCGCGCATGATGCGCCGCTGGCGAAGCGCCTGTCGAGCGAAGACGCGCCGGCTCGGCCCAATGACGCAACCGCGCCGGGGCTACAGGCGCTCAACACCGCGGACGCGCTGATGCGGGCGGGTCAATATGCCGACAGCATCGAGTTCGCCGAGCAAGGCTTAAAGGGCGGCGTCTCAGGCACGGTCAATACGCTGCGCCTGCTATCTACTTTAATGCAGTTGCGCGCGGGCAATGAGCAGGCAGCCAACGAACTTTTTCTAAAGACGCTCGCGCAACTCGTCGCCCAACCGACGGCCGCGGTGGACGACCTGCTGATTATCGGCAACTACGTCTTCACGGCGCACAACGCCCCGCCTGCAACCGTCTCGGCCAGCCGCGCTTTTATCTTCCCCACCCGCATCGGTAACGTGCCGGTTCAAGCGGACATCTCCGGCGAGCGGCCGGGCGTCCCGGCGGCGTTGGTACGCGCTTATCTGGAGGCCGCCGCCGCGATCCTCAGCCGCCCCGTGATGGACGCGAGCGAACAACTGCGCGTTCATGCCGCGAGTTTTCTGCTACTACCTAAAGCGCAGCGTTTCGCCCCGGAGTTGGCCCCTCGCTTTACGCTGTTGGCCGCGGGCGATGGCTTCGTCCCGCCTGTCCCGCAGCCGGCCGCGTCGGGCCCGTCTCAGACCCTTGCAACTACACAGACGGACGCAACCGGCCAACTGACATTAGCGGCCGTGCTGCACCAGCTTGACGAGATCGCCGACGGGCCGAGCCACGACGCATACGGGCTGCGAATGGTCAGCATCTTTTTCGCCCGCAATAATCTGGACGCCGCGCGGGCCATTGCGGGCCGGATTCAGGACGCCGTTGTGCGCGCCGAAGTGTTCAACGTCCTTAACGTCCGCCAGTTGATCAAGTCGTTGGAGACGGGTGACGTGGAACAAGTCGAACAGGCGATCAGCAAATTCGATGTGGGCTTTGAACGCACGCTGCTCAGGCTGGGCTTGGCCCGCAGTTATAGTCAGAAGGGCGACCGGCTGAGCGCGCGCCTCACCATCAACGCCGCAGTTAAAGAGACGCGCAACAATCTCGAAGCGGCGCAGCAGCCATTTATGCTCCTGACCGCAGCCGAAATTATCGCGCCCATAGATGCCACAGACGGCAGCAGCACGTTCCGCGAAGCCGTGCAGGCCTTCAATCGAACTGCCGGCCGGCCGCTGAAAGATTTGCGTTTGGAAACGAGCAGGCGGGTCAGCGTCGGCGGGCAGACAGAACTATTTGAGACAGGGCTGCGCAACCTCGCCGCCGGGAACTTCTATCGTACGCTCAAGCTGTTAGCCGTCACCGATCCGCAGGGCACGTCCAACGCGGTACTCGCATTGAAGGATGAGAGCGTGCTTGGTCAAGGGTTAGTCGCGCTCGCCAGCGCGCTCCCAAATTAGCGGCGCGGCCCCCAACGAAGGAGCAGACGAATGCGGACGAACAAGCTCATCAAGCGCGTACAACTCATCGCCAGCATTGCGAGCATCGTCACGTGCCTCGTCGTGACCGGCTTTACGCTGGTCGTCGGCGTGCAATTGGTGCGCAGCAGCAGGTCTGCGGCCAAAACTGCGGCGCACAACGGTCAACATACGGTCGCCGTGGGCGATACGCTCACGCCCCTCGATCTTAATTGGGCAGCGAGCGAGCGGACGCTGGTGCTCGCCTTGAGTAGCGATTGCGGCTATTGTCGCGCGAGCGCACCCTTCTACCAGACTCTCGCTAAAGCAACGAACGGGCACAAGCCTGCGCGCCTCGCCGTCGTGCTGCCACAGGACTTGGCTGCCGGCCGACAATATTTGAATGAAATAGGCGTGCCGGTCAGCGAAGTGAAACAGTTGAATCTTAGTGCGCTCGGCGTGTGGGGCACACCGACCTTGATGTTGGTCAATAGCGCGGGCGTGGTGACGGACTTATGGATCGGGAAGTTGAACGAGACGCAGCAGGTTGAGGTGCTAAGCCGGCTGCAAGGTTTGAACGCGCCCTGACGGTGCGGCCAAAGCGTTAGCGCGTCGCGCGCTCTGCAGCGCTCAGCGGGTACTTAAAATTCCACTCGGAGCCGTCCGCAAATTTGACGTTAGTGATGCCGAGGGCCACACGATAGTGTGCGCCCTGTTCATCGAGCGCCTGCCGAATCAGTTCTAAATTCTTCCACGAAAGATTTGCCCCGAGTTGGCCGGTACGCAGTTGTGTCCCGGCGGCGAATTTGGCGGCCGGGAAAATAACCGGCGCTAATTCGGCCTGGGCGAGGACAACGTCCGGCTCGGACTCTTTACTGACGAACAGCGAAAACACCACGCGCTCAACCGTCTTGTCAGAATTATTTTTCAGGGCGTTGTCCGTAAAGAACAGCAGGTCTTTATCCTTCAGCCGGCCTCTTGTGGCCAGCACCTGCACCGGCATGGACTCGTAGCCCGGCCCCTTGTAGGCATTAATATGCGTCACCAAGTTGGTCAGGCCAGACCTGTCGGGTGCGCCGTTTATGTCCTGTTTGAATCTTGCATTCGCGTTGAGGGGTAGGAAAAACAGAAGACCGATGAGGAGCAGTCGCTTAATTTTGTCCATTAGCTGACCTCGGAGGTAAAGTCGAGTGGAACTCGCGGGCATGCGAGAGTTTGTAGAGAGTACATCAAGCATCCGGGCAATTCAATACAAAAATAGGCTATGGGCCAAGGTTTGTCCTTGCCATCTCTTTATCAATCGGGCGCTTGCTTGAGCAGAAAAGCGCCGCCGGCTGCGATCACCGGCGGCGCTTTTCGTCAAAGCGAGGCGCGCACAGAGGAGCGCGCCAGACTCAGGCACGGCTTATCATTGCTCCGGAATCTGGAACGCATCGGCCGGGAGCGTCTGGTTGAGCTTCACCTCTTTGGCCTTGAACTCGGCGTAGTACGCGCCGCCGCCCGCCATGTCTATCTTCCAGACTGAGGTGACGGGCACAAGCACGCCTTCGTACTCCTGCACCTTCGTGTGCTCGACGCTGAAGATGAGACCGTTGTAAGGCACTTCGTAGCGGACGATCCGGCCCGTCTGAGCGTCCACGTAAAAGTCGGTCGTGTTGCCGTCCGCGTCGGTGATGCGGAAGGCGCGC
>DASVQA010000120.1:0-39340 GCA_036389375.1 Pyrinomonadaceae bacterium | reverse complement strand
CGCGGCGGGCGCGCAGACGGCCCGGCTTGCGCTCGTTTCGGCGCATCCTTACAATGATGTGCTAGCGAAATCGTCAAGCACGTTTAGGCTGACCGACCGAGCGCCCGGTGTGCCAGTGCCGAGCGCGACGGTCGTGGCATTTTGGTGAAGGAGACTTAAAGAGCGCATGAGCACGCCGCACGATCCTTACGACCCCGTCCATCAGGCCGAGCCGGTGGACGATCTGATGCTGCCCGACGACGACGAAGCGCCGGAGGGCGGCCCTGAGCGCGAGCGCATCTCTTCGTCGGTGCGCGACATTGCCTCGCGCATCCCCGAATCGCTCTCGTCCATCGGGCGCGACATCAGTCGCACCATCGAGCGCGCCATCGCGGCGAAGGACGATTACGTCGTCGCCGTCAAACTCTCGCACGAGGCGCAGGACAAGCTGGAACAACTCGTACAGGCGGGCGTCTTTCGCAGCCGCGCCGAAGCGGCAGCCTTTCTCATTGACGAAGGCATCAAATCGCAGACGCCGCTCTTTGATCGCGTGCAGCAGAAACTCTCCGAGATCGAACGCCTGCGCGCGGAGTTGCGCGGCATGATCGGCACACCGCCGCAGGCTTGATTGAGTCGCGCCAACTGATTTATGCATCGCTGGTTGAAGATCACATTCGCGCTCGTCCTCGCCTGCCTCTGCGCTGCGCTGCCGACGCGCGCCCAGTCGGGGCGCAGACCCGCGCCGAAAAATGACGAGCAGGCAGAGAAGCGCGAAGATGCGCCGCCACCGGCCGGCGAGCGCAAAGTGTATAGCGGCAGAGAGGTGACGAAGCGCGCGGTCATTCTGGCGCGCCCCGCACCGCAGTATCCGCGCCGCGCGCGCCAGAGCGGCGTGGCCGGCCGCGTCGTGCTGCGTCTCATCCTCGCTGCTTCGGGTGAAGTGGGTGATGAGATCACGGTGGTCGAGGGGCTGCCCGAAGGCTTAACCGAGGCGGCGATAGCGGCGGCGCGCAAGATCAAATTCACCCCGGCCGAGCGCGACGGTCAGCCCGTCTCGCAGTACGTCATGGTCATTTACAATTTCAACCTGTACTGAGGTCAACATTGTCGTCCACTCTCACAATGCCTCACCTGCCCATCGAACAGTTTGCGCTGGCAAACGGTTTGCGCGTGGTTATGAGCGAGGAGCATAGCGTGCCGGTCGTCGCGGTCGCGGTCTACTACAACGTCGGCTCGCGCAACGAGCGCACGGGGCGCACGGGCTTTGCCCACCTCTTTGAGCACATGATGTTTCAGGGTTCGGAGAACGTGCCGAAGGCCGCGCACTTTCAGTACATCTTCAATGCCGGCGGCACGATGAACGGCACGACCTCAACCGAGCGCACCAACTATTTCGAGACGCTGCCCGCCAATCAACTCCCGCTCGCGCTCTGGTTGGAGAGCGACCGCATGCGCTCTTTGCGCGTGACGCAGGAGAATCTGGACAACCAACGCAACGCCGTGCAGGAAGAGAAGCGGCTCAATTACGACAACCGCCCGTACTCGAACGCCTTCCTGCGCCTGAACGAGTTGATCTTCAAGAACCCCGCGAACGCGCATTCAACTATCGGCTCGATGGAAGATTTGGACGCCGCTTCGGTCGAAGACGTGCGCGAGTTCTTTCGCATCTACTACGCGCCGAACAACGCCGTCCTAAGCATCGTTGGCGATTTTGATCCGCAGGAGGCGCGCGCGCTCGTGGAAAAGTATTTCGCCACGATTCCGCGCCAGCCCGAGCCGCCGCCCGTTGACGTGAGTGAACCGCCGGGCGTGGCGGTGCGCTTCGAGTCTTACCCCGACCGCTTCGCGCAACTGCCGGCGCTCATGCTCGGCTGGAAAGCGCCCGCCCGCCGCGCCCGCGATTTCTATCCGCTCTCGCTCGCCAGCGACCTGTTGCTCGAAGGTGAAAGCTCGCGGCTCTATCAACAGTTGGTGAAGGGCGACGAGTCGGTGGTCGCCGTGCAGGGCGGCATCGGCGAGCGGCGCGGCCCCTCTTCGCTCTATCTCTTCGCCATCCCCAAACCGGGGCGCGCAACCGACGAGATACGCCGCGCCATTCAGCGCGAGATCGCGCAACTCGCCGCCCAAGGCCCGACCGACGCAGAGATGGAGAAGCTGCGCAACGGTCTGTTGAACGACAACGTGCGCGGCCGGCAATCCGCCATGTACTGCGCGCAGCGCCTCGCCGAGTACGCGCTCTACGACGGCGACCCGCATCTCTTCAACACCGAACTCGAAAGCTATCTGGCCGTGACGGCCGCCGAGATCAAAGACGCCGCCGCGCGTTATCTCGACACCGACGAATACACGCTGCTCGAAGTTGTGCCCACGCCGGACGCGCCGGCCGCTGCGGCCGAGCCGATCCCCGCGCCCGAGGCCGAGCAACCCGGTCAGCCGCCCCCGCAAGTGCCCGCGCCCCCACGCACAGAACCGCCCTCCCCGACCGAAAATCCGGCCACGCCACTCGCCGAAGCCGAACCGCAGTCCGACGAGACTGTGCAGCCGGCCGACGCACCGCAATGAGAGGACAAGGGACGAGGGTTGAGGGTTGAAGGCTGAATAGAACAACAAGCGAACTGTTTGTTATTCAGCCCGCAGCCCGCCGCCCGCAGCCTTCAGCAACGATGAGCCAAACCGAAACAACCAGCGAAGCTTTCCGGCAACAACCGCCCGCGCCGCTCGCGCCGCGCCCCTTGAATCTACCTGCGGGCGAAGAGGTGACGCTCGCCAACGGCTTGCGCGTCGTCTTTGTCGAGCAGCGTCGTCTGCCGCTCGTCAGCCTGCGGCTCGCCTTCGGCTCGGGCGACGCGCACGACCCGCCGGAGTTGCCGGGCTTGACCGACGTGATGGCCGTCATGCTCAACGAGGGCACGACGACGCGCACCAGTCGCCAGATCGCCGACGAGACGGCGCGCATCGGCGCAACTTTGAGCGCCGGGGCAAACTCCGATTACATGACGGTCGGTGCGTCCGCGCTGACGCAGTTCGCGGACGAGATTCTTGAGTTGGTGGCGGACGTAGTCCTGCGCCCGTCGTTCCCGGAAGACGAGCTTGAGTTGACGAAGCAGAACGCGCTGCAAAACCTGATCGCGCAGCGCGGCCAGCCCGCCTTTCTCGCTAACGAACGCATCGCGCGCGTCCTCTACGGCGCGCATCCTTACGCGGTCGTTGCGCCCACGCCCGAATCCATCGGCGCAATGACGCGCGCGCGCCTCGCGGAGTTTCACCGCGAGGCCTTCATCCCCAACAACGCCGTGCTCGTCATCGGCGGCGACGTTGAGCGCACGCGCATGCGCGCGCAACTGGAAAACCTGTTCGGCGCGTGGCCGCGCGGCCCCATCAAGCAGACTGCGTTTCCCGCGCCACCGGCGCGCGCGCGTCGTTCCGCTTACATCGTGGATCGCCCCGGCTCGGCGCAGTCGAACATAGTCATCGCCAATGCCGGCATCCCGCGCACGCATCCTGACTACTTTCCGCTGCTCCTGATGCACACGGTGCTCGGCGCAAACGCTTCGTCGCGCCTCTTCATGAACCTGCGCGAAGAGAAGGGCTACACCTACGGCGCATATACAAACCTCGACGCGCGCCGCGAGGCCGGCTCGTTCCGCGCCACCGCCGAAGTCCGCACCGCCGTCACCGGCGCATCGCTCAAAGAGTTCTTCGGCGAGTTCGCCCGCATCCGCGCCGAGTTGGTCTCCGACCAAGAGTTACAGGACGCCAAAGCTTATCTGACCGGCATCTTCCCGATCCGGCTGGAAACTTTAGATGGGCTGATCGATCAACTGATCCAGATCAAGATGTTTGGTCTGCCCGACGACTACTTGCAGACCTACCGCGACCGCGTGCAGGCCGTCACGCGCGAGGACGTGCAGCGCGCCGCGCATCTCTACGTCACGCCGGACGCGGCGGCCGTTGTCGTCGTCGGCGATGCGGCGGCGATCACGGATCAGGTCAGAGAGTACGCAACCGACATAGAGTTTTACGACAGCATGGGGCAGCGCAAACGCGCCGCCGGGACGGACGAGGGAGGAAACAATGGGCAACCCAACGGGTGATGCGACGGCGAACAGCACAAACGAAACGGCCGGGCTAATCGGCACGTGGGCGTTGCAGATGAGCACGCCCTTTGGCACGCAGCCGGTCACGTTTACGGTCGAGCAGACGGGCGGGAGCTTAAGCGGCCGGATGAGCCACGAGCGCGGCGCAGCCGACGTAAGCAACATACAGGTGCGCGCGGGGGCTGAGTTCACCGCGCACGCCGCCATCACGCTCAAAGGCACGCCTATCACCGCCGACATCGAAGGGCGCATTGACGGCGCGCAGATGAACGGGACAGTCCGCGTGCATCTGCCTATCGCGCCGCCCGTCAAGTTCACAGGCGTAAAACAGTAGGCGGCGGGCGGCAGTTCGGCCCTAACGGCTGGCGGCACCGCCCACTTGCCTGTGGCGCAAAAAAATCCGCCCGGCGTATGCTCTTACGCCGGGCGGCAACCACAGGAGAATTGCCCATCTTTAGAGCCGCCCCCTCGCGGCTCTTAGCGGGTTGCTATGCTCGCCTGCTGAGATGCGAGACGCGGCAGCACAGGTTGCTTAAGCCCTGAAGCAGCTAAAGTGCAGCCGAGAGCCGCTATGCGGCTAAAGCTTCGCGGCCGGTAATTTTCTTCCCGCCCCGACGGGCGCTGAAAGGTTCGACGACTATGCGAAAAATCTCTGTGCTTGTGTTCGCCTGCGTGTTTACTGCTACCGCCTGCGTGCAGCCAGCGCCGCAACAGCAGACCAACGCGAACGCCGCGCACGGCGCAAGCGACCAGACGTTTACAAAGACGCACGACGCCTACACGCGCGAGTTTTTGCGGCGCAACCCGACGGTCAACACTTATCTCGGCGGCGCGGGGCTTGATCCGAGTCTGCGTGAGGTGGACGCCACACTGCGGGATCACTCGGCCGGCGCGCTCGCCAAAGAGGACGCGTGGCTCGCCGACATGCAGAAGACCTTCGAGGGCATCGCGCCCGATACGCTCGCGCCGGCCCTGCGCATTGACCGCGAGGTGGCGCTCGCGCAAGTTAAGTTTCTGCTGCATCAACATCAGGTGCGCCGCTATCAGGAGCGCGCGCTCGACACCTACGTCAACGAACCGTTCCGCGCCATTGATTTCTTCATTCAAGGCATGACGCAGACCGGCCCGGCGACCTACGGCACGCCCGAAGAGTGGGCGCTCGTTGTCCGTCGCCTGCAAGCTGTCCCGCGTTACATGCAGGTCGCGCAAGAGCAGTTAAGCGCGGGCGTGAAATCCGGCAACACGCCGGATTGGCGCATGCTTGAGCGCGACGGGCTGAACTCGACGACCGCCGACGCCAAGTATTTCGACCAAGACCTGCCTGCGCTCGCCGCCAAAGACCTCGCGCCGGGCGCGCAGCGCGACGACCTGCTCAAACAGATCGGCGATGCGTCGAAGGCTGCCGCCAACGCTTATCGCGGGCTGCACGACTTCCTCGCGCAGACCTTCTTCGATAACCCGAACGCGCCGGGTAGCGCCGGCGTGAAGCCGCAGTTTCGCGCCGACCACTACGCCTTTGGCGAAGAGGAATACAACTGGGCTTTGAAGAACAACCTGCGCATGGACAAGACGGTCGCGCAGTTGTACGAAGAGGCGTGGCCCATCGTGCAACAGACGCAAGGAGACATGTTCAAACTCGCGCGTGAGATCGGCGCGAAGCACAATCTGACGCTCCCGCCCGACGATCAGGCGGCCGTGCGCGCCGTGCTGGACGAGTTGAGCAAGGACTTTCCGAAATCGGATGCGGAAGAGGTCAGTTGGTACAAAGAAGCTGGCGTGCGCCTTGTCGATTACGCGCGCAAGACCGGCATCTTCGACGTGCCGGCCGATTACAAGTTGGATGTGGTCGAGACGCCGCCGCCCCTGCGCGCTTCGATTGACGGCGCGGCCTATTATCCCGCGCCGGTCTTCCAGAACAACGGCGTCGGCCGCTTCTATCTCACCACGTCGGGCACGAATGATCCGGCCGTGCTCAAAGAGAATAACCGCGCTGCGCTCCCAGACCTCTCGGCGCACGAAGGCTTTCCCGGTCACGACTGGCACTACAAGGTCATGACACAGTATCGCAACGAGATCGCGGCCGTGCGCTGGCTGACGCCGGGCGAGGTCGAAGGCTCAAGCTCGATGTGGGAAGACTCGATGGCCGCGGAAGGTTGGGCGCTCTATTCGGAGGCGCTCATGGCCGAGCCGCAGGCGGGCGCGCCCAACGGCTTTTACACGCCCGAAGAACACCTCTATCAACTGCAAGGCAAGCTCTACCGCGACCTGCGCGTCCGCATTGACACTGGTCTGCACACGGGGCGCATGTCGTTTGACGATGCCGTAGACCTGTTCTCGCAGGTGGTGGATTTCCAGCCCGGCTCGTGCCGCGATCAGGGACTGTCGGACGCCAAGCGCGCGAGTTGCGACGGCGCGACGCGCGCCATCTTCCGCTATTCCAAATGGCCGACGCAGGCCATCACCTACCGGCTCGGCAAAGATCAAATCTTCGCCCTGCGCGCCGACGCGCAACGCCAACTCGGTGATCGTTTCCAGCCCAAGCAGTTTCATCTACTGTTCATGCGGCAGGGCACGATCCCCGCAAACTATTTCCGCGACGAACTGCTGACCGCGCTCCAAGCACAACGCTGAGCGCCGCCGCAAGCTTAAAACGCGCCGTCAAAACACGCGAGGCCGCGAAGGGGGCACGACTCCCTTCGCGGCCTGCTCCGCGTCGCTTCAACGCTTTTTCAGTTCTGCTCGTCGAAGATTTGGCGCAGGTGGTGCTGCATGTGGCCGATGTAATCGCGCATCAGGTATTCGAGCGTGACCGGCTCGCTTTGGCTCACAACCTGCCACGCGATGCGGTCGAGCGTGTGCTGCGTGCAGGGCGTTTGCAGTTTCGTGGCGGGCGTGTGCGCCATGACGTGCAGCAGGTGCAGGTTGTAGCTTTGCCAGAGTTGCACGAGCGCGCGCCAGTCCGCTTGGTCGTAGTGCTGCACGCGCACCCAGTCCGACTGTTGATAGCCGGGAAAGGCCAGATCATCTTTAAGCTGCGCGAGCACGAAGCGTTGATGATTGTTCGCCGCCGAATCAATGAGGTGGCCGATAATCTGTTTGGCCGACCACTTGTCCGCGCCGCGCGGTTGCTGCACCTGCGCTTCGTCCATTGCGTTCAGGCGCGCGCCGCTTGTCTCAATCGTCTGCCGGAAATCTGCCAGTGCGTCCTGCATCGTCGCTACCTTTCATACTGTAGGGCCAGCCCGTCGCCGCCGACCGCGACGCCGTGCTTCTTATTCATGGCGAGCGCGTAGAGGTTCTGTTTTGTGCCGCTCTCTTGCAGCACCCAGGTGCGCCCGCCGTCGCCGGAACGCAGGATGACGCCGCCGCGCCCGACCGCCCAGCCCTCGTCCTCGTTCACAAAGCTGACGCTCAAAAGCGTCGCGCGCGTGAGCATGACGGAGACGGGCAGCCACGTCTCGCCGCCGTCAACCGTGCGCAGGATCGTGCCGCGCGCGCCGACCACCCAGCCGAGTTCATTGTCTATAAAGTCCACGTGGTAGAGCGTCGCGTTGGTTTCCACGCGCAGCCGCGTCCAGTTCGCGCCGCTGTCGGTCGTGCGCAGGATCGTGCCCTTGTCGCCGACGATCCAGCCCTGCTTGTCGCCGGCAAAGTCCAGATGGATCAACTCGTCGTGCGTGGGGACGGTCTGGCGTTGCCACGTCTCGCCACCGTCGGCGGTAAAGAGCACGAGGCTGTCAACAACCGAGTCGCGGCGATTGAGGTTGCCGACGATCCAGCCCTTCTTCTTGCTGGCGAAGCGGACGCTATAGAGTTCCGGGTCTGCGCCGCCAAACTCGGCGGGCTGAAAGCGGCGCACCTCGCGCCACGAGACGCCGCCATCGGACGTGTTGAGGATGCGGTTGCCGGAGAGCAGATAGCCGTTGTCTTTGTCGCGGAAGTAGAGGTCGCTGATGCTGTCCGTGAGGCCGATCTGTTGGCGCGTCCAACTGCGCCCGTTGTCCTCTGTGCGCCAGACCTGCCCGCCGTCGCCCGCCGCCCAGCCGCGCTTATTGTCGAAGAAGAAGACCGCGTTCAAGTCCTGCCCCGCTGCGCCGAGTTGCGTCTTGACCCAACCCTGCTGCGCGCGCACGCCAACCACCAGCGCGCCCGCGCACAGCAGGAGCAGGAGCAGCAGCGCCATCCCGCGCGGCGTGTGTCTGTACAGTTGCCGGCCGATTCTTTTGCTCATCATTGTCGCAGCGCACCTCGTCCTTGACTCTGGCTATCCCCTTGTGCGTGTTGGCGAATGGTGAGGTCGCGCCCTGTTTGTACACGATTGCCGACTATCAGACAAGCACGGCAAGAAGCGTGCGCGGGTCACAGCAGCGAGCAGCACTTGTCCCTGCCCGCACTGGTCTCAGAAACCAAAGCGGGCAGGGACGGGTGGCAACGCCGGGCAGTTTTATGCGCTTTACTTCGTCGCGGCATTGACGCGATAGACGCGCCCCCGGTAGACGACCACGACGCGTTCGCCCAGGGCGAAGAAATCGGCCAGCTTCGGCTCGCGCTTGATGGCGTCGAAGTAGGCTTCGCTGCCGAAGGCGAGCGTCGTTTCCGGCAGGCGCGCGCTCTGTTTGAACTCTGCATCCGTCCACACGCCGTCGCGCAGGTAGAAGGTCTTGCCGCCGGCTTGGCGTGCGCCGCCCGCCGTCGCCGCCGCTTCGTCGTCCTTGTCCACGCTGAGCGCCTCCTGTTTGGCGCGCGCCGTCTTGCTCTGGCGCACAGCACTCGCGCCGCTCGTCACCGTCACCGAATCGGAGACACCCATCGGTGGCGCGGCGGGCGACGGCGCAGGCAGACCGCTCCCGGCCACCCCCATTGGCCCGGACTTCGGCGCGCGGTTGCTCGGTGCGAGCACGAGCGGGTCGCGCCCGGTCACCGACCTGTCCGTCACCTGCCGGCGCGCGATGGTGTTCTCTTCGAGCGCGAGATAAGAGGTGTAGGGCGTGACGATGCCGTAGCGCGTGCCGAGGTCGGTGACTTCGTCCACCAACTCTTTCTGCGCGCCGTTCGTGCGTATCTGTTCAAGCAGCCAACCGACGCGGCGCGTGGCCCAGAGACGCGGCAGAAAGTCGTTGTCGTCGGCGTTGAGCGGGAAGTTCAGATTCTCGTAGGCGAACGTGCGCGTCTGCGCGTTCGTCTTGCCGCTCAGGCGCAGGCGGATATTGCGCAGGTCGTTCGCGTTGCGATAGCGACCGATGAGCGTGACCTGCGCGCCGCGAAACAGGTCGGGCAATTCACGCGGATAGACCAGATCGCTTTCGACGCCGCCCAAGTCCAGATCAAGATCGGTCAGCACCGGATAGTTGACCTTTGCAAAGAAGCTTGAGACTTTAACTTCCAAATCTTCCTTCGGCTCGATGTAATCCGCGACGCCGCCGTTATCGCTTGCCAGCTTGTCAAGGAGCGCCGTGTTCACGTCGTAGCCGACGCCGAAGGTAAACAGGCGCACGCCGCGCGGTTTGTCCGCGTGCGCGTTTTCGATGATGCGCGCGGGCGAGGTTTCGCCGACCGTTGGCAACCCGTCCGTGAGAAAGACCACGAGTTTCGGCCGGTCGCTTGCATCGAACTGCCGGAGCGCGGCCCGCAACGCATCGTTGATGTTCGTGCCGCCGTTCGGACGCAGGGCTTGGACGAAGGCTAGGCCGCGCGCACGCCCGTCATTATCGGCGGCCGTCAGCCCGTTGGCCATCAGGTGCTCCTCGCCCGCGAACGAGATCACGTTGAAGCGATCGTCGGGGCGCAGGGTCTTCACACCGAACAGGAGCGCCGCGCGCGCCTTCTCCATCTTCCCTTCCTCGGCCATCGAGCCGGACGTGTCGAGTACGAACACGATGTCTTTCGCGGCGTATTCCGTCTCCGCGAAATTGTCCTTCGGCGAGATCATCAGCAGGAAGTAGCCGTCCTTGCCCGGCTCGCGGTGCGTCAGGAGCGACAGCCCGAAGTCTTCGTTTGAAATGGAGTAGAAGAGTTGGAAGTCGCGCGCGGCGTTGCCCGCCGACTCGAACGAGACGCGGGCCGCGCGTCCCTCCTGCGTGCGCGCCACGTCAATCGCGTGGCTCGGCGAATAGATGTTGCGCAAAGTGTCTCGGCCCTCGACCTCGACGCGCCCCGCGACCGTGCCGATCTCGACCAGATTGTGCCCCGTGCCGAGCGGGTAACGATAAGCGACCGTGCCTGACTCCGCGCGCAAGACCTGCGTGTAGGTCAACTCCAACTTTTTGTCCGAGTGCGGCGGGATCGGGAAGATGCGGGCCTGAAAAAGATTCTTGCCGGCGTATTCCAGCAGACCGGGGTCGCGCTGGCGGCGCACGATCTCGTCGTAGATGCGCCGCGCCTCTTCGCGCGAGCGGACTTCGCCGACCAGTCGCCGGTTGCCATCCCAGATGGCGAACTCGGAGACGGAAGCGGTCTCTGGAATCGGGAACAGATACGTGCCTTCGAGCGTCGCATCGGTGTCGTTGCGAAAGATTTGCTCGACGTGAGTGGTCGCCACTTGCTGCGCGATCTTCGCGTCGATCTTGATCGAACGGATGGGCAGCGAGCGCGGCAGTTGCGCGGGCCGGCGCAGGCAATCGTCGCAGTTGCCCGGCACGATCACCCCTTGCGCGGCGGCGCTCAGGCTGATGGCGAACAGACCGAACAGGCAGAACAACAGCGAGGCGGCAGAGCGTCTGGTGTGCATCATGGTTTCCTCAAACATTCGTGGCAATTTACAGGGCGCGAGTTCGCGCCCTTTGCCTGATAGAACGCTGGCGGACGCGTCCGCTTGCAGGCATTGGCAAACGCTTACCGGGTCAGATGCAGTTCCCGCCCAAAGCGGTTGATTCAGTGGAGCGCGCGCAGGCGCGGGCTGCGGATGCCGATGAGGGTCACGATGATGGCGATGAGGACGCCGCCGATGGCGAGCGTCGTCTGTGCGCCGATCAGGCGACCGATATTGAGGTGTTGTGCGCCGAGACCGGCGAGGAAGTTGCCGAGCGGCATCGCGCCGATAAAAGAGAAGATAAACATGCTCATGACGCGCCCGCGCATCTCGTCTGTCACGAGTTGCTGCAAGAGCATGTTCGTCACGGCGACCGAGCAGACGACCGCGAAGCCCATCGCAAACAGAAACGCGAGCGAGCCGTGCACCGACTCAGACAAGGCGAAGCCGATCAAACAGAGCGCGAACGTCCACGCGCCGCCGAGCACGAACCAGCCCTTGCGCCTGAAGTTGCCGAGAAAGGTGATGAGCAGCGCCCCGCAGAACGCGCCCGCGCCTGCCATGCCGCCGAGGATTGACAGACCGACCTCGCCCAGTTTCAGCACGTCGCGCGCGAACACGGGCAGCAAAGAGAAGTAGGGCGCGCCGAACAGACTCACGCACGCGGAGATGAGCAGCAGCATGAAGACGCGCGGGCGCTGGCGCACGTAGCGCACACCGGCGGCGAGGTCTTGCCAGAAGCTCTCCGGCTTGTGTGCCGCCTTGCCCGGCGCGAGTTCCATCAACGCCAGCGCGGTGACGACCGCCACAAACGAGAAGCCGTTCGCGTAGAAGCAGCCGGCCGGGCCGAAATACTTGAGCGCCGGCCCGGCCAGCACGGGCCCCAGCACGCGCGAGAGTTGGAACTGCGTCGAGTTGAGCGCGATGGCGTTGGGCAGGTCTTCGCGCCCGACCAGATCAATCGTGATCGCCTGATATGAGGGCGCGGCGAGCGACATGCAGCAGCCCGTCACGAACGAGGCACACAGGATCATCCACCATTGCAGCACGTGCGTCGCGTACAAGGTGGCCAGCACGAGCGCGGTCAGCCCTGCGCCCACCTGCGTGAAGATGAGCAGCCGCTTGCGATCCATCAGGTCGGCAAAGACGCCGCCGAGCAGGGTCAACACCAGCCCCGGCGCGGTGGCGAGGAAGGCGTCGAAGCCGAGCCAGAAGGGCGAGTTGGTCAGTTGATAGACGAGCCAAGCCTGCGCGACCGACTGCATCCACGTGCCGACGTTCGACAGGAACGCACCCAGCCAGAACAGACGGAAGTTGCGATGCGCGAGCGCACGAAACATTTCGCTGCGTCGCCCTGTGGGCGTCGTCAACGGAGGCTGCTCTGTCGGCTCAACCTGTGCGGCCATAAGGCAAATAAGCGGGTGCGAATGAATCTGGCTTGAGACGGTGGATGATACACGCCAAACGTCACGAATGAGTGATAAAGTTTTGGCGGGCGCGGCGCGCTCGTGCTTTAATCGGGCACGCCGTCAAGAATGTCAACTTCAGGAGTCTCGATGTCAGCCACCCGAACGCGTCCACGCACGGGCGTGCTCTGCACGCTGTTACTATTCATCTGCGGCAGCGCCGCCGCACAACAGACAACGCCCACGCCCGCCGCACCCAGCGCAACCATGACACAACAAACAGACGCAACACCCGCCGCCGACCCGAAAGACGTGGCTTCGATTGAGGCCATTCTGGCGGCGGTCTACGACGTGATCTCAGGCCCCGCCGGGCAGCCGCGCAACTGGGCGCGCATGCGCTCGCTCTTTCTGCCGGGCGCGCGCCTGATTCCCACCGCGCGCCAGCCAGATGGCACGACCGCCGCGCGCGTGCTCGACGTTGCGGGTTACGTGGAACGCGCCTCGAAGAATTTTGCGCAGCAGGGTTTCTACGAGCGCGCGGTCGTCAACCGCGTCGAGCAGTTCGGCCAGATCGCGCACGTCTTCAGCACCTACGAGGCTCGCCACGACGCGAAAGACGCGCAGCCGTTCCTGCGTGGCATCAACAGTATTCAATTAATGAACGATGGCAAACGCTGGTGGGTCGTGACCATCTTCTGGCAAGCCGAGGACGCGCAGACGCCCCTGCCGCCGAAGTATTTAAAGCAGTGACGAGTGCCAAGTGCCGAGTGCCGAGTTAAGACTTGTCTCTGGCTCGTCACTCCGCACTCGTCACCGCTTTTTTATTCCCACGCCGCCAAGCCGAGAGCGGTGTGCCTGCGCCGCCGCGCCGCGCCGCGACGATCTCGGCGAGGATGGCGAGCGCCACCTCTTCGGGCGTGACCGCGCCGATGTCCAACCCGACCGGCGCGCGCACCTCATTTAACACTTCATCGGGCACGCCCGCCGCGCTGAGCCGCGCGAGCACGATGTTCGTGCGCCGCTTGCTGCCGATCATGCCCGCGTAGTCGGGGCGCGCGGCCAGCACCGCGCGCATGCATTCCTCGTCCTCGTTGTGCCCGCGCGTCACGACCGCCACGTACACGCCGCGTCCCGTCCCCACGTTTGCCTGCACCGCAGCCGCCCAACCTGTCTGCGCCACGACGAGATTGATCTCGGGCGCGGGGAAGCGTGTCCGCGTGACGAAATCGGCGCGGTCGTCAATGAGCGTCACGCGATAGCCGACGGAGTGTGCGAGGCGGGCGAGCGCCGCGCCGACGTGGCCTGCGCCGCAGACGACGACGTGCGGTTCCGGCTCGATCCGTTCAAACAACACGCGGGCCGCCCGCCACGCCTCAAGCTGCGGCGCGAAAGCGGCGACGCTCAACGTCTGCGCTTCGGCGCGCGCGGCGAGGAACGCGTGCGCGTGTAGGCTGAGCGCGGCGTCTAAGGCGTCGTCGCCCGTCGTAGACGTGCGTGCGCCGTTCTGTTCGAGGAGGATTTTCCGGCCGACGCTGTGCGGCGCATCCACGACCGTCACCAGCGCCGCGACCGCGCCTGCTTCGAGCACGCGCGCGACGGCGGCTGTGATCTGTTGGGCTATGTGCGTTTGAGCGTCCGCGTCGTTCATCCGTTCAAGGCGTGCGGCGGGTCTCGGCGGACGGCGCTTTGCCTAAGCCGACGGCGGCGAGGGCGCGGCGCGCAAGCCATAGCGGGCCGATGATCAGGTAGAGCGGATTGCGGAAGAAGGCGGGCTGATTGCCCTCGATGGCGTGCCCGACGAATTGCAGTATCCAGCCGACGACGAACAGCGCGAGCGCCCAGCGCCAGTTGAACAGAAAGAGCGGCAGGCTGACCACGATCAACGGGATGCCAATGCTGTGCGTCAACCGATTCAACGGGTGCCGGTGCTTCGCTTTGTACTCTTCAACGAAAGATGTCGGCATTACAACCTCCGCGCGGGCGTGCTGCTTGAGAGGATCAAGGCGCGCTTCTCACCTATCACCTGTCATTACCTGTTTGCGTTCCACACGTCAATGAAAATCTCCATCGTGCCGCCGCAGACCATGCCCTCTTCGCTGGCTTCGTCGGCGGTGAGGCTGAAGCGGTGGAGCGCCGCCGCGCCGGTGCGCAGGGCCGTGCGCGCCTCGGCCCAGACTTCAGCTTCTATGCAGCCGCCGCCGACCGTGCCCGCCGTTGCGCCGCTCTGGAAAAAGAGCATCTTCGCGCCGCGCCGTTGCGGGGTTGAGCCGCGCGTGTGCGCGACCGTGGCGACGACGACGCGCTCGCCGCGCGCCTGTGCCGCCGCGAGCAGTCGGTAGAGTTCCACCTGTGAGAGCGTGCCCATGAGGTCAATCAAGTTCGCCGCAGGCGCGCGCCCTTGCATCAACGGCCCGGCGGGGGCGGCGACGACGAAGGCGTGGGCGATGGCGTGACGGCCGCGCCCGACGTGCCCGCGTTGTTGTTGTTGTTGTCGAGCAGTTCGTTCAAACGCGTGCGCAGCCGTTCGGTTTCAGCGTCCGCACCGACGATGGCTGTTTCCAGATGCGTGCGGGTCGCTTCGATCACGTCGAGTTGCGCGCGCACGCGTTTCTTTTCGTTCTCAAGCTGCTGCGTGATCTGCGTGCGTACCGCGTCGCCGTTTAGCGACGGGACGGTGGCGGCGCGCAACTGGATGCTTTCGGGCCGCAGGTCGTAGTCGAGTTGTTCCAGCCGCGCTTGCAGGTCGGCCTGCTTCTCCATCGTCTGGCTCAACTGCGCGCGCAAACCTTCGGCGCGCTGCTCGGCGCGCGTCAGCCGCTCCTGCAACAGGTCGCCCTGCCGCTGCTTCTCCAACACGTCAAACTTTTGATTGAGGCGCGTGAACTCCTGACTGAGTTGATCGAGTTTACGCGCGCTCTCCTGATCCGTGTTCGCCGCCTGCCGCGCCGCACGTTTTGCCGCCTGCGCCGAGACTTGCGCTTCGGCCGCGCCCTGCTGTTCTTCGGCGGTCGAGACGAGCGTCGGGTCTGTGCCGGCCGGCAGGGGCGTCGGCTGCGGTCGCGTCACGGGGCGCGTGCGTACCGGGTGCGTCACGCGCCGCGAAGGCCGGCGCTGCGAATGCACGACCGACGCCGGCAACCCGCCGAGCAGCAATATCAACGCCGTCAAGACCAGCAACTTATAATTTGACCGAGCGCGCATCATTAAAACCTCCCACCGATCATTTCACGCCTTGAGCCTGTTTCAGTTCCCTCATGAGCCGGGCTGAAGTTTGAAACTAATGTCGAGAGCGCGCGCCGAGTGCGTGAGCGCGCCGATACTGATCAGGTTGACGCCCGCCTCGGCATAGGCGCGCACGTTCGCCAGCGCGATGCCGCCGGAAGATTCGAGCAATACCCGCGCGTCGAGCGAGCGGGCCAACTCGACCATGCGGCGCGTCTCGTCGGGCGTGAGATTATCCAAGAGCAGTATGTCCGCGCCGGCCGAGATCGCTTCGCGCAGATCGCGTTCGCCTGAAACTTCGACCTCGATCTTGTGCAGGTGGCCGACCGCACGTTTCGCGCGCTCGACCGCCGCGCCCACCCCGCCCGCGAGCGCGATGTGGTTATCCTTGATCAGCACGCCGTCGTCCAAGCCGAAGCGGTGATTGCGCCCGCCGCCCGCCTGCACCGCGTACTTCTCCAACATGCGCAGGCCCGGCGTCGTCTTGCGCGTGTCCACGATCTCTGCGCCCGTGCCTTCGACCGCGCGGACAAACTCGCGCGTCAAGGTCGCAATGCCGGAGAGCCTTTGCAATAGGTTGAGCGCCACGCGCTCGCCCGCGAGCAGCACGTCGGCGAAACCGCTCGTGCGCGCGATGACTTTGCCGGCCGCGACCTCTTCGCCGTCCGAGACGAACGCCTCCAACTGCTGCTGCGCGTCGAGCGTCGAGAAGACGGCTTCAGCGGCTTCGAGACCCGCCACCGTCATCGCCTCTTTGGCAAGGAAGCGCCCGCGCGCACGCGTGTTGCGCGCGACGCAAGCCTGCGTCGTGATGTCGCCGCGCCCCAAATCTTCGCCTAAGAATGCGCCGATCTGATTAAAGAGCGCCCCTTCGTCCAGCCAGTTCATTCCGCGAGCGCCTCCAAGGTTTGCGTGAGCGCACCCATTCGTTGCGCGATGTCGGCGAGGCGTTGCCGCAACTCCGCGACCTTCTCGGCCGGCGCACGCTCGACAAAATTTTTGTTGGCGAGTTGCCCTTCCAGCTTCGCCGCCTCCTGCCGCAACTTCTCCTGCTCCTTGCCGAGCCGCGCGCGCTCCTGAGCGAAGTCAATCAAACCTTCGAGCGGCACGGCCACCTCCGCGCCGCCCGCGAGTACCGCCCGCGCCGCCGCGCGCGGCCCGTTGACGGACGATTGCACAGACACTTCGGATGCGCGCACGAGCCGCGCAATCTGCGCCCCGCCCGCCGCGAACACCGCGCGCAAACTCTCGTCCGGTGCGCCGATCAGCACGGGCACAGTCTCGCCCGGCTTGATGTTCATCTCCGAGCGTATGTTGCGCACGCGTGAGATGAGTTCGATGAGCGCCTGCACTTCCGCTTCCGCCTGTTCGTCGATCAACGCGGCATCAGCTTGCGGGTAAGCCGCGAGCATGATGGTCGGCTCGGCGTGCGCGTAAGCCGGATGCAACTGGCTCGCGCCGACGCCCGGCAGACGCTGCCAGAGTTCTTCCGTAATGAACGGCATAAATGGATGGAGCAGCCTGAGTGCCTGTTCAAGCACGGTCAGCACGCGGCTGCGCGCCGCCGAGCGCGCGGGCGAGTCGTCGCCGGCCGTCACGTCGGATTTCGACAACTCGATGTACCAGTCGCAGAAATCGTCCCAGAAAAAGTGATAGAGTGTCTGCACCGCTTCATGGAAACGATAATTTTCAATCGCTGCGCTCACCGTCCGCACCGTCTTATGCAAGCGCGACATGATCCAGCGATCATGCAGCGCCCAACTGGCCGGCGCACCCGCGAAACCTTGCCCGACCGTCGCGCCTTCCGCGTTCATTAAACAGAAGCGCGCGGCGTTCCAGATTTTGTTGGCGAAGTTACGATAGGATTCGACGAGGTTATCGTTCCAACGCGTGTCCGTGCTCTCGACCTGCGCGAGCACGAGGCGCGTGGCGTCCACCCCGAACTTATCGAACACGTCTATCGGATCGATGCCGTTGGCCTTCGACTTGGACATGCGCTGCCCGTGCTTGTCGAAGATCGTGCCCGTGATGAAGACATCGGCAAACGCTTTCTGCTCCGTGAATTTCAGCCCCGTCATCATCATGCGCGAAACCCACAGGAAGATGATGTCGCGCGCCGTGATGAGCACAGAGGTCGGGTAGAACGTGCGCAGGTCTTCGGTCTCGTCGGGCCAGCCCAGCGTCGAGATCGGCCAGAGCGCGGACGAGAACCACGTGTCGAGCACATCCGGGTCTTGCGTCAGTTTGTCCGTGCCGGCCTGCTGTTTCGCTTCCGCCTCGGTGCGTGCGACGAAGACGCGCCCCTGCTCGTCGTACCAGGCGGGGATGCGATGTCCCCACCAGAGTTGGCGCGAGAGCGTCCAGTCGTGCAGGTTCTCCAACCAGTTCGTATAGACCTTCTCGTAAGGCACTTCGGGCACGAAGCGCGGTTCGTGTTGCGTGCTGATAAGTTCGAGCGGCGCGCGCCCTAGTTCGGCCTGCTTCAAGAACCATTGCGTCGAAAGCAGCGGCTCGATCACCGTGCGACAGCGCGCGCATTTCGTAATCGAAAACTCGTAATCAACCACTTTCTCAAGCAGCCCCAACTCGGCAAACTTCTCGACAACTTTTTCGCGCGCCTCGTAGCGTTCAAGCCCGGCAAAGTCCGCGCCCGCGTCTTCAGTCATGCGCGCGTGCTGGTCAATGACGCGCACCTGCGGCAGCTTGTGGCGCAGGCCCATTTCGTAATCGTTCTGATCGTGCGCGGGCGTGACCTTGACCGCGCCCGTGCCGAACGCCGGATCAACAAACTCGTCGGCGACCACAGGGATCGCGCGTCCCACGAGCGGCAACTCAAGCGTCGCGCCCAGCAGGTCGCGGTAACGCTCGTCGTCGGGATTGACCGCCACGGCCGTGTCGCCCAACATCGTTTCGGGCCGCGTGGTCGCTACGGTCACACGCCGGTCGCTCCCCTGCACCGGATATTGCAGGTAATAGAGTTTGCCTGCCTGCGCCTCTTTCTCGACCTCCAAATCCGAGAGTGCCGTCTGATCCTTCGGACACCAACTAATCAGCCCCTCGCCGTGATAGATCAGACCCTCTTCGTAACAACGCACGAAGAACTCGCGCACGGCGCGCGACAGGTGCTCGTCCATCGTGAATCGCTCGCGCGACCAGTCAACGCTCGCGCCCTCGCGCCGCATCTGCTTGATGATCTGCCCGCCGTACTCTTCCTTCCATTGCCAGACGCGCGCGATGAACTGTTCGCGCCCCAGATCGTGCCGCGTCAGTCCTTCTTTCCGCAGTTGTTTCTCCACCTGTATCTGCGTCGAGATGCCGGCGTGATCCTGACCGGGCAGCCAGAGCGTGCGATAGCCGCGCATGCGGTGATAGCGCGTCAGCACGTCCATGAACGTGTGCTGTAGGGCGTGCCCCATGTGCAGCGATCCGGTCACGTTCGGCGGCGGGATGACGATTGAATAGACGGGCGCGGCGGGGTCGCGGTTGATCTCCGGCGCGAAATAGCCCTGCGCCTCCCAGCGCGCGTAGTGCCGCGCCTCGGCCGCTTTGGGGTCGTATGTCTTTGGAATCTCCATGATGATCGGAGCTAACACCCGACGGCTGTTAGCTCTAATTTTTTTGCTTCGTTCAATCTGCGGCTATTGTAAAGCAATCGCCCCGCCGTTTCACGTCGCCGCTCGCCGCCCCGGCAAGTTAATCACCGGCGGCGCACAACTAAAAAGGGATCGAGCGAGGCGGCTCGCTGCGGCCGCCTCAACTCGATCCCTGTACGCGCGTGT
Source organism: Pyrinomonadaceae bacterium (assembly GCA_036389375.1). Taxonomy (GTDB): domain Bacteria; phylum Acidobacteriota; class Blastocatellia; order Pyrinomonadales; family Pyrinomonadaceae; genus QHXQ01. The sequence continues at coordinate 20,109 of DASVQA010000120.1, read as the reverse complement.
AACTGCTAAGCTCTTACTGCGTGCGCGCTCGTTCTTCATCGAGACGGCGTCTGACCAGACGCTCCGTCAGGTCGGGTACGACCTCCCATGCGATCTCGCGCACGACGCTGTCCGACATCAACTCGACGACCCGCCGCGCAATCGCCTCAATTGTCTCCGGCGACAACTGCGCCGCACCGCTCTGTACCTCGCCGCCTACGGGCGCGGGCGACTCAATTTCGGCAGCAGCGAAGGGCGTGTGTGCCTCTGTAATCGTGGGCTGCTCCGTCGCGGCCGGCTGCCACATGGCGACGGGCGCAGGCGCTTCTTGCGGCTCGGCTGGCTGCCATTGCGCGTCGGTTGCCGGCCAAGCGGTCGCCTCGTCCGCCATGCCCGCAGCGCCGGACATTGCTTCAGCCGTCGTTTCGGTCGTTGCTTCCGGCGCGGTCGTGTCCGGCAAGACCAACTCAAACGCCTGACCGGCCTGTGGCGGCTGCTCGTAGGCTTGCGCGTCGGCTTCGAGCGCACGCGCGTCTGTCTGCGGCGCGTCTTCGGTGATGAGCGGCGCGGCGGCTTCGGCGGGCGAATTGGCCAGCCCTTCGGCGTACAGCATGCGCGGCGCTTCCGCTTCCGCTTCTGTCGCGTGCGACCCAGTGCCCGGCTCATCGTCCAGATCGAGAATGAACTCGTCGGCCTCGGCTGTGGCGGCGGTCGCGGCCGGTGGTGGCGGCGCACTCTCGCCGAGGTCGAGCAGCGCATCGTCGGCCGCGGCCGACTGCGCCGCACGCGTCGTAAACTCCGACGCAGCGGCCGGCGCACCCGCGTAACTCAACTCCAACATGCTTTCCGGCTGCATCTGCGCCGTCACCGCCGCCTGCGGTGCTTCGTCGAACGCAGATAAAGAGTCGCCGACGACCTGCGCCGGCTCAGTTTCCGCTTCAATCTGTTGCATGACAAAAGGCTCGGCCGCTTCGACGGGCGCTGTGTGACCGCCGAAGGCTTCGGCAGATGTGGTCTGGATTGTCTGATCGTCCATGTCGAAATCGTTGAATGTGCCGGCGTGCGACTCCGGCGCGGGCGGCCACGCGCCCGGCTCGTTTGCGCTCGCCGCCTGCCGGCGCGCCCAAGGGAACGCAGGCGGCGCATCGACGCTCTCCGTCGGCCCACTCGCCTGCGCCCGACTCTCAACGGCCGGCGGGCGCTCCGTCGCCGTCGGCGTGGCCTGCGCTTCGTCTGCTTTCTTCTCGTCCGCACCCGCGCCGAGCAGATTGCCCACCTTGCTCACCAGATCGCGTATTGATTGGAATGGTTTCGTCACGACATCGTCCGCGCCGACTCTGCGCGCCTCCGCTTCATCGAATGGTTCAAACTTACCCACGAGCAACAGCACAGGCACGTGCCGCAGTCGCGCGTCGCGCTTGACGTATGCACAGACCTGATAGCCATTTGCGCCCGGCATATGCACGTCGGCGAGCACTATGTCGGGCACGTCGGCGGCAAGCTGCTTGAGGGCGTCTGTGCCGCTGCCAACCACGACGACTTCCACGCCTTCGTCGCCCAAGATCAGACTAATGACCTTCTGGATCGTAAGCGAATCGTCTGCGAGCAGCAGTTTGCGTCCCGTAAGCAACAACCGACTCCTTGAACTTGAGGGCAAGCGCCTGTCTCGCCGGAGCAAAAGACCTTGCGCGCGCAAGGGGGCGGACGGCACGGGGCGTGAGTCTAATCGGGTCATGGTCTTCCCTTCAAAGACCACACTTTGAACCTAACACCCACGCCGCGCGAGCGTCAAGAGGAACGATGCGCGGACAGAATCAGCCATGGCCAGCGCGCTTAACCGGAACTGTTTCGGTCAGGCATGCGGGCGCGCGGCCGTAGTTCCTAGAGCTTTACCTTTCCGCGTTATCCCTCGTCACATCGTCAGCCGTGTTAGGTTTGCCGTCCGGGCCGAGGGAGCGGAGGGTGAAGCTGTCGGTTGTGCCGGTGTATTCGTAGGGGCGATGCCAGGGGTCTAGACGGATGATTGATGTGGTGTAGCGCGGGTTGAGTTGATCCACGAGCGCGGCCGAGGTGTCGGCGACGACGTAGAAGCCGCGTGCGCGGCGGAAGGCGTCGAGGGCGGCGGCGAGCGCGGCGAGGTCGGCGCGGGCGCGCGCAACCTTCTCTGTATTGAGCGCAGCGACGAGCAGCGCGACGTTCTGCCACGAGCTATCGCCGATGCGCGCTTCAGTTACCTGCCATTGCCCGCGCGCATCTTTGTTTAAGCGAAACGTGGCGGCAAGCTCTGTTTCGACGGTGGCGGACGAGAGCAGCGCGGCGAAATTTTTGACGCGGAACGGCCCGGCGCGTAAATCATCGGCGGCGGGCGACGAGGCGGCGGGCTGCTTTTTCTTCTGTTTCGACTGCTTGTCTAGGCCCGGTGTGCCAGCCTTCTCGCCCTCTTTTTGTCGCTTCTTCGCTTCCGCCTTTGCGCGCTCGCGCTCGGCGAGTTGCGCGGTCAACGCTTCGAGTTGGGCGACGAGCGGCGTTGTGCGCTCGGCGTGGGCGGCGTGCGCGAGCAGTTCGATCTCTTCCCATTGCCGGTCGCCAACGCGCACCTCGACCGCTTGCCATTGACCGTCGGCGGCTTGGCGCAAGCGAAACGCCGTCTTGATAGTGGCGGCGACTTCAGGGGTCGCGCCCGCCCCTGAAACCTCCGTCACCTTTACGTCGCCCTTCTTCAACTCAAGCCCGGCGATGCGCGTGATCGCTTTGCGCGCCGTGTCTTTGCTGACAAGTTTATTCTGGGCGACGACAGTAGTAGTAGTGGTGGCGACGTAGAGAGCGCAGATGAGGGCGACGCTATGGCGAATGAGACGCGTAGTGCGAGTGCGTTCAATCATGACTCTAGTAGTGCTTCCTGTCCGCTCGGTTCGGTGCGCGCCAGTTCGGCGGCCAGCAGGATGGCGGCGACCATGCTGGAATGCTCCGCTAAGCCGCGCCCGGCGATGTCGAACGCCGTGCCGTGATCGACCGATGTGCGGATGAAGGGCAGACCGAGCGTGACGTTGACGGCTTCGCTGAAGGAGAGACACTTGACCGGGATCATCGCCTGATCATGATAGCAGGCGATGACCGCGTCGAACTCGCCGCGCGAGGCGCGCAGGAAGATCGTGTCGGCGGAAAAGGGGCCGGACACGTCCAAGCCTTCGGCGCGCACGGTGGCGACGGCCGGCGCGATCTCGGCCGCTTCTTCGACGCCGAAGAGACCGCCTTCCGCGCCGTGCGGGTTGAGCGCGGCGACGGCGATGCGCGGACGCGCGATGCCCCAACGCTTCAACTCGCGCTCCGTCAACCGAACGACGCGCTCGATGCGCTGGCGCTCGACCAGCCGGATCGCCTGCGCGAGCGGCACGTGCGTCGAGATAAGCACGATGCGCAGGTTGGCGGCGACGAAGGCCATGGCGCATTCTTCGGCGCGCGTCAGGTGGGCGAGGAACTCGGTGTGCCCGGGGAAGCTGTAGCCGCCTAAGAAGAGGGCGCGTTTATTGATCGGCGCGGTCGAGATAGCATCCACCTGTCCGGCGGCGCACAGTTCGACGGCCGCTTCGATGTACTCGCCGGCTGCGCGCCCCGCCGCGCCGGACTCCACGCCCGGCTCGACGTGCCCGCTAATGTTGTTGAGATGATAGATGACGGGGTCGTGCGCGGACGCGGGGAGGGGTTCGCCGCGCTGGATGATGTCGTAGCCGCACTGCAAGTCGAGCGTGCGCGCGGTGTGCGCGAGGAGTTGCGCGTCGCCGACGATGACGGGCACGCACGCGCGGCGCACCTTCTCTTCGGCGACGGCCTTTAAGACGACTTCGGGGCCGATGCCGGCCGGGTCGCCCATTGTGATGCCGATGCGCGGACGGCGCGCAGGACTAGGATGCGTCCCGTCGTCCCGTTCGTTGAGCCAAATATCGTTCATGGCACGATGCGCGAACAGGCGGGCCATGGCAACCCGACCGGATGGCTCGGGGGCCTTGCACCAAGGCCGCGCCTGTCGTCTTCGTGGGGCGGGCGGCTTTGCCTAGCTGCCCGCCTCGTCGCCGCTGCCGCCGCCATCGCGGTCTTCGGCTTTGAACATGTACTTGATGTTGTGTTTCAGGAGCAGAATGTTGGGCGCATCTTTACGGTTGACCTTGAGCGCGCTGCGGTCGTACCACTCAATCGTGCCCTCGATCTCCTCACCGTCATTGAGCACAATGACCATGACGGTGTGCGCGTCCATCTGTTTCTTGTAGTAAAAGATTTCGGCGTTAGTCTCAGACGGCGGCACGCGCTTGCGGCCTTGCGCCGCCGCGGCGCTGCTGTTATCGCCGCCACCGCGACTCGGCGGTGCGCCGCGCGGAGCTTGCCCGCCGCGCGGGCCGGCTTCGTGCGTGCGCTCTTTGTGGTGCGGAACTTCGCGCCCCTTGACCTCAGCTAACGTCGTGCGTATGAGTTTGCGATTCACCTCGATTCACCTACCTTTAAGAGTCCTCACAAGCGGGGAAAACCAGCGTGGCGCGCTGCGACAAACTGCGGCCCGCTTGCGAGCGAGCATATGCGAGTCACCAAACAGGGAAGCGCGCGGCCGAACATGCATCCTGCGGAGGCAGTCGGCGGTCGTAAGTCTGGACGAGAAACGGTTGTTGGCCCGTTTGTTGAAATTAATTCCTGTCAGGAATGCGCGACATGCTACACGACAAAAAGGCAAAAGGCAAACGAGAAAAGAGAGTCAGCAGTAGCCGCTAAGCAGCAGGCAGTTAAAAAAGCAGCCGGTTGAAATTTCACTCAAAATCGTGAGCGAAAACTTACCCGGCTGCCCTGCTGTTTTGGCTGAACGGCGCGCTGCCCTGCGCCTTACTTGTCTACTGCTTTTTTCAGTCTGCTTTCTTGCGAATGAAGGCGGGCACGTCGAGATCATCGGCGCGTGTCTGCCCGACGGCGGTGCGCGCGGGCAGTTCGTCCGCACCGCGCGGGGCGTAGCGCGGCGGCGTGGTCGGCATTGCGTCTGCGCCGGCCGTTGTGCCAACCGCAACCGATTCGCGGTCGAAGCCGGTGGCGATCACCGTGATCTTCATCTCGTCGCGCATGGATTCGTCAATCACCGCGCCGAAGATGATGTTGGCGTCCTCGTCCGCCGCCTCGCGGATGATGGAAGATGCCTCGTTGACTTCGTAGAGCGTCAGATCAAGGCCGCCCGTGATGTTGATGAGCACGCCCTTCGCGCCCGTGATGCTCGCCTCTTCCAGCAAGGGCGAAGAGATGGCCTGCTGTGTCGCGTTAATCGCACGATTCTCGCCCGACGCGCGCCCTGCGCCCATCAACGCCATGCCCATGCCCTGCATGATCGCCTTCACGTCGGCGAAATCGAGATTGATGAGACCGGGCACGGTAATGAGATCGCTGATGCCCTGCACGGCTTGACGCAATACATCGTCCGCCAGTTTGAACGAATCTTGCAGCGAGACGTTGCGATCCACCGTGTGCAGCAGCCGCTCGTTCGGAATCGTGATGACCGTGTCCACACATTCGCGCAACTCGCGCAAGCCCTGTTCGGACTGCGTCATGCGCCGCTTGCCCTCGAAGTGGAAGGGCTTCGTGACGACGGCGACCGTCAGCGCGTTCAATTCGGTGGCGAGTGAGGCGATGATGGGGGCTGCGCCCGTGCCTGTGCCGCCGCCGAGGCCCGTCGTGACGAAGACCATGTCCGCGCCTTCGAGCGCCTCGATGATCTTCTCCGTATCTTCGAGCGCGGCGTTGCGGCCGACTTCCGGGTTCGCGCCCGCGCCTAAGCCCTTGGTCAACTTGCCGCCAAGTTGAATTTTGATCGGCGCACGCGAACGCTTCAAAGCCTGCAAGTCTGTGTTGGCGACAAGGAACTCTATGCCCTCGATGCCGGCCTCGATCATGCGGTTCACAGCGTTGCCGCCGCCGCCGCCCACGCCGATCACCTTGATGCGCGCGCCGGTGATGGGCGGGTCGTCGTCGATAAAAATATTAATGCCGCTGCCCGGCTGACGGCCGTCAGGTGTCATCATCGTCCTTCCTCTCTCGACATCATCGCTCTGTTTGCGCCTGAAAAGCGCCCGTGCGGTTATTTTGGGCTGTGCGCGCCGGTGACACCCATATCTTGCGGACTATATCCTGTGCCGGCTGGCGCGGCAGCATACAACATCTTGTCAGAAAATACTACTGAAACGATCACGAAATTTCGAGACGAATGCGCCCAATGCGCCCGTGCCATCGCGCTTACCCGCTGCGCGCCGCGCTTCAATGTTTTGCGCGCGCATAGCGACGAGCGATAGCCCCGCCGCAGATGTCCACGCGGGCCCTTGCACATCCTCGACGAGACCGCCGAAACGATCCCGTTCGGGGTAACCGACGCGCACCGGCGCGTCGAAAACCTGTTCCGCAACTTCGCAGATGCCGCCGAGGAGCGCGCCGCCGCCCGTCAAGACCACGCCGCTTGAGAGTTGCCGCTCCCAACCGGACTCGCGTATCTCGTCGGCGACGTGCATCAGCACCTCTTCGGCGCGCGGCTGCAAGATGTCGCACAGGATTTGCCGCGACAGCAGGCGTGGGCCGCGCCCGCCGACCGATGGCACTTCGACCTGCTCGCCGCGCTCCATCTCGCTCAAACTTGTACTCGACGAATAGCCGAACGTGCGCTTGATCTTCTCCGCTTCTGGGATCGGCGTGCGCAGCCCGAACGCGATGTCGTTAGTGAAATGCGAACCGCCGAGGGCGAACACGGCCGTGTGCTGCACTGCGCCGCGCTGATAGATCACCAAGCCGGTCGTCTCCGCGCCGATGTCTACAAGCGCCGAGCCAAACTCTTTGTCCTCGTCGGTTAATGACGCCTCGGCGGCGGCCAGTTGTTCGAGCACCATGTCGGAGACGATGAGGCCGGCGCGATTGACTGCGTTGATTGCGTTCTGGCGCGCGGTGACGGGACTGGTGACGATGTGGACTTTGACGGCGAGGCGCGCGCCGATCATGCCGACGGGATCATTGATGCCGTCCTGATCGTCCACGATGAACTCCTGCGGCAGGCGATCCACGATCTCGCGCCCCGCCGGCAGTTGAATCGCGCAGGCCGAGTCAATCGCGCGGCGCACGTCGTCGTTTGTAATCTCGCGGTCGCGCCCTGAGACGGCCACAATCGCCTGCCCGTTGAAACCCATGATGTGCGAACCGGCGAGGTTGATCGTGACCTCTTCGGCGGGCAGGCCGGACATGCGTTCCGCCGCTTCGACGGCGTGGCGAATCGCATCCACAGCCGCGTCGGGGTTGACGATGACGCCTTTACGCAGGCCGCGCGCTTCGGCTTCACCGATGCCGACAATGTCGAGCGCGCTGCCATCGCCCGGCTCGCCGATGATGCACGTCACCCGGCTCGTGCCGATGTTTAGCCCGACGGTGTACGCCTCGCGTTTCGCCATGCGCTTCATGTCCTCCTAGCAAGCTGGGGGCAACGGACTTTGGCGCTCGCCCCAAGTGCCTCCTTGAATTAACCCGTCTTGAGCACTACGCGGCGCGGACGCTGCTCTACGCCGCGCGGCGGTTCGGCGGCACGTTTCGTCTCATGCGCCGTTTCGCGCGCCGGCCCCGGCTTGGGCTGTGGTGTGGCCCGTGCGTTACGCGTAGTTTGCGCATGCGGCGTGGTGCGCGCGGACGCACGCTGCCTGACCGCTACATCGGCCGCGCGGGGTTGCACCATCGGCTCGCTGGTCGCCGCGACATTTAAGTTAGCGCCCTCGCTGCTCTGCGCCGGCAACTGTGCGCGCATGAAACCGATGACGGCGCGTTTGCCTTGCGTCATATCTATGTAGCTGATGAGCGCGCCGCGCGGCGTCTGACGCTGTTCGTCGAGTGCCTGCAAAGCCTGCCGCAAACGCTTCGTCAGATCATCTTTGCCCAGCCGCACTTCGACCTGCGAATCAGCGCCCGCGAGTTGCGCGCGCACGTCGCGCAGGTCGTCGAGGTTTACTTCGCTCACGCGCTCGGCCAACCCGGCGGCTGTCCACTCGTTCTGCAACTCCAACAACTTCGCCACGCGCTGCCGATTCTCCGCGCGCACCGCCCCGCTCTCACCTTCGTCCCAACCGCGCAGGAAGAAGGCAGGCATCTGATCGGTTGCGGCCGCCGGCCCGACGATCACGCCGTCGTCATCAACCCACGTCAAACGCCCGTTCGCGGTGCGTACGACCGCGCGCGGCATGCGCTCCACGATGCGCACGCGCAAACCCGAAGGCAGCACGCGCGCGACCATCGCGCCGCGCACCCAGGGCTGCCGCTCAAGCTCTGTGCGGATCGCTTCAAGGTCTGCGCGCCACACGCCGACCGGCGCAGCCGCACGCCGTACCACAGCCTCGATCTGCTCGGTCGAAGCGCGCGATGCGCCGCTTACGTCCACCGTGCGCAGCGCGAAGAAGGCGGACGCGGACGCCACCGTGTACGTCCTGAACGCGAATAAGCCGAGACAGACTGCCAGCAGCGTCTTACCAATCGCCGGCATCCGGGCCGCGACCTTCGGCCACGACTGACTGCGCGCCGAGGTCGCACGCGCCGACGACGCACCGCCGCGTCGCGCTACGGGCCGCTGCTGCCCTGCGACGTTCGCACGGCCGCGATTAACCGGTGTTCGTTTCCCGGCGCGCGGCGTAATGACCTGCTCCCTCAACATCTCTTCGCTTCCCTCAAGCTCCTGCTTTTGTTTCAGAGTGTGCCGTCACATCTTCACCGGACGGCGCGGCAGCCGGCGCGTCCACCGCCACCTCGTCCGGCGTTTCGCTCCGCCAGATTTCGACCTCGTATTCAAGTTCGACGCCGCGCTCGCGCCGGATGCGTTCGCGTATCTCTTCGGCGAGCGCGAGCGCGTCGGCGGCGCGCGCCTCTTCGCCTTCGGTCACGATAAAGTTGGCATGCACCGGCGAGACGACTGCGCCGCCGCGCTGCGCGCCCTTCATGCCGAGTTCGTCAATCATCTTGCCGGTCGAAAGCCCCGTGCCCGGCGGATTCTTGAAGAAGCAACCGGCGGAGCGTGCGCCGTGCGGCTGCGAAGCCATCCGCTTTCGTTTCACCTCGGCCATGCGCGTGATGATCTCGGCCGAGTCGCCCGGTTGCAGCCTGAGCGTCGCGCCGAGCAACAACTCGCCTTCATGAAACGACGTGTGCCGGTAGTCCCACTGCACTTCACTGCCCGGCACGTCCACGACGCGCCCGCCACGCGCGACGCGCACCGTCTCAACGACCGTGCCGATCTCATGCCCGAACGCGCCCGCGTTCATCCACAACGCGCCGCCGACCGTGCCCGGAATGCCGCCCAGGCCCTCGATGCCCGCCAAGCCCCGCCGCGCGGCTTCCACGCACAGGCGCGGCAAAGAATAACCGGCACTCACCGTCACGCGTTCGCCGTCGAACTGCACCTCGCCGCGCACCTCGCGCATCGACAGCACGACGTAATGGTGCGGCGCATCATCGGCCAAGACGTTGCTCCCCGCGCCAAGCACGCGCCACGCAACGCCCGCGCGTTCAAGTTCGCCGACGACCGCCGCCGCTTCCGCCTCCGTCTGCGGCATCAGCACCCAGTCAATCGCGCCGCCTACTTTCAAACTCGTCAACTCCGCGAAGCGTCGCCCGCGCTCAGCCCGCACGCCCGTGCGCGCCGCGATCTCTGCGACCGCCGCGTCGCGTGCCGCTAAATCCAACGGGCCTTGCGTCTCAGTTGTCATTTGCCGTTCTTCTTCAATAACTCGACGAGTTGTTCGCCCGCCTGATAGACGCTGCCTGCGCCGAGCGTGACGACCATGTCGCCGGGATGCGCTTCGCTCAGGAGCGCCTTAACGGCCGTGTCGAGCGCGCCGACGTAGACGGCGTTTTTATGCCCGTAGCTCTTGATCGCTTCGGTCAACGTCTCAGAGGTCACGCCGGGGATCGGGTCTTCGCTCGCCGCGTAGATGTCTGTGACGAGCAGCACGTCTGCGTTATTGAACGAGCGCGCGAACTCGTCCATCTGATCGCGCGTGCGCGTGTAGCGGTGCGGCTGAAAGAGCACGATCATGCGCCGACCCTGCGACCCGACCTTCGCGGCCGCGAGTGTGGCGCGCACCTCCGTCGGGTGATGCCCGTAGTCGTCCACGACGAGCACGCCGCCCGCTTCGCCCTTGAACTGAAAGCGCCGGTTGACGCCCGTGTAAGCGGCGAGCGCCTGCGCCGTCACGTCGAACGGGACGCCCATTTCAAACGCGATAGCGACGGCCGCGAGCGCGTTGTAAACGTTGTGCAGCCCCGGCACGTTCAAGGCCACTTCGCCGACCGCCTCTTTGCCTTGCCAGACCGCGAAGGTCGAGCCGAACGGCCGGTTGAAGCGCACGCTGTGCGCCGAGATGTCGGCCTGCGCGCTCAGACCGTAGGTGATGCGCCGCCGCTTGACGCGCGGGATGACGGCCTGCACGTGCGGATCGTCGAGACACAGAACGGCCGCGCCGTAGAACGGCACTTTGTTGACGAAATTGACGAAGCAATCGCGCATGTCGTCCATGTCCGAGTAGTAATCCATGTGCTCGCGGTCTATGTTCGTCACGATGGCAAAGGTCGGCGTCAGCATCAGAAACGACCTGTCGCTTTCGTCCGCTTCAACCACCATCAACTCGCTTTTGCCCAGCCGCGCGTTCGAGCCGAACGCGCCAACCACGCCGCCGACGACGACCGTCGGATCAAGGCCCGCCCCGCCTAAGATCGTGCCGACCATCGAGGTCGTCGTCGTCTTGCCATGCGAACCGGCGACGGCGACCGTGTCCTGTTTAAGTCGCATCAACTCCGCCAGCATCTCCGCGCGCGGAATGACGGGGATCGAGCGCACGCGCGCTTCCAGCAACTCCGGGTTGTCATCGCGCACGGCCGTCGAGCGAACCACCACCTGCGCGTCGCCCACATACTCGGCCCTGTGCCCCTCGTGAAACTCGACGCCCATCTGTGCCAGCCTGTCCGTCACGCCCGAACGCTTCGCGTCCGACCCCGACACGCGAAAGCCCAGATTGCATAAGACCTCGGCGATGCCGGACATGCCGATGCCGCCGATGCCGACCAGATGGACGTGGCGTATGCGGTGAAACATAAAGATAGAGGTCAGAGGTCAGAGGTCAGAAATTGTTTCTGGCTCTAGGTTCAGAATTCTGAGATCAGGCGAAATGCTTTTCTTACTAACCTCTGACCTCTGACCTCTGACCTCTGCTCACCAGCCTTTCAATCAACTTCACGGTCGCCTCGGCGGCGTCCGGTCGGGCGAACCTGCGTACGGCCTGTGCCATCTCTGTGATGCGGGCGGGCGCGGCAACGAGCGCGGCGATCTCTTGCGCGAGCCGCGCGCCCGTCAGTTCCGCTTGCAGGATCATGCGGGCCGCGCCGCCCGCCTGTAAGACTTCGGCGTTGCGCTGCTGCTCAAGCTGCCCGGGCAGCGGGATCATGATCGCGGCGCGACCGGCGGCCGCGAGTTCCGCGCTCGTCGTCGCCCCGGCGCGCGCGATGATGAGATCGGCGCTGGCAAAGGCGCTGACCATGTCGTCTATGTATTCGCGCACGTCCGCTGCCGTCGTCCAACCTGCCTGCGCGTAAGCCGCACGCACCTTGTCAAAGTCGAGTTTGCCGGTCTGGTGCGTGATGTGCAGCCGCTCGCGTTGCTCTGCGAGGAGCGGGAGGGCCGCCGTCATCGCTTCGTTGATGGCGCGCGCGCCCTGCGAGCCGCCGAACAGCAGGAGCGAGAAGCGCGCCGCACGGTCGCGCTCTTTCGCGGGTATGTCAAAGAACTCGCGGCGGACGGGGTTGCCTGTGACCACCCCTTTGCGTCCGAAGTAAGGCAGCGTCGCTTCCCAAGAGGCGGCAGCCGCGTCAACAAAACGAATCAAGCGCCGGTTCGTGAAGCCGGGCACGGCGTTCGACTCCATGATCAGCGTCGGAATGCGCGCCAGCGCCGCGACCAGAAGCACGGGGCCCGAGACGTAGCCGCCCGCGCCAATAACCACGTCGGGACGAAACTCCGCGATGAGTCGCCGCGCCGCCAGCAAACTTTTCGGCAGGACGAGCAGCCCGCGCATGCGCGCCCGCAAGCCCATGTTCACCAGCCCCGCGCTTTCAATGAGCGATAGCTCGTAGCCCGCCTGCGGCACAAGCCGCGTCTCAAGCCCGCGCGCCGTGCCGACGAAGCGCACGGCCGCCTCCGCGTGTCGTCGCACGAGTTCATGTGCGACCGCAATGGCCGGGTAGATGTGCCCGCCCGTGCCCCCTGCTGCAAAGAGCGCCCGCATGGTCAAACTCAACCGCGCCCCGCCGGTTGCCACGTCTGCGTGACGGGCGTGCGGCGCGCCTTCTCGGCCCGCTGCTGTTCGACCAGATAGCTCAGCATGCCCGGATCGTTCAAGGCGCTTCCTTGCTGCGAGATGTTCAGAAGCACGCCGACCGCAAACAGCGTGAACACCGTTGACGTGCCGCCGTAGGAGATGAACGGCAGCGGGATGCCCTTCGTCGGCACGAGCGCCAGCACGACGCTGATATTAAAGAGCGCCTGCGCCACCACGCCCGTCACGATCCCAAGCCCCAGCAGCATCCCGAACCTGTCCGGCGCACGCCGCGCCGCCCGCACGCCGCGCCACAGAAACAGCCCGAACGCACCGACGAGCAGCAGCGTGCCGACCAGTCCCAACTCTTCGCCCACCACCGCGAAGATGAAATCCGAATGCGCGAACGGCAGAAAGAATAGTTTCTGCTTCCCTTGCGCGAAGCCCAGACCGTGTACGCCGCCGGAGCCGACCGCCATCAACGACTGCACCACCTGAAAGCCAGTCCCTTGTGCGTCCGCCCAAGGGTCGAGAAACGCCATGATGCGCCGCACGCGCCACGGCGAAAACACGATTAGACCCACGACGCCGACGAGCGCCGGCGCAAGCATCAACCCGATGTGCCGCAAACGCGCGCCCGCCGTAAACAGTACCGTCAAGCCGATGACGCCGAGCATCATCGCCGTGCCGAGGTCAGGCTCGCCCGCGACGAGCACGACCAGCAACGCCGTCACCGCCACGCACGGCGCGAACGTCTGCCACAACTGTTGCTCCTCGCCCGCGCGCCGTTCGAGCAGACGCGCGAGAAAGATCGCCAGCGTCAGTTTCGCCAACTCCGACGGCTGAAACGACATGAAGCCGCCGAACCGCAACCAGCGATGCGCGCCGTTGATGCGCGGGAATGCAAAGACCGACAACAGCAGCACGACGGTGAGCGCCAGCAGCCCGTAAGCCAGCCAGTCGCGCCGCAGCCAACCGTAGTCCATGCGCAGCCCAAAGAGCAGCGCGCCGAAGCCGCAGAGCGTCCACAGGCCCTGCCGTATCACGTAGTGATACTGCGTGCCGTTCTGCTGCGCCGCTATGGCCGCGCTCGCGCTGTAAACCATCACGAGGCCAAACAACGCCAGCCCGACCGTCGTCGCAAACAACCACTCGTCTGCTTGTAGCTTCCGTGCCATAACAAAACTGCTGACGAAGGCCGAACTGATGAATTAACAGACCGAAGCCTGCTGCTGCTCATTCATCACGCCGCGTTCGTCGTGCATCATTTCCTTAACTGCGGCCTTGAAGACTCGCCCCCGATGCTCGAAGTTGTCGAACATATCAAAGCTCGCGCAAGCGGGCGCGAGCAGCACCGTGTCGCCCGCTTGCGCGCGCGCGGCGGCGCGGCGGACTGCGTCGTGCATATCGGTCGCACGCTCGACCGGCGCGTGTGCCTGCAACTCCTGCTCGATGCGCGGCGCGTCCTCGCCGATGAGGACGAGCGCGCGCACCTTCGCCTTGATCATCGGCACGAGCGGCGCATAGGGCGCATGCTTGCCGCGCCCGCCGAGAATGAGCACGATGCGGCCCGGCGCGTCCGCAAAGGCTTCGAGCGCCTTTAAGGCCGCGTCCACATTCGTCGCCTTCGAGTCGTTATAAAACTCGATGCCGCCACGCTCCGCCACACGCTCAAGCCTGTGCTCGACCGGTTTGAAATTACGCACCGTCTCGCGCATGGACTCCGGTGCTGCGCCGCACGCGAGGCCAGCCGCGAGGGCCGCCAGCACGTTCTGCACATTGTGCAACCCGCGCAGTTGCATCTCGTCGCGCCGCAGGAGCACGCGCTCGCTCGCGCCGCTGCGCGAGATGATCTCCGGCCCGCGCAGGAACAAACCTTCTGCCAGTTCGCGCTCGACGCTAAAGAGCACGACATGCGCACTCAAGCCTGCCGCCCACGAAGAGACGATCTCGTCGTCGGCGTTCAGGATGGCCACGTCGCCCGCCGCTTGATTGCGAAAGATGCGATGCTTGGCGGCGGCGTAATCCATCAGGTGCTCGTAGCGATCCATGTGGTCGGGCATCAGGTTCAGCACGATGGCCACCGTCGGGTGAAACTGCTCGATAGTCTCAAGCTGATAGCTTGAGACTTCCGCGACCGTCCAGCCGTCTGCGCGTGATGTGTCAACGAGCGAGACGAGCGGCGTGCCGATATTGCCGCCGACCTGCACGGGCAGCCCCGCGTCGCGCAGCAACTCGCCAATCAAGGAGGTCGTCGTCGTCTTGCCGTTCGTGCCCGTGATAGCGACGATGCGCCCGCGCAGGAAGCGCGCGGCCAGTTCGACCTCGCCGATCACCTGTGCGCCCGCGCGCTCCATGTAGCGCGCCGGGATCGACTTTGTCGGCACGCCGGGACTCAAAACGACCAACTCGATCTGATCCATCAACCACATCGGCAACTCGCCCGGCACGAGGCCGACGCCCGACTCCTTCAAAGCTCGCGCCTCGGCCGGCCACTCCGCCAGCGGCTTCCGATCATTGAGCGCCACGATTGCGCCGCGCGCGGTCAGAAACCGCGCCGCCGCTAAGCCGCTGCGCGCCGCGCCGATGACCAGCACTTTTTTGCCGCTCAGTTCCACTTACAAGCACCATGTCAACGCAGTTTCAGCGTGGACAGACTCAAGAGCGCGAACAGGATCGCCAAGATCAGAAAGCGGAAGACGACCTTCGACTCTTTCCAGCCCTGCATCTCGAAGTGATGATGCAGCGGCGTCATCTTAAAGAGCCGCTTGCCGACGCCCGTGTGCCGCTTCGTCAGCTTGAAGAAGGAGACTTGCAGCATCACCGAGATGGCTTCGAGGACGAACACGCCGCCGACGAAGACGAGGATCAACTCCTGTTTGGTCAGCACGCCGATTGTGCCGAACGCGCCCCCGATGGCGAGGCTGCCCACGTCGCCCATAAAGACATCTGCGGGCGGCGCGTTGTACCAGAGAAAGCCGAGGCTCGCGCCGACCATCGCCCCGCAAAAGACCGTCAACTCGCCCACGTCCTTCTGAAAGGTGATGAGCAGCAGCCGCGCCCAGCGTTCGTCGCCGCTCACGTAAGTAAAAGCCGTGAGCGCGACCATCGCCACGAAGGTGACGCTGATCGCCAGTCCGTCCAAACCGTCCGTCAGGTTCACGGCGTTCGACGAGCCGATCAAGACGACGAGGATGAACGGCAGGTAGAGCCAGGGCCCGATAAAGGTGCGCCCCGTCGTCGCCGTCAGCTTGAAGAAGGGGATGCTCAGGTTCCACGAGTAGTCCGTGAAGAAATAGAGCGTCGCCCAAATCCCTAGCGCGATGACGAACTGCGCGGCCAGTTTCTGCTTGCCGGTCAGCCCGAGACTCTGCCGCTTGGCGACCTTCGCGTAGTCGTCCAAGAAACCGATGATGGCAAAGAACGTCGTGGCCAAGAGCACGATCCAGACGTAGACGCTCGACAGTTTGGCCCAGAGCAAGGTCGAGATGAGCACGGAGCCGATGATGAGCACGCCGCCCATCGTCGGCGTGCCGCGCTTGTCCATGTGCGCCTGCGGCCCTTCTTCACGAATCTGCTGCCCGACGTTCAGTTCGCGCAGCATGCGTATGACGCGCCCGCCGAAGAGGAGCGAGATGAGTAGCGCCGTGATCGTCGCGTAAGCCGTGCGAAATGTGACGTACTGAAAGACGTTGAGGGCTTTCACAAAATAAGACTCTGTCTGCTGCGCCGACAGGCTTTTGTAGAGCCACTCGTAAAAGATGTAGTAGATCATGCTGATCCGATCTAACGTCTTTAAGCGTCCGTCGTCGTGGTCGGCTCGTCTGCGCCGACGATAGGAAAACGTTCACGCAGCGCCGCCACGATCAAGTCCATCCGCACCCCGCGCGAGCCTTTAATCAGAACGAGGTCGCCCGCGCGTATCTCATCAAGGAGCGCCTCTGCCGCCGCCTCGGTCGCGGTGAAAAACCGCGTCGCCGCTGCGCTCATGCCGGCCGAGCGCGCACCAGCGACGAGTTCATCGGCCAAGCCCCGCACGCCCCACAACACGTCCACGCCCAGCCCGGCGATCTCGCGCCCCGCCGCGCGGTGCAGTTGGGCGGCTTCCGCGCCCAACTCAAGCATCTCGCCCGCGACGACGATTGTGCGCCGCTCGTGTTCGGCCGCGCCGGTGCGCGCCGCGCCGAGCGCCCGCGCCATGCTCAAAAGCGACGCCGGGTTCGAGTTGTACGAGTCGTCGATCACGCTGAACTCCTGCGCGAAGTCGAGCACCTCGCCGCGCATCTCGGTCGGGCGCGCACTGGCGAGCGCGCGGGCGATCTCTTCGGGCGCAACGTGGAAGCACGTGGCGACGGTCGCGGCCGCGAGCGCGTTCGACAGATTGTGTCGCCCCGGCAACCTCAACTCGGCCATCGCCTCGCCGAGCGGCGTGCAGAGGCGGAAGCGGCTGAGACCGAAGCGCGCGCCTTCGATGTCGGCCGCCATCACGTCGGCGATCTGCTCGATGCCGAAGGTGAGCGTGCGCCCCGCGTGTCGGTCGCGCATGGCTGCGACACGCGCGTCGTCGGCGTTCAGGATGGCGACGCCGCCGGGCTTCAGATTTTCAATCAACTGCGCCTTGCCTGCGGCGATCTGCTCGACCGAGTCGAAGAACTCAAGGTGCGCGGGCGCGACCAGCAGTTCAACGCCGATGTCGGGCGGCGCGATGCGCGCAAGCTGCGCGATCTCGCCGAACATTGACTGCCCGTATTCCAAAACAGCTACGTCGAAGGCCGCAGGGTCAGCGCCGCCCGTGACCATTTGCAGGATCGAGAGCGGCAGGCCCAACTCGTTGTTGAAGTTCTTCTGCGTCTTCAACACGCGCCGGCCCACGCCCGCGAGGACGTGCGCCGTCAGGTCTTTCGCCGTCGTCTTGCCCGCGCTCCCCGTGATGCCGACCACCTGTCCCCCCCAGTGTGCGAGCACACCGCGCGCGAGGTCTTGCAACGCCGTGATGCAATCGTCAACGAGCAAGAGCCGGTCGGCGAGCGCCTGTAACTCTGCATCCTCGGCCACGCGGTCGCGCCGGGCGACTGCGGCCACCGCGCCGCGCGCGAGCGCCTGCGCGATGTAGCGGTGCGCGTCGTCGAACTGCGTGGCGGTGAAATAGTGCCGGCGGTAGTCTTCGGGCGCGAACGCGAAGAACAGTTCGCCCGGCGCGACCGTGCGCGAATCAATCGCAAAGCCGGTCAACTCTTTGTCAAAGAACTCAGGCGGCGCGCTCTGCACCGCGCCCATCAATCGCACCGCCGTGCCTATCTTCACGCTGGTCTTTTCAGCCTCCGCGCGAAATTTGCTCTCGCGTCCGTTGCGCTGTTCTTAGCGGTTGCGCGCGCGCTCGGCACGCTGCCGGTTGCGCCGTGCGGGCGCGTCGTCGGATTCTTCGGCCGCCATCTCGTCGTTTGCCGCATGCGTCGGGCCGTGCGCCACTTGTTCCGTCCGATTCTGGCCCGTTCGTGTCCGGCGCAGACGTTGGCGGCAATCTGCGATCCGGCGGCGCAACTCGTGTTGCGGATGACCCTGCGGGGGAAGCGTCATTAGTCCTCCATCCCTGTCTGCTGCCTTTCCCTCGATCAGCGAGACCTGAGCCGCGCGTCCGCATGGACAAACGCGCGCGGCGGCGTCAATCGCTGCGACCGAAATTGATGCGTACGACCTGCCCCGATTCAATTCTCGCACCGGGCTGCGGACTTTGTTCGAGCGCCCGCCCTTCGCCGCGTGCTTCCAGTTCCAGACCGAGTTGCGCACAGACGCGCCACGCATCGCGCACGCTGCGCCCGCGCAAGTCCGGCATCAGCAGTGCGCGTTCGCCCGCGTGCGCGTAAACCACTTCGCGCCCGTCGCCGCTGCGCTCGGCCACTTCAGGCAAAAGCGCCTGTTGATTTTCGTCGGCCGTCTGTTCAGGCGCGGGCGCATGCTGTAACTCCGCAGGCGCTTGCGCGATGAGTTGACGCGGCGCGGACTCTTCCGGCTCGGCGTCCGGCTCGACGTTCAGGTACGGCAGCACGTTCTCGGCGATCTGCCGAAAGACCGGCGCGGCCACGTCGCCGCCGTAGTACGCGCCAACCGGCTCGTCAATCACCACCGCGATCACGACCGCCGGCCGTTCGACCGGCGCAAAGCCGACGAACGACGCGACGAACTTCGAGTGCGAATAAGCGTGCGTCTGCGGATCGATCTTCTGCGCCGTGCCGGTCTTGCCGGCGGTCGTGTAACCATCAAGCTGCGCGCGCTTCGCCGTGCCTTTCACGGTCACACTGGCGAGCATCGGCTTGAGCATCTGCGCCGTCTCGGCACTGATGACGCGGTGCGACTCGGCCTGCGTTTGCTCTGCGCCTTGACCTTCGCTGGCGCGCACTTCCTTGATCAGATGCGGCTGGATACGCACGCCGTCGTTCGCAATCGTGCCGAACGCGGCGGCCATCTGCACGGCCGTGACGCCGATCTCCTGCCCCATCGGGATCGAGCCGATGGACGTGGGCTGCCATGCCTTCAAGGGGCGCAGGATGCCTTTCGTTTCGCTCGGCAGTTCCACGCCGGTCTTCGCGCCGAAGCCGAACCGCCGGATGTAGTCGTACAGGCGCGCGTTGCCGACGCGCATGCCGAGTTTGATCGCCGCCACGTTGCTCGACAGCGCGAGCGCGTCCGAGACCGTCAACGTGCCGTGTGGGTGCGAATCGTGGACGACGCGCCCGAAGATCGTGATCGAACCCATCTGGCAATCAATCAACTCTTCGGGGCGCGCTTTTTTCTCTTCCAGCGCGGCCGAGAAGGCCACGATCTTAAAGGTCGAACCCGGCTCGTAGGTATTTTCGAGCGCCGGGTTGCGCTTCACGTCCTGCGCCGCGCCCCCCGGCTCGTGCGCCTCGGTCTTCGCCTTGCGCACTTCGTTCGGATCAAAGGTCGGCGCGTTGGCAAGCGCGAGAATTTCGCCCGTGTGCGGATCGAGCACGATGGCCGTGCCCGACTTTGCGTGCGCCTGTGCGACCGCCGCCGAGAGCGCCTGCTCAACCTGATACTGCACGTTCTGATCAATCGTCAGCACGATGGCCCGCCCCGACTCGGCCGCTTCTTCGCGGCTATCGTAGGCGCGGCGCAGACCGTCGCGCGCCAGACGCACCTCGCCGCCGTCGCCCTTGAGCGCCACGTCCTGCATGCGCTCGATGCCAGCCAAGCCCTTGTCGTCCGTGTTGACGAAGCCGAGCACGTGCGCCGCGAGCGCGCCGTTCGGGTAATAACGCTTCGTCTCTGAACGCGCGTAGACGCCCGGCAATTGCAACGCGTGTACCTGCGCGGCCTGTTCCGCGTCAAGCTGGCGCGCAAGCCACATGAACTTGGCCTGCGCCGTCTGCGCGGCGCGCAAACGAGTCTCCAACTCCGTCGCGTTTGTGCCGAGGGCGGGCGCGAGCCGCAGGGCGGCGGTGTGTACGTCGGTCAACTCTGCGGGCACGACGAAGAACGAGTCCACGTCGAGGCTGCGCGCGAGTTCGCGCCCCGCGCGGTCGAGTATGAGACCGCGCGGCGGGTTGGTTTGAATCGTCCGCTCCTGCTGCCGGCGCGCGCGCGTCGTCAGGTTCTCCGACTGCTGCCCGACTTGCAGATAGACGAGGCGCGCGCCGTTGCCCAACATCCAGAGCACCAGAACGAGAACGACGATGGTCGTGCGTGGCCGCGAGGGGTCGGGCTGGACTTTGAATTGCGCGGTCGGGCGTTCAGGCATAAGCGGAAACCACTTGGACGACAAATT
>DASVQA010000119.1:0-30538 GCA_036389375.1 Pyrinomonadaceae bacterium | reverse complement strand
GCGGGCGCGGTCGTCGGTGCGCCGGTCAAGGCCGAGCAGGTGCTCTACTGCGGCACGCTCGCCGGTCGGCTCTACGCCATTGACGCCGCGACGGGGCAGGAGACGTGGCACACGCAGGTCGAAGGCGGACTGCCCTTCTCGCCCGCTGCTGCCGACGGGCGCATCTACTTCGGCGGCATCGGCGGCACGTTCTACGCGGCGGACGCGCGCGCCGGGCGCGAACTCTGGCGCTACAACTCGGAGCAGGGCGTGACCTCCGCGCCGACGGTCGCGGGCGCGCTCGTACACTTCGGCAGCGCCAAAGGTCTCGTCGCGCTCGACGCCGAGACGGGGCAGCCGCGCTGGACGTTCACCACGAACGCTATCATCACCTCCACGCCCACCGTCCACGACGGCCTCATCTACTTCGGCGGCTGGGACGGCACGCTCTACGCCGTGCGCTGACAGGCATTTGATTTCTGCTAAGCAGTAAGAAGCGGCGGGCTGTTTATATAGCGCGCCGCTCTTGAAGTTCTATGCTGGCAATTGAGCGCCGCAAAGTAGTCAATCCTTCCCGGCGCATGAGTATCATTGTAATTATTGTTGTGGAAGATGTCTTATGCTATAAGCCGCTCGCAGCACTAGCAAGAATTATGTTATCGTAACCGCCTTGGCGATGACCGCAAAGAACCCGACGGCTAAATTTCCTCCATATCAGGTGCTAATTCATGAGTTCGCGTAGTATCGAAAATCTTATCGAACCAATCAAAGCGCCAGTTAAGCAGGCGGCTGCGCGGCCTACGAAGATTATTGAATTTCCCGGAAGATTTCCGCGCTCGCCCTTGAGGTATCCGGGCGGCAAAAGTCGCGCCGTCAAAGCCATCTACTCCCTTATTCCAGCAAATGAAACTAAGCTCTGCTCGCCCTTCTTAGGTGGCGGTTCTATCGAACTCGCCTGCACAACAAAGATGCAAGTGTATGGTGCGGATATCTTCGAGCCGCTCACGGCTTTCTGGCGTGTCTTACTGAGGGAGCCTGAGCGACTGGCAAAGCGCGTGGAAGAGTACTATTCAGAATTAACAAGAACTATGTTTTATAATCTTCAGAAGTGCTTTGTTGGTCTTAATGATGAAGTTGAGCGGGCAGCGGCCTTTTTTGTCTTGAATCGATCTTCATTCTCCGGCACTACGCTGTCTGGTGGTATGTCACCGGGCCATCCGCGCTTCACTCCATCTGCGATTGAGCGGCTGCGATCTTTCAAGGTTGATAATTTTCACGTAGAGCATGCCGACTATCGGGATGTGATACCCAGACATGATGACGCTTTTCTGTATCTTGACCCGCCATATATGAACGGGCAGGCGCTCTATGGCATGAAAGGGAGTACACACAAGGCTTTCGATCATCGCGCACTCGCCGAGTTGCTGCAAAAGCGCGACCGTTGGCTTATGTCTTACAATGATTGCCCGGAAGTTAGAGAGCTATACAAGGGCAACCCCATTGTGTCTATTGAGTGGATATACGGTATGTCCAAGGATAAGCAATCTAAAGAAGTTTTGATCTCAAGCCATGATTTAGATTTAGCTGCATGAGTCTGTCGCAGAACGATACCGGGCGCGCCTTTGAATATGGCCTAGCCTTAAGCCTCTCTGATTGTCTACCCGCACCCATTCAAGACGGATTACTGGTACAAAAAGCTAAGCGGTGTTTTGCGGCTTGCTCTGAAAGGGAGCAGCAAAATATCGTTGCGGCGGCCAGAGAAGTGGCGGCATTCTTGGCCGCACGTGATAATTGCCTGTCAGATATTGGTTGTTACATATATCTGCAATCAGACCAATTGGGCCAAAAAGGTGATGTGCGGGATATTATCGTTCATAACGCTAAGCTAAATGCTGAGATCGGGATTTCTGCTAAGAATCGCCATTTTGCCGTCAAGCATTCGCGCTTATCAGGACAAATTGATTTCGGTTTAGACTGGTTAGGCATTCCTTGCTCTACTGACTATTTCCATAAGGTGACACCGCTCTTTGACGAACTGCGTACCAGACAGCGAAGCGGCGAAAGATGGAGAGACATAGCGGATAAGAAGGAACTGTATTACATCCCCATGTTAGAAGCATTTCAAACAGAAATGCTCTCATTATTTCAACAACAACCAGTCCTTGCCGCGAAAGCGTTAGTGCAATATCTATTAGGTAAATTCGATTACTACAAAGTTATTAAGGAGAATGGCATGGTCTCAATCATGTCATTTAATACCAATGGCTCGTTACGTTGGGGTAGCCGGCTGCCCCTACCGACACGGATTATAGAAATATCCCCAAAGCCCGCGTCGGAGACGACACTGATAATGACCTTTGATAAAGGCTGGCAAATATCTTTCCGTATACATAACGCAAGTACCAAAGTTGAACCATCGCTTAAGTTTGATATCAATCTTGTTGGCCTGCCGCAAGCAACTTCAAGGCATGTTATTGACTATCACAATTAGCGTTCGACAGTTACTTTAAAGGGTGAACAGGTATGCCGGAAGATGGGCCGTTCGAAGCTGATATGTCCCGTGTGCGCTCTGAAGAAGAAGAACGTAGCGGGTTATTACCTTGTCTGCGTTGTGGTCATATTGAGCAACTCCACACAGAGGGCGGCGGCGAAGAAGAGGGAGATGTTTATTGTCACGCGCCGGACTGTTCGTGTGCGGGATTTGTTTCTGAGTTTGGCATAGCATAGAAATATTGCTGGCAACGCATTATTAGACCACTGCCTAAATTTTCCCGCGTTGACACTCTGAAATCCGCACGGTTATCATCCGGCCCGTTCTCCACGGCAAATTTCCGACAGACTTTCGGCCCGGAAGCGCGTTCTTCGTCCCGTGCAAAACTCGGAACAAGCAAAGATTCGCCGCGTCGGCGTGCTCGTCAAACCGCATCAGCCCGAGGCGGTCAAGACCATCTGCCAACTGGTCGAGTATCTCAACCAGCGCGGCATCGAACTCGTCGCCGGCCCCCGCGTCGAACGCACACGCATCGAGGCCGAGACGGGCTGCGCGCTCAACGTCATGGAGTACGAGGCGCTCGCCGCCAGCGTTGACCTCATCGTCGTGCTCGGCGGCGACGGCACGATGATCGCCACCGCGCGCATGCTCGACAACCGCGACGTGCCCGTGATCGGCATTAACTACGGCAGCCTCGGCTACTTGACCGAAGTCCGCGTCGAAGAGATGACCGCCGCGCTCGACGCCGCGCTCGCGGGCGACTACCGGCTCGACCCGCGCATGATGCTCACCGCCGAACTCACGCGCGGCGACGAGCAACTGCTGCGCAATCGCGTCTTAAACGACGTGGTCATCAGCAAGTCGGCGCTTGCGCGCATCATCGAGATCGAGACGCTGCTCGACGGGCGCTTCGTCAACTGTTTTCGCGCCGATGGTCTGATCGTCTCGACGCCGACCGGCTCAACCGCCTACAACCTCTCGGCCGGGGGGCCCATCATCTATCCTTCGATGGGCGCAATCGTCATCACGCCCATCTGCCCGCACACGCTCTCGAACCGCCCGCTCGTCGTGCCCGACGACGCCCAGATCGAACTGGTGCTCAAGACCGCCAAAGAAGAGGTCGCGCTCACGCTCGACGGGCAGGTCGGGTTCTCGATGGAGAAGGACGACCGCGTAGTTATCAAAAAGAGCCGCACGACGTTCAACCTGATCCAGCCCACCAACCGCAACTATTTCGAGGTGCTGCGCGGCAAATTGCGTTGGGGGCGCTAAAAATCTATGGCTGAAAAGAACAGAGACGAAGTGGTAGCGGCGCACATCGAAGCGGCCGGACGAAAGCCCTGGTGGCGGCTGTCGCTGACGACGTGGATCATGGTCGGGTTAGTCCTGGGCGGTGTGCTCGGCTACGTGCGCCCGGAGTGGGGCAACCGCGTCTTCTTCCTGCGCGACATCTTTCTGAACCTGATCAAATCGATCATCGCGCCGCTGGTCTTCTCGACGCTCGTCGTCGGCATCGCGGGCGGCGGCGATCTCAAAAAGGTCGGGCGCATGGGCGCGAAGGCGCTCCTCTATTTTGAGCTTGTGACGACCATCGCGCTCTTTATCGGGTTGGGCGTCGTGAATCTGACGCGCCCGGGCATCGGCGTCTCGCTCGCCACGAGTGCGACGGATGCGGTCAAACAGATCGGGCAGAATCATCCGAAGACGCTGGTCGAAACGCTCGTCCACATCTTCCCGGCCTCGGTCGTGGACGCGATGGTGCGCGGCGACGTGTTGCAGATCGTCGCCTTCTCCGTCCTGTTTGCGATGGCGCTCTCGGCCATCGGCGAGAAGGGCCGCCCCTTCCTGCGCGCGTGCGAGAGCCTGTCGCAGATCATGTTCCGCTTCACGGGCTACGTGATGATGTTCGCGCCCATCGGCGTCGGCGCGGCGATGGCGCACACGGTCGGCACGCAAGGTTTAGGCGTCCTCGTCAACTTGGGTAAACTGATCGGCTCGCTCTATCTGGCGCTCGTCATTCTGATCGTGTTCGTCTTCGGCGCGGTCATGTTGCTGGCGCGTATCCCCGTCCGGCAGTTCCTCAAAGCGGTGCGCGAACCGGCGACGATTGCGTTTGCCACGACGAGCAGCGAGTCCGCGCTGCCGAAGGCGATGGAGGTGATGGAGCGGCTGGGCGTGCCGCCGCGCATCGTCGGCTTCGTGATGCCGACCGGCTACAGCTTCAATCTGGACGGCACGACGCTCTACCTGGCGATGGCGTCGGTCTTCGTGGCGCAGGCGGCCGAGGGCACGATCCCCGGCTTCCACATGGGCTTCGGGCAGCAGATCGTGATGATGCTCACCCTTATGCTCACCTCAAAGGGCGTGGCGGCCGTACCGCGCGCCTCGCTCGTTATTCTGCTCGCCACCTTGAACACCTTCCTGCCGGAGAACATCGGCCCCATCGGCGTCGCCGTCATCTTCGGCGTGGACGAGTTGATGGACATGGGGCGCACGTGCGTCAACGTGATCGGCAACTGTCTGGCGACCTGCGTGGTCGCGCGCTGGGAGGGCGAGTTCGACGATCAGCGCGCACAGGTCTTCGGCACGCCGCAGGAGATAAAGTACGACCTCGCGCACGGCGAGCCGGCCTTTGCCGAAGTGGCCGCCGAAGGGCAGACTTGAGACTGTGCGCCCGACGTGAAAACGTGCGACGGCGCTGTACGGGAACGATGCTGAAGCGAAGCCCGCCGCGACGGTCTGCGGCGGGCTTGGTCGCTTTTACGGGCGCGAAAGGCGACAATGCGCGCCCCGCGAGCGGTGCGGAACGCAGGATGCAGATAGCCGTCGGGCGCTCGATCCGCACGGCGCATGCAAGCATGCATTGACCGGACAGAAGGTAAGCCACGCTAAACGGCCTCGCAGTCGTTAACTTTGTGACGCAAGCGTGAGAGGGGCGCGACAACGTGTGCAAGGTCGCGTGCTCAAATCCATAGCCTCGCGCACGGTAACTTGAGAGGGACGAAGAGATGTTTCCTATCGGCGACGATAATTCCGACCGCACCATCACGCCCATAGTCAACTATGTGCTCATCGCCGCGAACGTGCTGGTCTTCGTGCTCTTTCAGGGCCTCGGCGGCAACGACCGCTTCACCTACGCCTGGTCGGCCGTGCCGCAGGAGATCGTCACCGGGCGCGACGTGGTCACGCCGCCGCGCGTCCTCCAAGACCCGGCGAGCGGCGACCGTTTCGAGTTGCCGGGTTTGCAGCCGACGCCGGTGAGCGTCTATCTGACGCTGTTGACCTCGATGTTCATGCACGGCTCGATCATGCACATCTTCGGTAACATGCTCTTTCTCTGGATTTTTGGCGACAACCTGGAAGACCGCATGGGGCACGTGCGTTATCTCCTCTTCTACTTGCTCTGCGGCATCGTCGCCTCGCTCGCGCACGTCATCTCGACCGTGATGTTGGGCGGCAATCAACTCGTGCCGAGCCTCGGCGCATCGGGCGCGATCTCAGGCGTTCTGGGCGGCTACGTGCTGCTGTTCCCGCGCCGGCAAGTGCGCGTGATCATCTTCCGCATGCTGACGACCGTGCCGGCTTACGTTGCGCTCGGTCTCTGGTTCGTGCTTCAGTTGATCGAAGGCTTAGGCATACTAGGCTCAGGGGCGCAGGAGGGCGGCGTCGCCTACGCGGCGCACATCGGCGGCTTCATCGCTGGATTGATGCTCGTCAAGTTGTTTGATCAGGGCGGCGCGCGCGGCGGTGCGTCGCCGCTGCAAGGCTTCGGGCGCGGTTGAAGGCGCGGCCGAACAAGTAAACCGCTAACCTCATGCGCCGCGCTTGCGCAAAACTCGCGCCGCGTTAACTTAAACGATAGGGAACAAGGAGAAGGTGCTTATGATCAAGGGGACTATGTGGATCGCTCTATGCGCCGTCATCGGCTTGGGCCTGTTGCTGGCTGGGCTTGCGCCCGCGCACGAGCAGAACTCGAACGGGACGATGAGCGGCAACTCGAACAGCAACATGGGCGGCAACATGAACGGCATGAACCACGACATGGCCAAGTCGTCCGACATGAAATTTATGACGATGGCGGCGCAGGGCGGCATGGCCGAAGTGGCGATGGCGCGTTATGCGGTCGATCATGCGACGAGCGATACGGTCAAGCAGTACGCGCAGCGCATGATCGACGACCACACGCGCGCCAACGGCGAACTGATGCAACTGGCCACGACGAAGGGCATCACGCTGCCGACCACCGCCGACCCGAAGCATCAGCAAATGATGGACAAGATGATGCGGCTGACGGGCGCAGACTTCGACCGTGAGTACATCAAGCAGGCGGGCGTGAAAGCGCACTCGGAGATGGAGAAGCTGTTCACGAGCGAGAGCAACAAGGGCCGGGACGCCGATGCCAAAGCCTTCGCCGCCAGAACGCTGCCCACCGTGCAGGAGCACCTGCGTATGGCGCGCGACATGTCCGGCAGCATGATGAACATGAAGCACGGCGGAAACTCGAACACGAACTCAAACATGAACTCGAACTCGAACTCAAATAACTCGAACAGGTAAACGCGCGCGCTGCTCGGTCGGGGCGCGTGCTTATTTTGTGCGCTGCATCAGCGTTCGGGGAGGCGACGGCCAAAGCGGTCGCCTCCCTTTTTTCTTTGCGCCCGCGCCGGTTGCCCGCCCGCGCGCGGCTCGGTTAACATCGGGCGGTTAAAGCTAAGGAGCAAGCTCATGTCTGTCATGGAAGCGCCGCGCGCGCCGGTCAACCAGCAAGGCTTAGACATACGCCCGACGCCGCGCGCGCAGATGCAACTCTACCCGCTCGACACGTTCCCTTACGAGTACGTGGGCCGCGCCATCACCATCAGCTTCGAGATGCCGGAGTTCACCGCCATCTGCCCGTTCTCCGATTTCCCCGACTTCGCCGTGCTCAAACTCGCCTACGTGCCCAACGAACGCTGCGTTGAACTAAAGAGTCTGAAGCTTTACATCAACTCGTTCCGCGACGTGAAAATCTTCCACGAGCACGTCATCAACGTCATCCTCGAAGATTTCGTGCAGGCGTGCGATCCCTTGAGCGTCGAACTCGAAGGCGACTTCCACGTGCGCGGCAACATCAAGACGGTGGTGCGCGCGAGTTACAAGAAAGAGTAGCCAGTCGCCAGTAGTCAGTGGCCAGTAGCAGCACAGATGCTTTGCTATTGGCTCCTGACTACTCCTGCTTATGAGTTTTGCTGTCATCGCCATTGTTCTGGTCGTGTTAGCCGTTGGCTTGTTGTTGGCGTGGCGCACGATCCGTCTCTTTCTCAAGTTAGTGCTGGTGAGCGCGCTGTTATTGGCAGTGTTGCTGGGTGTGGCTTTATGGCGGTGGCAGGCGCGCGCCCCTGCGCCGCGCAACGAGCGACCCGCGAGCGCGCCCGCGCGGCGCACGCGTTAAATTCCAAGGCGCATTCGTTTCAGTTCGCCGCGACACGAAAAGATGGGGGAGACAGACACCGACGCCGCCGACCAGTTCGACGCACGCGTTGCCGCCGCACCGCTCGACGAACGCATGCCGACGCTGTGGCAGCGTTATCGCCGGTTGCCGCGCAACGTCTTCGCCATCAGTGTGGTCAGCCTGCTCAACGACGCGTCGAGCGAGATCATCTATCCGCTCCTGCCGCTGTTTCTGGCCGGCGCGCTCGGCGCAAGTCCGCGCGTGATCGGATTGATCGAGGGTGGCGCGGAGTCGGTCTCAAGTCTGCTGAAACTCTTCGCCGGTTATTGGAGCGACAAGGCGGGGCGGCGCAAGCAGTTGGTCGTGGTCGGCTACGGGCTGGCGAGTTTTGCGCGCCCCTTGCTGGCCTTTGCGCGCAACTGGCCCGCCGCCTTCGCCGTCCGGCTCTCGGATCGCATCGGCAAAGGCATACGCAGCGCGCCGCGCGACGCCATGATCGCCGACGCAACGCCGCCCGCGCAGCGCGGGCTGGCCTTCGGCTTTCATCGCGCGATGGATCACGCGGGCGCGATTGTCGGCCCGCTCATTAGCTTCGGCCTCATCTGGTGGCTCGTCGCGGACAGGAACGCGCCGACCGCGCACGATTTCAAGATCATCTTCCTGTGCGCCTCTGTGCCTGCGCTCGCCGCCGTGCTCGTCGCTATCTTCTTTGTGCGTGAGAAACGCGCGACCGGCGCACCGCACCCGACGAAGACGCCCGTGCGCTTCTCGCTGAGCGGCTTCGACAGCAACTTCAAACGTTTCCTCGTGCTCGTCGCGCTCTTTACTTTATCCAACTCGTCGGATGCGTTCCTGCTGCTGCGCGCACGCGACGCAGGCATCGCCGTCGCCACGATCCCGCTCTTGTGGGCGGCGCTGCACGTGAGCAAAGTTATTAGCTCGCTGGTCGGCGGCGACCTCTCGGATCGCATGGGGCGCAAGAAACTGATCATCGCGGGCTGGCTCTTGTACGCGGCCGTCTACGCGGGCTTCGCCTTCGTTACGTCGGCGGCGGCCGCCTGGGCACTCTTTCTGATCTACGGCATCTACTTCGGACTGTGCGAGGGCACGGAAAAGGCGCTCGTCGCCGACCTCGTCCGCCCCGAACAACGCGGGACGGCCTTCGGGTTGTATAATCTCGCCTTCAGCATCACGGTCTGGCCGGCGTCGCTGCTGATGGGCGAGGTTTGGGACTGGCAGGGGCCGCGCGTGGCCTTTCTCATGTGCACCGTACTCGGCACGCTCGCGGCGCTGCTCCTCGGCTTCACCGTGCGCGCAGGACGCGGCGGGGCGCACGCGCCCGCCACCGCTTAAAAGTTCGGCCACCGGCAGCCATGATCGCATCAACTTATCAACTAATTACCACGCCCGACGCGCTCCGCACCGCCGTCGAAAGCCTGAGCCAGCAACCCGCCGTCGGCTTCGACACGGAGACCACTTCGCTTGATCCTTACAGCGGGCGCATACGGCTCGTGCAGTTCGCCGCGCCCGGCGGTCAAGTCTTCATCATCGATCTTGATCGCTTCACGGACGGCGACGCGCACGGGAGCGACGCGCTTGCACTGCTTCGGCAGTTGCTCGCCGCGCCGCGCCCCGTCAAGGTCGCGCACAACGCGAAGTTCGATGCGAAGTGGGTCAAGCATCAACTCGGCGTCGAACTCGGCGGCCTGTTCGACACGCTGCTGGCGAGCCAGCTTATCTCGGCCGGCGAGACGGAAGACAGGCATGGTCTGCAAGTCGTCGTCGAGCGTTATCTCAACGAGACGGTTGACAAGGCCGAACAGTTGAGCGATTGGAGCGGCGCGTTGTCCGAAGCGCAACTCGACTATGCCGCGCGCGACGCCGCTGTGATGCTGCCCTTGCGCGATGCGCTGATTACGCGGCTCAAGGCGGATGGGTTGGTGCAGGTCGCGCAGCTTGAGTTCGAGTGCGTCGTGTCGGTCGCGTGTCTGGAACTGGCCGGCATCTTTTTGGACAAGGAACGTTGGCGCGAACAGATCGCCATCGTCAAACAGAAGCGCGCCGTGCTGGCCGAAGAACTGCAAGCCATGCTCGCCGAAGGCACGATGCAAGGCTCGCTCTTTGCGAATGCCCGCGCCGACATCAACCTCGACTCGCACACGCAATTGACCGCCGCGCTCAAACGGCTCGGCGTGCCGCTGCCCGACTCCACCCGCAACTGGAAACTGCAACCGCTCGCCAAAGATTACAAAGTCATCGAAGTGCTACTCGACTACCGCACGGTGCAAAAGTCCCTCACCAGTTACGGCGAAAACATCCTTGACGAGATCAACCCGAAGACCGGGCGCATCCACGCTAACTTCCACCAGATCGGCGCACCGACGGGCCGGTTCGCCTGCACCAATCCAAACGTGCAACAGGTGCCGCACGCGGTCGAATATCGGCGGGCCTTTCGCGCACCTGAGGGGCGCAAACTCGTGATCGCGGACTATTCGCAGATCGAGTTGCGTATCCTCGCGCACGTGACAGAGGATCAGGGCTTTATCGAGGCGTTCAATTCGGGCGCGGATTTGCACCGCGTCACCGCCGCGCAAATCTTCAACGCGCCGCTCGCCGACGTGACGAAGGAGCAGCGCGATTTCGCCAAGCGTCTGAACTTCGGTGTGGTCTATGGCATCGGCGCGCAACGCTTCTCGATGATGACGGGGCTGTCGCTCGCCGACGCCGAAGCAATCATGGGGCGCTACTTCAAGACCTATCGCGGGCTGGACGCGTGGTTGCGCGCCGCCGCGCAGAGGGCCTTGCGCGAGCGTAGCGCACGCACGTTGTCTGGGCGGCTCGCCCGCTTCAGCTTCGACCCCGAAGACCGGCAAGCCGCGTCGCTCGCCCAACGCAACGGCAAGAACATGCCGATTCAGGGCGCAAGCGCCGACATACTCAAACGCGCCTTGCGGCTGCTCCACGACCAACTGCGTGACACTTCGGCGCGCATCGTCAACATCGTGCACGATGAAATTGTAGTTGAGACAGATGTGGATCAGGCCGAAGAGACGGCCAAGGTCGTTGAAGATGCGATGTGCAAGGCGGGCGAGGAGTTCGTCAAGAAAGTACCCGTCAAGGTCGAGACGCAGGTCGCGGACGAGTGGGTCAAGTAGAAGGGCTGTGGGCTGAGGGCTGAAGAAGAAACAGCGTTTCATTCATCCTTCATCCTGCCTCCCTTCTTTTTTGCGCCAGATGAAATAGACGGGGATGCCGGTTAGGACGAGCAGGTAGCCGATGCCTGAGGTGGCGGGCGTGAGATAGGCGAGGTCAGCGACGAAGAGGACGGCCAGCGCGATGTAGATGAGCGGCACGAACGGGTAGCCGAAGGTGCGGTAGGGGCGTGGGGCGTTAGGTTGTTTGCGGCGCAGGACGATAACTGCGCCGACCATCAGCGCATAGAAGATAAGATCGGCCGAGACGATGTATTCGAGCAGTTGCGTATAGACGTTGCCGAACGTCTGCGCGCCCGTGCGTGGATCGTTTGCGACCGTGCGCGGCAGCGTCAAAAGGGCCGCCCAGAGACCTTGAATGACGAGCGCGACGGCGGGCACGCGCTGCGCGTTGAGCGTGCCGACGCGCGCGAAGAAGAGTCGGTCGCGCGCCATCGCGTAATAGACGCGCGCCCCGGCGAGGACGAGGCCGTTGTTGCAGCCGAAGGTCGAGATGATGATCGCAACGGCCATCAGCGTCGCGCCCGGCGCACCGAAGATGGCTTGCATGGTCGCGGTGGCGACGCGGTTCTGCGGTGCATTCTGGATGCCGGCGAGCGGGAGCGTGACGACGTAAGCGAGGTTCGCCAGCAGGTAGAGCGCGACGACCACGAGGCAGCCGGCCAAGAGCGCACGCGGCAGGTTGCGCCCCGGCGCGCGCACCTCGCCGGCCGTGAACGTCACGTTGTTCCACGCCGACTGCGCAAAGAGCGGCCCCGTCATCGCGCGGCCCAAGAGTAGGACGAGCGCGAGCCAACCCGTCGCCTGAAGTCCGGCCTGCGCCGCTTGCGGTTGCCAACCGTTCGCCCACGGCTGCCACCAATCAGAGGTGAAGGCGGCGCTCGCGTGGTTGAAACCGAAGACGAGGCCGAGCAGGACGAGCGCGGCGAGCGCCGCCGTCTTAGTGAACGTGAAAGTGTTCTGGATCAGCTTGCCGAGTTGCAGCCCGCGCGTGTTCGTGTAGGTGAGCAGCAGGATCATCAGGACGGCGACGAGTTGCTGCGTGGAGAGACTAATGGCGTAGCGGCCGAGTATGCGCGGCGCAATTAGATAATTGTTGCCGGAAATCTGCGGCGCAAGCACGCCGAGAAAGTTGGCGAAGGCGACCGCGACCGCCGCAATCGTGCCCGTCTGCACGACCGTCAAAAGCGCCCAACCGAAGAGAAAACCCCATAGCGGCCCGTAAGCCTCACGCAAAAAAACGTACTGCCCGCCCGCGCGCGGCAGCATCGCCGCCAGTTCCGCGCAGCAGAGCGCGCCCGTGATGGTGAGCAGCCCTGCAAGCGCCCAAGCCGCGAGCAACCAGCCGGGCGAGCCGACGAGCCGCGCAGACTCCGCCGACGTGATGAAAATGCCCGACCCGATCATTGAGCCGACCACGATCATCGTCGCGTCGAGTAGGCCCAGCCCGCGCTCAAGCTTGGCAGTTGTTTGTGGCTCGGTGCTCATGGTCAGTCGGAGGCGAAGGGCGCGAGATGTTAACGCGCGGCGCGCGCTGACTCAAAACTTTTTCCGTCGTCATGGGCGCAGGCGCACGCGGTAGAGCGTGAACGCACCGATGCGCTCGCCTGCGTCGCGCGTGTACCAGCGGTCGAAGTTGGCGAGGTTGATCGGATCGTCGGCCGCGACGACGAGATAAGAGAGCAAGGGATGAGCGGCGCGGTCGCGCGAGAAGGTCGCGGCGTATTCGTTGTAAGCGCGCAGCGCCGCGCCGTACTCGGCGGGTTGGATCGGTTGCCAATTGGGGTCGAGGTCGAGGTTCGTGCGCGTATGCCCGAGCAGCATGACGAGATAGAGCCGCCGCGCAGGGTCGAGCGTGTTCACGTCGCGTTCGCTTACGCCTTCGTAGCTCACGCCTGAGTAGTACAAAAACTGCATGAAGCGTTCACGCTCCCCGGCGGCCGGGAAGGCGAACATGTGCAGCGCCCAGAGGACGGATTGCGGCGCGACGCTTGGCAACGTGTCCGCGACCGTCATGTTGGGCGCAAAGATGGTCGCTTGCGTCTCAAGCGGCACGCCGTCGTGCGCGCGGCCGAGCGCGGCGAGGCGGCGTGCGACCGGGTTCATCTCGTCCTGCGCCGCGAAGAAGCCAGAGAGGCGCGTGGCGGTGCGCGCCGCACCGAGCGCGGCATAAGTGAAGACGAGGAGCGCGCAGACGACGAACGCGCGCGCGTAAGTGCGGGGCGCAAGGCGCGCGGGCAGCGCGTGGCGAAGCTGTCCGCAGGCGAGCACGAAAGCGACGAGCGCCGTGAAATTTGCGGCGTACATCTCGTAATGCACGGGTTGGAGCGTCCGCCCCGTCAGCACTTGCTGATTGAAGACGAAGAAGGGCATGAGCGCGCAGGCGAGCGTGAAGAGGACGGCGCGGTCGCGCAAACTGAGCAGGTTGCGCCGCACGGCCCACGCGAGCAGCAGGAGGACGGCGAGCGCCAGCAGTTCCGGCGCGCGCAAAAGATCGGGCGCGTGCGTGTGTCTTAGATACTGTGTCGCGTCGAGACTCGCCGCACGGCGCGCGACCAGCAGCGAGTAAGGCACGAGGCTCAGCGCGGCTGGCGCAAGCATCAGCCCGAACGCCTTGAGGTCAGCACGCCAACCTGCGGGGCGCGCGCCGAGCCACACGACAAAGACGCTTGCGCTCCAAGCCGCCGCGGCCGTCCACAGAAAGAAGTAAGTGAAGACGAGTACGGCGAACGTGAATCCGGCGCACGCGGCTGCGAGCAGCGCCGCGCGGGATCGCTCCGTGCCGCCGAGTGCGCGCCAGACGAGCGCACCGAAAGCGAGGTAGAGCGGGAACGCGGCCGCCGGCACGTAGCGCCGCAGGAAAGGCAGGTAGAGAAACAGGTAGCGCCCGCCGCCGCTCAGGTAGTGCCACAGGTAATGAAAGGGGCCGTAGCGCGTCGGGACGGCCCCGAGGCAGAGCACGACGAGCGTGCCCAGCGTGGCCACGCGCGCGTCGCCCGTGATGGCGGCGATGAGCCAGAAGAGTATGAGCGCCGAGGCGACAGCCGCCGCGCCGCCGAGGAGCGCGAACAGCGCAGAGACCGAAAGGTGCGTCGCGCGCACGACGAAGGCGAGCGCGTAAGCGGGCACGAACTGGATGGAGAAAAGCGATTCGGGCTGCGGCGCGTCGGCGCGTTCGTCCGCGCCCGTGTAAGGGTCACTCAGGCGCGGGCGACCATCGGCGAGCGCGCAGACGTAAGCGGCGTAAGCCAGTTCGTCCGACTCTGTGTAGGGGAGAGCGCCTTGCCACGCCGCGCCGCGCGCAAGCGGCAGCACGACGACCGGCATGAGCGCGACGAACGCGACCGCCGCGGCCGTTAAGACTTGCAAACTGCGCCGCGTGGTGAAGAACTGCAAGCTCTGCATCAAAGCGCACGAAATCTAACACAGTCTGATACAGAGGGCAGAGAGGACACAGAGTAGAGCGACTCTCTCACTCTCTGTGCCCTCTCTGGCTCTCGCGCCTTGCGCGTGCTCGCCGTTGAAATGATCGGCCGGTTGATGCTAATTAGCCGAGCCAGCGGCGCGCGACCAGCGTGCGCTCAACTTTGCGGTGGCGGGGCTGCGCTTGCGCCGCGTGCGCCGCTGAAGTCGTAGGTGATGTGCAGGCGGAGCGCGCCGTCTTTGACTTCGGCGCGCACGTCCCTCGCCTGCGCGCGGAGCGTGCCGGCGGCGGCCTGCACAGGGACGCTGAGCGTGAGTTGCTGCCCGCGCAGGATCGTGACGGGGTTGCCGCGCTCGTTAATCGCGTTCTGCACGAAGGCTGTGATGAGCGGCTCGGCAAATGGTTTGACGAGCGGCGGCAGGTTCTCGATATTGACGCCCACCACGTTGATCTGACCTGACAGCGTTTGATCTTCCGCCTTGAAGCGCAGTTCGACGTGCGCCTGCGCCGTGCCGCTGAAGTTCATGCAGTTGCTCATCGCGTTGTAGCTGCCGCTGAAGACGATGGGCGCGTTGATCTGCCCGTTCTGCAATTGCACGCCGGTGCGGACGCCGCCGCCCTCTTGCTTGACCGTCAGTTGATTCGTGCAGCCCTGAGTTGTGCTGTATTGCGCGCCCGTCCGCGCATCGGTCGCCGGGTCGCCGTGCAGCGCGCCGAGCCGGAACGAGGGCGCGTTCAGGTCGCGGAAGATCGAGCCGAGCAGCGTGTCGAAGAATTTCTCGTCGAGCGTCAACACGGCCGTGCCGGGCGGATCGCCGGCCGCGTCGGGCGCTTGCACGGCCGCGCCCGTGTGCAGACCCTTCGCGCGCGGCGCACCGACGAAGAAGTAGAACGTGGCGATGCCGCCCACGACAAGACCGAGCAGGAACAGTAGCAGGTAGCGCATCATCTTAGCCCTCGAACTTTTACTGCGGCGTGGTGGACGGCGACACGCGCGGCGATGCAGACGATAACGGCGAGGCCGTCGTCGCCGGTGACGCGCTGGCTGGCGCGTTGGCGTTGGCGTTAGCCTGCGCGTTGATGGTCGTCATCACGGCTTGGAAGATGGCGGCGAGCGCGCTCATCTGCTGGCGTATCTGATCCTGCGTGATCTGCGCGTAGCCGTTGGGCAGATCAAACAGGGTCGGGTCAACGTCCGTCTGTAGGTCGCGCATCTCGGCGACGATGCGCCCGCTGTTGACGCCCTGCACATTGCCGGTTGCTTGCCCGTAGCCCTCGACGCGCAAAGGCAGCCCCGTGTCCTTGTCCACGTAGATGAAGTTGTCTGTATGCACGTCGCCCGCCTGCGTCGTCGTCTTCGCGGTCGCCGTGTAGCGATACTTGACGACGCTGCGGCCATTGAGCGTCTCGTCGCCCACGCGCTCGACGCCCGGTTGCTTCTGCAACTGCGCGACCATCTGCCCCGGCGTCAGCGAACGCAGGTCGAAGCCGGTCGTCTGTTGATTCAACTCGACGTACTGCTTGCGCCCCGTCAAGACCAGATAACGCTTGTCGGCGCGATCAAGAAAGATGACTTCGCCGATGGCGGGCAGGTTAATGGCGTAGCGGCGATTATCGCCATCGCGTGCGACCTGCATGGCCGGCAGCGCCGCCGGTTGCTTGCCCGCAGCTTCGACGGTGAAGGCGAGCGTCGCGCGATAACGCGTCGGCTCGCGCGTCTCAAATGTGGTCACGGGGCTGGCGGTCGTCGTGGCGTTGGTGTTAGCGGCGGTGGTCGTCGTCGTGCTGGTGTTCGTGGTCACGGCGTTCGAGTTGGTCTCGACCGTGACCGCGCCCTGCTGGCACGCCGCACCCGCGAGCACACCGGCAAGCGCGAGCGCCGCGCAGAGAGTTTTACTGAAAGATACGGTCGGCATGACAGTCTTCTCCTCCGTCAGATAAAAAATCCGCGAGGGGCGAGCCAGTGTTACAGGGGAATTAGCAGAGGCAGGATAGCATAGAGCAGAGGCTAGAGGTTAGAGGTCAGAGGTCAGTGCCGGGCAGAACTTGCGCCTGCCTGATCTTTTAACCTCTAACCTCTGACCTCTAACCTCTGCTCTTTAACCTCTGACCTCTGTTGTTACTTCTTGATGTAGCTGCGGTGCAGCCACGCCTGTTTGGCGTTGGTGCGATCCTGCGTCTCGAAGAGGAGGTGTGTTTCGGTTTCGCGGGTGACGAGTTGGATGCGCGAGGTGACGGCGCGCTGCTCGGCGGTGTGCCCCTCGTCGGCGCGCGCGAGAAAGTCACGCACCTCTTCGGCGTCCACCTGCGTGAACTTGCGCCCGCGCTGTAGCTCCGAGATGGCCTCAATGGCGCTCGCTTTGAGCAGGCTCGGCCAGAGTTTGCGGAAGAGGCCGGCCGAAGCGTAGAGGTCGGCGCTGTTGATCTGACCGTTGATGGCGAAGGCGTAGCCGACCACGTCGCGTTCATCGTCGGCGATGTGCCCAAGCACCTTCAGGTAGTTGGCGGCCGTCTCCTGCACGCGCCGGTTTTCGAGCGCGAGTTGAAAACTAGATTCGGACGCGGCGGCGTTGACGCGCGTGCCGACGTTCGCGCTCAGTTTGTCCTGCGCAACCGAGACCTGATTCCAGACCTCGCTCTGCGAACGCGAACGGTTGGCGGCCATCTTCAACTCTTTGGTCGCCACGCGCTCGGTCGAAGACTCGAACCGGCCGGCCGCTTCCGCGCCGCGCTTTGTCCAGCGCCCGTGCTCGACGCAGAAGGCGTCAACCGGGATGCGCCCGGAACGCGCGGGCACGATCATGTCCACGCCGAGCATGCGATCCTGCTGCCCGCCCTTCACGATGTCGCCCGACTGCACGTACACCTCTTCGTCCGAGACGTTCTCGATGGCGAGCTTATTCACCTCACGCGTCTCATAGACGATGACCTTGCGCTGCGTGAGCGCTTCGGAGAGCGTCAGAATGTTTTTGCCGGGGAGCCGGTCGGGGCCGTGTATGAGGAAGACGGCGAGGTTCTGGTAAGCGTAAGGGCCGGTGACGCGATAACTGCCGGCGTTTGTTTGTGCGGGCGCACGGCCCTGTTTAGTTTGGGCGAACGGCGCGAGCGGGAGACACACGGCCACCATGACGATCACAAGGATCGCCGCGAACGTCTGCGCTTTCATGCTTCTTTCTCCTCTCGAACAGCTAAGAGCTAAAAATCATTCAGGTGCTCTTTCCGTTGAACGAGGCAGCGGAAGGTTCTTGCGTGTGACGGCGTCAAGACTGTTTTGCGTTGCCTTGCAGGTTGGGCGGGCGGAAACGGCTTGAAGCTTAAACTGGTAGGTCGCGGCCGATCAGATGTTGCGCTTCGTGCTAACCTTTAACTCTTCTTCATCAATGCCAGCACGGCGGTGGTCATGGCTTTGACGGCGGTGCGAATGGTCGGTTCAGGCACGGGTGCGAACTGGCTTGAATGCAGCGACGGGAGCGGCGTGCCCGTCTGCCTGCTCGCATCAATCCGCGCCTGCTCGACCGCGCCCACCCAGAAGATGACGGACGGAATTTTGTGCTCCGGCAGACTGAAATAGGCGAAGTCTTCGCTGACCATCGCCGGGTCTAGGGCGACGACGTTGGCCGCGCCCAAACTCTCGCGCCACGCGCCGGTCAGGCGCTCGGTCAAGGCCGGATCGTTAAAGGTCGAAGCCACCGATTCACGCGCCACGAGTTCGACGGTCGGCGCGCGCTCCGGCGGCACGCCAGCGGCAGCGGCGATGCCTTTAGTGATGCGTTCGATGGCGGCGAGAATCTTCTCGCGCGCCTCAGCGCGATAGGTGCGGACGGTGAGTTGGAGTTGCACTTCGTCGGGGATGATGTTGCGCTTCGTGCCGCCGTGAATCGAGCCGACCGTGACGATGGCCGGATCGAGCGGCGAGTTCTCGCGGCTCACGATGGTCTGCAAGGCCAGGACGACTTGCGCGGCGATGACTACCGGGTCTTTCGTTGTCTGCGGGGCTGCGCCGTGCCCGCCGACGCCGCGAATCGTGATGTTCACACTGTCGGCGCTCGCCAGCGCGTAGCCTGAGGTGTAGCCTATGCGACCCGCCGCGAGCGTCGCGTTGTCGTGGAGCGCGAGGACGAAGTCGGGTTTGGGAAAACGCGTGTAGAGACCGTCGCGCAGCAGCGCGAGTGCGCCGGTGACGGTCTCTTCGGCGGGCTGACCGACTAACACGAGCGTGCCGTGCCATTGGTCTTTGAGGCGCGCGAGCAGTTTGGCCGTGCCGAGGAAAGAGGTGATGTGTATGTCGTGCCCGCAGGCGTGCATCACGCTGACCTCGTCGCCCTGCTCGTTCCTCGTCCTGATCTTGCTTGCATAGGGCAGCCCCGTCTTCTCCGCGACGGGCAGCGCATCCATGTCTGTCCGCACCAGCACGGTCGGGCCAGCGCCGTTCTGCATCACGGCGACGACGCCGTAAGCCGTCGCGCCTGCCTGCTCATACTTGCCGACGTGATCGGTGACGGTGTAGCCGAGCGCGCGCAGTTGGGCGGCGACGAACGCAGCCGTCTGCTCCTCATGCTGCGACAGTTCGGGCTGCGCGTGCAGCGTCTTGTAAGTCGTGACGAGCGCGCCCAACTCCGGCTCGATCAGACTGTCGAGCGACGGTTGCGCTTGCGCGCGCGCGGCTAAAGTGCAGCCGACGAGGCAGAGCAGAAACGGCAAGTATGTGCGACGTAGCATGCGAGATTCCTGACGGGGCGACGGAGTTTGCAGGTCGTAGCTGACTTAGGCAAACGGCTAATCGGCTGTTTCAACCAGATACGAAGTGGGCGCATCGGCGTGCGGGACGAAGCAGCGACGGCAGCGCGCTTCGTATTCATTGGCTGCGCCGACGACGACCTGGCCCTCTACGTCCACGATGCGCTGCGAGTAGTTGGCGGGCTGACCGCAGCGGACGCAGATGGCGTGCGTCTTCGTGATGTACTCGGCGATGGCGAGTAGTTGCGGCATCGGCTCGAAGGGTTTGCCCGTGTAATCCTGATCAAGCCCGGCGATGATGACGCGCACGCCGCGCCCCGCTAGCGTGTTGGCGACATTGATCAAGCGTTCGTCGAAGAACTGCCCTTCGTCTATGCCGACCACGTCGGTATGCGGTTCGACCAGCGCGAGAATCTCCTCAGCCGTCTCGACCACGCCGGACGCGTGGCGCATCTCCGAGTGCGAGACGATGTGATCGTGCGAGTAGCGATTGTCAATCGCGGGTTTGAAGACCTGCACTTTCTGGCGGGCGATGCGGGCGCGGCGCAGGCGGCGGATCAACTCTTCGGACTTGCCGGAAAACATCGAGCCGGCGATCACCTCGATCCAGCCCGGCGTCTTGCGGTGCATGATGCTCAGGTGTTCGTCGTTGCCCTGTGCAATGAACTCTTCCATGAAAGCGGGGCTTCCTGTCTGCATGATTTCGGCGGACACGGGCGATCTGGCCGGCCGGCGCGCGCACGCGCGTAAGCTCGTTGGGACGCGTCGAAGGCTATAACAGACTCGTGCGGGTGAAGTCAAAAAGCGAAGGCAAAAGCGGAGAAATATTTAATTGCCCACGCCCGCGCGCCGTGTTACCCTCTGCCCGGTCGCACACAAGCGTCTGGTCTTCACCAAACCAGACGGGCACGTAACTTCCTAATCCTCATGTCCGACAGACCCTGAGACGTTCTCACTCCGCGCGTATTCAGGAGGCAAGACTATGAACCACTCACTGCGCTGCGTTACCCGTTCTCTCGCCCTAACTCGCTTCGCTCTCATCGCCCTGCTGATCGGCTTAAGCACCGGCCTCTGGCTCTGGCCTAATCGCCCGGCTCAGGCCGAGGCCGCCGCGCTGCTCGCCACCGACGGGGCGCGCACGCAACTCGTCAGCGTCAACGCTGCCGGCACGAATAGCGGTAACAATCAGTCGCGGCTACCGGAGATTAGCGCCGACGGGCGCTACGTCGTCTTTCAGAGCAACGCCACCGATCTGACCCCCACGCCTGATCTTAATAACTTCGTGGACGTGTTTGTGCGCGACATGCAGACCGGCGTGACCACGCTCGTCAGCGTCAACCAAGCCGGCACGGCGAGCGGGACGGGCGGGGCCTTCAACCCCTCGATCAGCGCCGACGGGCGTTATATCGCCTTCGAGAGCACAGACTCTAATCTCACCAGCATCCCTGATACGAACCAAGCCGCCGACGTGTTCGTGCGCGACATGCAGACGGGCGTGACCACGCTCGTCAGCATCAACCGTGCGGGCACGGGCAGCGGCGATATCGGCGGGATGCGGCCGCGCCTGAGCGCCAACGGCCGCGTTGTCACCTTCGAGAGTTTCTCCCACAATCTAACGGCGCTCAACGTCACGGCCAACGGCCTGCAACTCTACGCCCGCGATCTGCAAACGAACGAAACCAAGCTGGTCAGCATCAACAGCGCCGGCACGAACGGCGGTCAGGGCAACTCTGCGGCCACACATCTCCCGGCGCTGACACCCGACGGGCGTTTTATCGCCTTCGAGAGTGAAGCCTTCGATCTCGTCAACAACGACTTTACCGCGAACAGCGAGGGTTCGGACGTGTTCGTGCGCGACCTGCAAACCAACACCACGACGCTCGTCAGCATCAACAGTGCCGGCACGGAGAGCGGCAACCGCGCATCCTTTGGCGCAGGGATCGGCTTCGCCGACAGTAGTGTCCGGATCAGCGCCGACGGCCGCTTCGTTGCGTTCGCCTCATTCGCTACGAATCTGGTGGCAGGCATCAGCTATCCGTTCACCAGCTTCCCCGCGCTCAACGTCTTCGTGCGCGACCTGCAAACACACACGACCAGGATTCTCACCGTTGATAGCGCGGGCACGACCGCGATCTTCGGGCGTTGCCCGGCCATGAGCGCTGACGGGCGGTTCGTCGCCTACGTGACCGGCACGACGAGATTCGGCGATGGGCAGGTTTTCGTCCGCGACATGCAGACCGGCAGCACGACGCTCGCCAGCGGCAACAGTACCGGCGCAGCCGGCAACCGGGGCGTAGACGGCCCCGTAGAGATGAGTACCGACGGGCGCTACGTCATCTTCCGCAGCGCCGCCACCGATCTAACGCTCGTGCCTGATACCGATAATCGCGTCGAACTGTTCGTCCGCGATCTGCAAGCGGGCGTAACCAACATCATCACCACTGACCGCAGCGGCAGCGCACGGGGCATCGAGTTCGACACGGATGACAATTACGTGCTCAGCGACAACGGCCGCGGCGTCGCCTTCTCAAACTTCGCCGACCTCACCTCGCCGGCCGATACCAACGGGCTACAGGACATTTACTTCTTCGACAACTCGGCCACCGTCAGCGTCTTCGTGAGCGACGTGAGCCTGCCGGAAGGCGACATCACTAGGGGCGACGCCGCCTTCACCGTCTCGCTCTCAAACGCCAGCCCGCAACCCGTCACCGTCAACTACGCGACCGCCGATGCCTCGGCCGTTGCGCCCGACGATTACGCGTCCGCGAGCGGCACGCTCACCTTCAATCCCGGCGAAACCAGCAAGACCGTCCACGTCTCGACCAGCGGCGACTTCCAGAACGAGCCAAACGAAATCTTTTTCGTCAACCTGACGCAGCCCAGCGGCGCGACGCTTGGCCGGACGCAGGGCGTCGGCACAATCGTCAACGACGATGCGCCGCCCGCGCTGCAATTTAGCGCCGCCAACTTCAGCGTGAGCGAAGCTGCGAACCGCGCCACCATCACTGTCGAACGCGTCGCCAATCTTAACGGGCAGGTCACGGTCAGCTATCAGACCATAGACGACCCGGCGGCCGTGCGCTGCGACGACACGACGAACAATCACGGCGCGGCCTACGCCCGTTGCGACTACGCGACGACCATTGACACGCTCACCTTCGCATCTGGCGAGACACAGAAAACATTCACTGTGCCCATCGTCAACGACGCGCACATCGAAGGCAATGAGACGGTCGGGCTGCGTCTGTTCAATCCTGTCGGCGGCGAACTCGGCAGCCAGACGACAGCTACTTTAACCATCGTTGACAACGATGCACCCGGCACACCGAACCCGATCTTCAACAACGCTTTCTTCGTCCGCCAACACTACTTAGATTTTCTCTCGCGCGAACCCGACACGCCCGGCTTTAACGCGTGGCTGAACGTCTTGAACAACTGCCCGGACGTGAACAATCTTGATCCGAATGCGCCGTCCGCGCAGTGCGACCGCATCCTTGTGTCGGCCTCGTTCTTCGGCTCGCAGGAGTTTCAACTGAAAGCGGTCTATGTCTTCCGCTTCTATCGCGTCGCTTTCAATCGCCTGCCGCAGTACAGCGAGATTGTCGCCGACATGCGCGCCGTGACTGGACGCACGTCGGGCGAGGTCTTCCAGAAGAAGGCGCAGTTTGCCAGCCTGTTCGTGCAGCGGCCGGAGTTTGTGAACGTCTACGGCACGCTGACGAACTCGGCTTACGTCGCTGCGCTGCTCAATCCCTATCAGCTAAACGCAATCACCACGCCCGATCCGCAACAGCCGGACGGCACAACCAAAGTGACGTTGACGAGTAGCGAACTGACCGCGCGACTCAACGCGCAGACTTTGACGCGCGCGCAAGTTCTGCGCGCCGTCGCCGACTCCGATCAGGTGTCCCAGCTTGAGTTCAACCGCGCCTTTGTCGCCATGCAGTACTACGGTTATCTGCGGCGCACGCCGGAGCCGGCCGGCTTCAACGCATGGTTGAACTACTTGAACGCCAACCCGACAGACTTCCGCACGATGGTCAACGGGTTCGTCAATTCGCAGGAGTACAAACTAAGATTCGGCGCAATCCAGTAAGCGCGCCAGAACGAGCGCAGGGTGAGGCCGCCGGGAGCGTTACTCCCGGCGGCCTTACTTCTATAGCCTCCTTGACTTCCCTCGCGCCGCTTGTTGTAATCGTTTCAATTTTGCGCACGCCGACAAAAATGAAATGTGCCCTGCTGCCGAGGAGGTTTTAAGGATTGCCTGCGAGTGAGTTGATCTACGATTGGAACAAGGTCGCGCCGGCTTTGGACGCGCCCGGTCGCCGCATCAGTTTTGACGACGAGACGCTGCGCGATGGCTTACAGTCGCCCTCCGTCTGCGAGCCGCCCGTCGAGCAGAAGCTTGAGTTGCTCCACCTGATGAATGAGCTTGGCATCGACACGGCCGACATCGGATTACCCGGCGCGGGCGGCACACACGCGGCGGGCGTCGAGCGGCTGGCACGCGAGATCGTCGAACAGAAATTGAAGATTCGCCCGAACTGCGCCGCCCGCACGCACGAAAACGACATTCGCCCCATCGCCGAAATCTCGCAGCGCGCTGGCATCGCCATCGAAGCCTGCACCTTCATCGGCTCGTCGCCCGTCCGCTTCTACGCCGAAGACTGGACGCTCGACAAGTTATTGAAGCTGACCGAGGACGCCGTCACCTTC
This sequence comes from Pyrinomonadaceae bacterium, assembly GCA_036389375.1. Lineage (GTDB taxonomy): Bacteria > Acidobacteriota > Blastocatellia > Pyrinomonadales > Pyrinomonadaceae > QHXQ01. The sequence continues at coordinate 6,548 of DASVQA010000119.1, read as the reverse complement.
GCCGTCCGGCAGGGCCTGCCCGTCATGTACGTGACCGAAGACACGACGCGCGCCGACCCGCAGACCATTCGCGCGCTCTACACGACGGCGATTCGCGCGGGCGCGCGGGCCGTCTGCGTCTGCGACACGGTCGGGCACGCCACGCCGGACGGTGCGCGCGCCGTCATCGCCTTCGTCAAACGCATCATCGAAGACGAGGGCGGCGGCGTGCGGCTCGACTGGCACGGGCATCAGGATCGGGGCCTCGGCGTCATCAATTCCATTGCCGCGATTGACGGCGGGGCTGATCAAGTACACGGCTCCGCGCTCGGCATCGGCGAGCGCGTCGGCAACACGCCGATGGATCAACTGCTCGTCAATCTGAAACTGATGGGCTGGATTGATAACGACCTGTCGCGGCTGCGCGACTACTGCGAGGCCACGGCGCGCAGTTGTCAATGGACGATCCCGCTCAACTATCCCGTCTTCGGGCGCGACGCCTTCCGCACCGCGACCGGCGTCCACGCCGCCGCCGTCATCAAGAGCTATCGCAAAGGCGACACGGAGTTGGCCGACCTCGTCTATTCGGGCGTGCCCGCCGGCCTCTTCGGGCTGCATCAAGTGATCGAAGTCGGCCCCATGAGCGGCAAGTCCAACGTTATCTACTGGCTCGAATCGCGCGGGCTGGAAGCGACCGACGAACGCGTGGCGCGCATCTACGACCACGCCAAGCAAGCGCACGGCGTCCTGAGCGAAGCCGAAGTCATGCAGTTGGTTTAAGAGCAGCGCCGGGTGACGAGTGACGAGTGACGGGTTCAAAACTTTGTCTTCACTCGTCCCTCGGCACTCGGCACTCGTCACTGTCTTTATATGTCAAGCCTTGCCACCGGCCACGCGCCCGCGACCGTCATGCGCGATCTGCTTGCGGACGCACGCGTCGCGCACGCCTGCCGGTTCTTCACCGAACACGCCGCCGAGATCACGGAAGAACAAACGGCCATCTGCGCGATCCCTGCGCCGCCGTTTGGCGAAGCCGCACGCGCTGAATACCTCGCCGCGCGGTTCAAGCAATGCGGGCTGACGGAGACCGAGATTGACGAAGAAGGCAACTGTGTCGCATTGCGGCGCGGCCGCGCGCTCAATCCGCTCATCGTCGTCAGTGCACACCTCGACACGGTCTTTCCGCCCGAGACGAGCTTCACAGTGCGCCGCACAGGCCCGCACCTGCTTGCGCCCGGCATCGCCGACGACGGCTGCGGCCTGGTCGCCCTAGTCGCGCTGCTGCGCGCGCTTGAAGCGAACAAACTTGAGACGGCCGGCTCGCTCCTGTTCGTCGGCACGGTTGGCGAAGAGGGCGAAGGGAACTTGCGCGGCGCGCGCCATTTGTTGACCGCCGGACGCTGGGCAAAAGAGATTGACGCTTTCCTCAGTCTCGACGGGCCCGGCGTCGAACGCATTACGACGACGGCGCTCGGTTCGCGCCGCTACCGCGTACGCTTCACGGGCCCCGGCGGTCATTCTTGGGGCGACTTCGGCGTGGCCAATCCCGTCCACGCGCTCGGTCGCACCATTGCGCGCCTCGTCACTTATCCCGCGCCGGCAAACCCGCGCACCACCTTCAACGTCGGGCGCGTCACGGGCGGCACGGGCGTCAACGTCATCGCGCAAGAGGCAATGATGGACGTTGACCTGCGTTCGGAATCAGCCCATGAGTTGCAACGCCTCGACGCCTTCTTCCGCCGCGCCGCCCGCGAAGCCGCGACGGACGAGAACGCCGCGCGCCGCCCCGACGCGTCCCCGCTCGAACTCGACATCAAACTCATCGGCGACCGTCCCGGCGGCGCAACGCCCCTAGAGACACCGCTCGTCCAACTCGCCCTCGCCGCCACACGCGCCTGCGGCCACGAACCACACCTCGATTGTTCTTCCACCGACTCCAACATCGCCATCGCCAAGGGCCTGCCCGCCCTGACCATCGGCGCAGGCGGCACATCCGGCAACTCACACACCCTCGAAGAATGGTACGACCCGCGCGGGCGCGACGTAGGCCTGAAACGTGCGCTGCTACTCGTGCTCGCCGCTTGTGGTTTGGCCGAGAGCGTCTAGCCGATAAACTGGCCGATAAACTAGCCGACAAACTATCGTCTTCAGCCTGTCAGCTTTTCGCTTGCCGGAACTCTTTCGGCGTGACGCCTGTCCAGCGCCGGAAGGCGCGGTGGAAGGCGCTCGGGCCGGAGAAGCCGAGCAGGTAGGCGACTTCGCAGACGGCCATGGCGCGCTCTTGCAGGTAGCGGCGCGAGAGGTCGCGGCGCATCAGGTCGAGCAGGTCTTGGTAGGACGTGCCTTCCGCGCGGAGTTTGCGTTGAAGCGTGCGCGCGCTCAGACCCAATTGGCGGGCGACGGCCGCGATGTTCGGGTCGCCGCCGGAGAGTGCGTCGCTAAGCAAACGGCGCACTTGCGCGGTCGTGTCGTCGCGTTGCGGCAGGCGGGCGAGCAGTTCCTGCGCGTGGCGGTCGAGCAGGGCGCAGAGGCCGGCATCGGCGCGGGCGAGCGGGAGCGCGAGCAGGGCGCGGTCGAGGACGAGTTCGTTGCGCGGCTGATCGAAATAGACGGGCGCGCGGAAGATGCGTCGGTGTTCGGTCGTGTCGGCGGGCTGCGGGTGTTGGAACGAGACGGTGCGCGGTTGCCAGTCCACGCCGGTCAAGCGGCGCGTGAAGGCGACGGCGATGGCAAAGGTCATCTCGCCATCGTGGCGGCGCGGCAGGGGCACGCCGGGCACGTAGTTGTACGTGAGCCGCACATCGGGGCCTTGCTCCGCGACCTCGAAGCCTGCGCCGTCCGTCCAGATGGCGTGATAGCGGACGAGGCGTTCGAGCGCCGCGCCGAGCGTGGGGCTATTGATGACGGCGTAGCCGAGCACGTCAAAGAGTGTGGGGCTGGTGCGCTCGCCGACGTGTAGGCCGAAGGCGTCGTCGCCCGTGAGGCGGGCCGCCTGTTCGTAGAGCGCGACGATCTGCGCGAAGGGCACGCGGTTGTCGGGGTCGTCGATCAGTTTGGGGTCGAGTCCGACGGTGCGGCAGAGGGTGACGGGCGCGACGCCCGCCAGCCGGGCGGCGTCGAGAATCTTAACGGCGGCTCTGACTTGAATCGTGGGCGGGCGGGGCATCGCTTAACAAAACCTCTGGCGGGAAGAATCTAGCTGAACGACGCGGCGCGGCACAAGCAGCGCGAGGCAATCGCGCCGCCGAAGGCATGGCGCGCTTGAGACGAGAACCGGCTGCGCGTGGCGTCTATGTATCTTGCGCGCGGGGTTTGTCGCCTGCGGCCAATTGCCTGACGTGTGCGGGTATGAATCGGCGGCGGCGGGCGCGGCGTTCGTGCGTTATAAACTTTGCCAAGAGCCTGAAGCCTCGCTGGCCGGGGCGATCTTCATTCGAGGAGTTGTCATCATGCGAAAGCTGCTCGTGCCCGCGCTCAGTGGGTTGCTGATCTTATGGTGCGCGTTGACCGTCCACGCGCAAGCCGCGCCGCAGCCGAGTCCGACGCCGACGCGTTACAAAGGCTTCACCGACCCGCAGTACAAGGAGGTTGACGCGCGCTCGCTCTACGTCAAGATGCACGACGGCGTGCGCGTGGCTATCACCGTCTGTCTGCCACAGGGTCTCGCGCCGGACGCGCGCATCCCGGCGCTCGTGCACCTGACGCGCTACTGGCGCGCACAGGCGGGGCAGAACGTGGGCGGGGTCGAGAAGTTTTATGTCACGCACGGCTATGCGGTGGTGCTGGTGGATGCGCGCGGCACGGGCGCGTCGTTCGGTGTGTGGACGATGCCCTGGTCGCCCGCCGAGATTGCAGACGCGGGCGAAGTGGTGGACTGGATCGTGGCGCAGCCCTGGTCGAGCGGCCGGGTCGGCGCTTACGGCAACTCGTACAGCGCCAATGCCGCGCTGCTGCTCGCTGTGCCGAACCGCGCGGCCGTCAAGGCGATCATCGCGCGCCACTACGAGTTCGACGAGTTTACGGACGTGCCGTTTCCCGGCGGCATCATGAACGAGTGGCTGGTCAGGACGTGGAACGAGGGCAATCGGCAACTGGACACGTCGCCCGGCGTCCGCCCTGTGGACGAGGACACGGAGCAGAAGTTGCTGCAAGCGGCGCAGCGCGAGCACACGGCGAACATGGACGTGTACAAGTCGGCGCAAAGCGTCACGTTCCGCGACGACCGGGGCTTCGGCGGCACGATTGACGACTTCAGCGTCCACGCGCACCGGCGCGAGATCGAACGCGCCGGCACGGTGCTCAACACTTGGGGCGGCTGGTTCGACGCGGGCACGGCCGATGCCGTCATAAAAACCTTTCTCACCTTCAGCAATCCGCAGCGCGCCATCATCGGGCCGTGGAATCACGGCGCGTCGCAAAACGCCGATCCATATCTCGCGCCCAATTCGCCGCGCCTGTTCCTGACGCAGGAGTGGCTGCGCTTCTTCGATCACTATCTGAAGGGCATCGAAACCGATCTCAAGCCGGCGCGCGTGCTGTTCTACTACACGATGGGCGCGGAGCGTTGGCGGACGACGACACGGTGGCCCGTCGCCGGCACGACGCCCACGCGTTTCTATCTGGCCGCCGACAAACTGCTCGCGCCGTCTGCGCCGCAGGCGGCCAACGGTGCAGACACTTATCAGGTTGATTTCGAAGTCACGACGGGCGAACAGAATCGTTGGCACACGCAACTCGGCGGCCCCGTCAAATATCCCGACCGCGCCGCCGCAGATGAACGCCTGCTCACCTACACCACGCAGCCGCTCGCCGCCGATATGGAGATCACAGGCTACCCGGTCATCGATCTCTTCGTGACTTCAACCCACACGGATGGAAACTTCTTCGTCTATCTCGAAGACGTGGACGAGCAGGGCCACGTCACTTATCTGACCGAAGGGCAACTGCGCGCGCTCCATCGCAAAATCTCAAAGGCGCGACCGCCCTACAACTCGCCCGTCCCTTATCATTCATTCAAACGGGCGGACGCGCAGCCGCTCGTGCCGGGCGCAACGGCCGAGTTGAGGTTCGGTCTGCTGCCCACGTCCGTCCTCATCCGGCGCGGACACAGGCTGCGCGTCGCCATCGCCGGCCACGACAAGAGCGCCTTCGCGCGCGTGCCCGCCGACGGCACACCGACCATCAACGTCGCCCGCAATCGCCGCTACGCTTCTGCCATCGAACTGCCCGTCGTGCGCCGCACGCAGGCGGAGACTGCGCCGGTTAATCTGCTGCTGAATCTGCCGGCGGCGAAGTAGCGCGAGCGACGGACGCCCGCGCTGGCCGCATAAAAGTCTACCGGCCGAAACAAAAAGACCGGCACTTGAGTTTGCACACTCAGCGCCGGTCTTCGCGTGAAAGATTAGTTGTCGTTTAGTTGATCGGGATCGTGACGACGGTTGAGCCGGCTTGACCGGCAGGGAAGCGACGACCGCGTGCGATCCGCACCGCCGTCGAAGCGTAGGCCTCCGCGCCGGGGCTGGAACCGACGGCCGCAGCCGACGTGACGTGCCCGTTCTCGTCATAAGAGATGCTGACGCGCACGCTCTTGGGGCCGACCGGCGCGGGCGTCGGGGCGACAAGCGCCGCTTGCTGCTCTTGCTGCCCGGCCTTCTTCGCCTCGTCCTGTCTGCGTTGCTCGCGCTCACGTTGAAGGCGCAGTTCGCGTTCGCGTGCTTCGCGCCGGGCGGCGAGCACGGCGTCTTCGGTGGCTGCGTCGGGTGCGGGCGTGGCGGGCGTCGCGTCCGAGGGATTGACGGTGTTCGTGGCGTTACTGTCGGCGGGCGCTGCTTGTGCGGGTGCGGGCGCGCCGACGTTGGCGGCCGGCTGGCTGCGCGCGAAGTGGCGCGCGAGCGGAATGGCGGCAATGGCGCACGCGAGCAGGACAGCGGCGGCGACACCGGCAAAGACGAACTTGCGTTTGCCGCTCGCCTGCGGGCCCGTCGCTTCGACGGTCATGGACAAGGGCAGACTAGGTTCTGCGGCCGGCACGACCGGTGGGGCAGGTTGCACTGGCTTCGCGTTCTCGGCCGCTTCGACGCTGCTGAGATACTCGGCAATCGCGCCGTCGAGTTCCGCGCTCTCAAGCCCGGCGAACGGGTCTTGTTCGCTCGGCGGGATGCCCTCGTCTATGCGGCGTAAACCTTCGAGCACGACACGCGTCCAAGGCTCGTTGATCGTGCGGCGCGAAGACTGCACCTGCGCGCTGAAGTCGAAGGCGGCGGAAGGGAGCGTCAGCGCAAAATAGATGGCCTCTGCGCCGTTGAGCGCGCCGATCTTGGCGTCCACGAGTTCGCCCTCTTTGATGAAGAAGACGCCGGGCGCAAGCGCGTAATCAACCTTGAGCCGGCCCGTCTTGCGCTGGTTGCAGAAGAACTCGATGAGTTCGCTCAGGGAAAGATCGTTGAGTTGTCCGGTGAGAGCCATAAGTGTTTTTCTCGTCTGGCAGCGGGTGTGTTTGAAATGAAGGCGGCGCTAGAGCGCCGGTGAGTTTAAGCAGAACCCCCGACCGGGCGCGCGTGACTTAACAA
>DASVQA010000118.1:0-26300 GCA_036389375.1 Pyrinomonadaceae bacterium | reverse complement strand
GGCCCGGCATCACCGTGAACAGGAAGCGCAGCATCTCGCTGCGCAACTCAGTGCCGGCCTGCGCGAAATAGCCGAGCAGCGAGGTTAAGAAAAGCAGTAAGGGGAACAGCGCAAGCAGGAAATAGTAAGAGAGTTGCGCGGCGCGGCCGAAGATGTCGTCTTCGTTCGTCTCGACCCAGACGCGCTTGGCCAGTTCGCCCCAACTCAAGCCGCCTCGTCCCCACATTGACGCCATCCCCGCGCCTCCTTGTTCTTGTATGTGTGGGCTTTTATTTGACCATCGTGCCGGTGCGCGCCCAGCGCGTGTTGTGCAGAAAGTCGGTCAGGAAGAAGCCGGTGGACGGCGCGCTCTCGTCGTAAGACCAATAGACGAACATTGCGCGCCCGATGATGAGGTCGCGCGGCACGAAGCCCCAGAAGCGACTGTCGAGACTGTTATCGCGGTTGTCGCCCATGACGAAATAGTTGTTCGGCGGCACGACGATGTAATCCTTGCCGCGCACGCGGAAGGTGTCGTACTCGGCGAGGTTGTAGCCTTCGCTGTTGCGCTGGTCGCGCTCGCGGAAAAAGATGGTGTATGGCCCTTGCCCGGTGGGCGGCGGGCTGGCGACCGGCTCAAGCGGCATGGACGTGCGCGGATCGGGCGGGCGCGAGAAGTAGCCGGGGTCTCTGACCGTGACGATGTGTTCGGGCAGCGGCTGGCCGTTGATGATGACGTTGCGCCCCTTCAACTCGATGCGGTCGCCGGGCAGACCGATGACGCGCTTGACGTAGTTGGTGACGAACGGTTTGTTGTTCGGGTCTTGATCGACGAACTGGCTTGGGTCTTCCTGTTTGTCGTTGGCGAGACCGCGATTCTGGTCGCCGGGAAATTTGAAGACGATGATGTCGCCGCGCTGTATGTCGCGCTGCGGCAGAAAGGGCACGTGCGGCCCCGGCGCGAAGATGAACTTGTTGACGAGCAGGTGATCGCCGATGAGGATGGTGTTCTGCATCGAACCCGTCGGCACTTTCACCGCCTGCACGACGAAGGTCATGCCAAAGAGCGCCATGATGGCGGTCACGACCAGCGACTCGAAATACTCGCGCCAGACCGTGCGCGGCGGGCCCGGCGGCGGAGCTTCTTCGGCCTGCTGCTGCTCCGCGACCTTGCGCTCGGTCTTCGCGCTCGCGCCGTTTGGCGAGCCGGCGTCAACCGCCGGTTTTTCCATCACGCTCGATTTTGAATTATCGCCCATGCTGTTGGCATCGTAGAGAACACGCTGCGCGCCGGTCAAGTCGGCAAAGCTCGAAGCGGTGCGGCCCGTTTTTTAAGGGCCGCACAATTAAAAATGGTCGCCCAATCAATCGGCCGCCTGCCGCTCGCTGGCTTCCGCGTGCGGTCGAGTGCCTTCTAACGGTTGCACGCCGCCGGCCAGCGTGGCCACACCGCTGTCTGCTTGCTGCTCGCCGGTTGCTGCTGCTGCGGGTTTACCGGGCCCGGCTTCTTCCAGTTCTTTGAGCGCGCGGCAGGCGGCGTCCATCTCGGCGGCCTTGATGGTGTGCCCCGTGCCGCGCGTCGTGTGCTCGCCCCAGTTGACCGTGACGTGGAAGATGCGGCTGTGCGGCGGCCCTTCCGTGTGATTGACATTGTAGGTCGGCGTCAAGCGCCAGAGCGCCTGCACGCGTTCCTGCAAGAGCGTCTTGTAGTCGGCGGCGGCAGCCGCTTCAGGGTTGGCGGCATCGAGTTCCGCCGCGAGCGCCCGCCGGACGAACGCGACCGCCGCTTCGTAACCACCGTCCAGATAGACGGCGGCCAGCACGGCCTCGAACACGTCGGCCAAGAGCGCCCGCTTGCGCCGCCCGCCGGTCTTCTCTTCCCCGCGCCCGATGCGCAGGTGCGCGCCGATGTCCAGTCGCTTGGCCACGCGCGCCAGCGTCGTCGTGCTGACGAGCCGGTGCTTCATGCGTGAGAGATCGCCTTCGGTTGAATCGGGGTTCTCGTCAAACAGGTAGTGCGCGACGACGAGGCCGAGCACGGAGTCGCCGACGAACTCCAACGCCTCATTGTGCAACTGCCGCGCCTGCTCCTCTTCGCCCGGCTTAACCTGCTCATGCGCCCAGGAGCGATGCGAGAGGGCGCGTTCAAGCCACGCGCGCTCGCGGAACTCGTAGCCGAGCGCCGCTTCGAGCGCGGCCAGATCAATGTCGGGCGTGCCGTTCTCTTTCACGATTGCTGCGATTGTAACAGAGGAAGCGGCGCGGGCGGGCAAGTTTTGGCGCGCACCCGGATAGACGATCAAGGCGCGGCCGGTTCGGGCAGCGGCTTGTTGACGACGCCTGTGATCAATTCGTTCAGCCCGTCGGTCGAGCCGTCGTGGCGCGTGCGGTAGAGTTCCGTTAGCTCTTGCAGCCAGCGCCCGCGCGCCCCGTTGTACTGCGGATCGTTCTGACTGAAGGCGACCGCGCGCGCGTAAGCATCGATCATGCGGTCGAGGATGGGGAAGATTTTGGCGAGCGCGGCCTGACTCTCGGGCGTCGCCTCTTTACCGGCGTAGCGGGCGGCGTAGTCGCGCGCGAGCGGATCGTATTCGCTACGAGCGTAGGCGGCGGCGAGTCGCGTGTAGACGTTCGGCGCTTGTTTGATCGCGCCCTCAGAGAGCGCGGCTCTGCGCAGGTAAGGAATAGCTTCGGCGGGCGTCTCTTTCAGCACGAGATCGCCGATGACGAAGTTGAGATAGCCGATGGCGTCGCCGGGGCCGGCGAAGGGTCGCCAGTCCGCTACGCGCGGCCCGGTTTCAAGCTGGCCGAGCGCACGACGCGCAAGCGCGAGGGCGTCCGCGCGGATGGTCTCGTCGCCCGCGCCCGTCGCAAGATAGGCGGCCGAGGCAAGATCGAGCACAACTTTTACGTTCTCCGGTTCGTCCGCCAGCACCTGACGGCCGAGCGTGTAAGCCGCGTCGTATTTTTTCTCCTGATAGAGCAGTTGTTGAAAACGCGCCTTGCGCGCCGCCCGCTCGTAGAGTTCGACCCATTGGCGCACGTAAGCGGCGTATTCGTTGTCGGGATACTGCGCGAGATATTGCTGGCCCGCTTCATAAGCTGCGCGCTGATTGAGCCGTATGTTCGAGCGCCAGCGTTCATAGAGGAGCGCCTGCGCCTCTGTGACCTGCGCGGGCGTAGGCGCAGACGCAGGCGGCCCTTGCGCGCGCAGGGTGGCGGTCGAACACAGCAGGGCGCAGAGCAGTGCGACGAGTTGCACGCGGGCGCGGCGGGCGTTGACGAGCATGGACGTGTGCGGGTGGCTGATTGTGACGCGGAGCGGCATGCGGCAGTCTTCGTGGCCGGTCAGAGATGTTGGCTCAAGCAAACGCCGGACGCATCGTCTGGCTAAACGATACATCCGGCGTTCGATCATGACGAGATCGCTTGGCGTAAATTTAGCCGTGATGCTTGCGCATGGGCGGCCGCTTCGCGGGTGTCGCCGGCTTGGTCGCGGGCGTCGGGCTAGCGGGCGCGGGCTTCATCTGCGTCGTGCTGACGGTGGTCGTCGTAGTGGTGGTGGTTGTAGTCGGCGGCTTCGTGCCGTTTGCGCCATCACCAGCGCCAGCGCCATCACCGGCGGGCACGGCCGCCGGCACGTAAGGCTTCGGCTCGAACGGCGCGGGCAGCGGCGTCGTGGCGACGCTGGCGATGTAAGCGTCCAAGCCGTCGGTCTTGTTGTCGTGCCGGAACTTGTAGAAGTTGGTCAACTGCTCCGTCCACGCGGTCTTGTACGCCTTAAGGGCCGGGTCTGCGCCCGCAAGGCTGACGGCGCGCGCGTAAGCGTCAATGATGCGGTCAATGACCTGATTCAACTGGTCGAGGGCGAACTTGCTCTCGTCCGTCTCAGGTTTGCCACCGAACTTGGTGTTGAACTCCTGCTGCATCCGATTGTACTGCCCGGCCTGATAAGCTTCGGCGATGCTCCCGTAGGTGATCGCGGCTTTCTTGACCGGCGTCTCGAATGACGCAGCTTTGAGCAGGAGCGGGAGCGAGGCGGCCGGGTCGGGCGTCAGCGCGGCAATCGAGTAGTACAGGTAGGCCAGCGCCTCGTCCTTGTTGGTGAACGGAACCCAACTGGTCGGCGTCTTGCCGGACTCAATTAACTGCACGGCCTTTCTGGCGTAATTGAGCGCGTCGGCATTGTAAGTCTTGTTGCCTTTGGTCTGCGCCTGATAGCCGCCGTAACCGAGGATCATCAGCGTGCTTACGTCGTCCGGCGTTTTGGCGAGCATGCGCCGGCCGGTCTCGAAAGCCTGCTGGTAGTTGGGGGTTGCGCCGAAGACGAGGGCCGGGAAGTTGAGTTTGTCACTCGCCTCTTCGTAGGCGGTGACGAACTTGCGCACGGACTCGGTGTACTTGTCCGGGCACTGGGTGGCGTATTTATCGAGATACTGTTTGCCAATCTCGTAAGCGTGCTTCTGCGAAGTCGCATCAGGGCTGCCGGTGGCGTCCTTCTTACCTTTACTATTGTAATAGTCGGTGTACATGTCGGTGCGCGCCTGTTCTTCGCACGGGTTCGGCGCGGCGGCGGGCGAAGCGGCCGGGTCTTGCGCCAGCACAGGCAGCGCGAAGGCGGCGGCGAGCATAGCCAAGCTAATGAGTCGGCTCATCGTCTTCATTGTGGGTAGTCCCTCCAAGCGATCTTCGTCGGCTGAAATTTTCGGGGGCGCGAGCGACCTTTACGAGGTCGCGTCTCTCAGATGCGCGGCTGGAACGGGCAGTTGCCGTCCAAACTAAAGGGCGGACTAGCGTTTAAAGTCGTTCCAGCGGGGGAGTTGACTCGAATTGGCTTGCGGCTTTTTCGGGTGCTCGCGCGAGACGCGTTGCGCCGAGATACTGCAACAACCCAACGAACAGTGTCAAGCGGGGAACGACGCGGCGCAGCGACCGTATTTGCCACACACGGCAAGCGGTCTAAAGACACCGCGCCGCGCGCTTTTGTTCCGATCAACATGGGCGCGCGGCGCGGTGTCACAGCCTTGTAATCTCAGTGCAACCTTATTGCTGTTGGTCGGGAACGCGGCGCGGGCGCGTGTCGCCCGGCGGCTGTTGCTTCGTCGCCGTCGGCGCGGGCTGCATGCCCGTGCGCGGCGCAACTGACGCGGGCTTGACGCTGCTTGAGCCGGCCGGCGCGGTCTGCGCGGGTTGCACCACGCGCTTGATCGGCTCGCCCTTCTTGCCGCTCGCAGGTTCGTCTCCGCCCTCGTCGGCATCGGCCGGCACGGGAGCGGTGGCGGCGGCTTCGTCGGCCGCGGCCTTGTTCTCTTCGGCATCCTCTTCGCTGAGCGCGAGCGCGGTGGCGGGGTCAACCTTCGGCTTCGGCTTGAGTATGTCGGGCGTCAGCGTGTAGGCGGGCTTGTTGCCGCGTTTGCCGAAGCGATAGGCGAGCGTCTTGTAGATTTGCCCGGCGATCCAGGCGGGCACGTGCTGGCGCGCGTCGGGGCCGCGTCCGATGACGGCGATGGCGAGTTGCGGGTCTTCGACCGGCGCGTAGGAGGTGAACAGACCGACCCAGCCGTTCTGCTGGATGCACGTGCCGGTCTTGCCCGCGATGGTCTGGTTCGGATCGTAGGCACGCCGACCGGAGCCATAGGAGACTGCGCCGACCATGCCCGGCAACATGCGCCGCAGATACTCCTGCGGGATGTTGAGTTGGCGACGGATGATGGGCTGGAACTTGACGCTCTCGGCGGGCGAAGACGGCAGGTGCGGCGTCAGCAGCGTGCCGCCGTTGGCGAAGACGGAGACGAGCGTGGCCAGTTGCACGGGTGTGATCTCGAAGTCGTCGCCATGCGAACCCATGTGGTTGACGGCGTAACCCTGCTTAAAGAGCGGCACGCGCCCCGCGTACTCGTTCGCGTGATTGATGCCGCTCGGCTCGCCGTAGCCCAACTGCCGCGCGTAAGAGATCATGCGATCAAAGCCGACGCGCCCCGAGACGTTCTGGAAGTAGCCGTTGTTCGAGTAGGCAAGCGCGTCGGTCAGGTCGAGCCGGCTGGTGCTGACGGAGACGAGCGAAGCCTCCTGCATCGGATTGATGACGTGCTCGCTCAAGCCCGCCAGTCCCGTCACCAATTTGATCGTCGAACAGGGCTTGAAGCCGCGCCGAATGCCCCACTCCTGATTGACGACCGAATAGACGCGCCCCGTCTTCGGATCCATCACGACGACCGAGGCGATGTGGTTGCCGAGCGCGTTGACGGCGGCGCGGCGCACCTCTAGGTCTTCGCCCGTCGTGTCGTCCTTAGCGATGTTCGCCGCCACCTCATCGCGCAGGGCCTGTTCGATGGCCCGCGCCCGCGCAATCGCCGCCAGCCGCGCCAACTCGGCCCGCCGCCGCGCTTCTGCCGCGAGCCGCGCCTGCAACAGCCGCTCGCGCTTAGACATCCTGCGCCCGCCGCCGCGTCTCGTGTCGCGCGCCTCGGCCCGCTCCTCGCGCAGGCGCTGGCGGCGCTCGGCCCGCGTCTCACGCGCCGGAGCTTTCTGGCGTGCAGACCTCTCGCGCCCGTGCTCTGCTGCTGCGCGCCCCTTCTTCTCCGCGCGCGTCTGCTGCGCGCGGGCCGGTTTAGCCGCAGCGGCCGGTTTAGCCTTGTGTCGGGCGGCGAAAATGTTGGTGGCCGAAAGGCTGAGGCAAAGGGCGAGCAGTAGAAGCGTCGGGGTGATGCGGGTTCGCGTCATCAATCAAACCTCTCTAAATTTCAAAGGGGTATAGGGGACGCAGGCGCTCATCTCTGATGCAGCGTGCGCTGACTGTTCTGACTCAAAACTTAAAGTGACTTGGTCGTGCGTGCCAACCGGTCGCGCCGCACGGGCGCGGTCAAACGAAAAAGCAAACTGATGCAATTCGGCCGCAAGCTGTGTTGACAGCTTTTTTCTGACTCGAAGTTCAAATTAACGTTTCCGTTCTGGCGAGATAGGAGAGGCAATACCCCCCAAAGTCTCCGGGGGGTTTGCGCAGGAGACGTTGGCGACTATAACATCTGAACTCGCCGAGAGCAACAATTAACTTTAACTGCCGCCGCGCGCCACGTTGACGGCTCTCGACTTAACGCGGCGCGCGCGGTCGTCGGACACACGATGCAGGCGCTCAATCTCTTCAACAGTTTCCGCGTCCGGCTGCTGCTGGTGCTGGCGCTCCTGCTCGTCGCCACACTGAGCGTGCAGTTCTTTTTGAATCGCCGGGCCGAGCAGCGGGTTGCCCGCCGCATTGCCGAGCAGGAGCAATCGCTCGCCGCCGGCATTTCGCTCGCGTTGCAAAGTTTCTCCGTGCAGGCGCGGCTCAAAGACCTCGATCAGGGCGGCAAATTCCTTCAGAGCGAACGCCAGGCCCGCCGCGTCACCAACGTCTTGAGCGTCCGAGACGAAGGCAGCGTGCCCGGTCAACTAGACGGCGACGACATCATTGACGACAGTCTCGATCCGGCCTACAACCCTGAGCGGCTGGACGACGGCACGGATCGCTACGTCAAACTATCGCAAGTTCCGCTGCCCCGACTCGTTAGCCCGGAGCAACCGACGAGCGACCGCCCCGTCGCCGGCCAATCGCGCGCCTTCGTCATCTCCGCGCAGACCAGCAAGGGGCGTTTCTACATCATCGTCGCGCTCGGCACAGGTCAGATGGCGGGCAACGGATCGCCTTGGCGAGCCTTGCGCCCTCTGCTGCCCACGCTCTCCGTCCTGCTCGTCGCCACGCTCGTCACGATCTTTCTCGTCTGGCGCTTCACCCAACCGATTCGGGATTTGTCGCACGCCGCGCAGCGCGTCGCGGCCGGCGATTTCGACTTTCGCGTGCCTGCCGCCGAGCGTTCCGACGAGATGGGCGCGCTCGCGCGCGTCTTCAACGAGATGATTGCGCGGCTTGGGCGCATGCGCGAGTTGGAAGGACAACTACATCAGGCGGAACGCTCGGCGGTCGTCGGCCGGCTCGCTTCCGCCATCGCGCACGAAGTGCGCAATCCGCTCAACTACATCAATCTCACGCTCGATCACTTGCGCTCTGCCCTTGCGCCCAAGGAGCCGGACAAACGCGCCATCGTTGATCGCCTCACGGATCAACTCAAGGTCGAGGTGCAGCGCATCAACGTGCGTATCTCCGAGTTCTTAAGCTACTCGCGCCCGGCGCGGCTTGAGTTGCGCCCGCTCGACCTGCGCGCCATCGTCAACGATGCGCTGCGTCTGGTCGAAGCGCAGGCGGCCGAGCGCAACATCGAGACGCGCGTCGAGCAGGCGAGCGATCTGGCGGCCGTGCATGGCGACCCCGAATCTTTACGTTCCCTCTTCACAAACCTTATCATTAACGGCGTGCAGGCGATGGAGGGCAACGGCGCAGGCGGGCGCTTGACGGTCGCGCTGGCGAACGAAGCGCCGGGGCGCGTGCGCGTGGAGATAACCGACACGGGGCGCGGCATCGCCGCCGACGACATCTCGCAAGTCTTCGAGCCGTATTTTTCGACGAAGGACACGGGCACAGGACTCGGTCTGGCCATCGCCAAAAAGGCGGTCGATGATCACGGCGGCACGATCACCGTTCGCAGCAAACAGGGCGCAGGCACGACGTTTACGATCACACTCCCAACGGAAGAGAGGTCAGAGGTTAGAGGTTAGAGGTCAGAAAATTTGCCTTCGCTTTTTTACTGATCTCTGCCCTCTGACCTCTGAGGTAATCATGGCACGCAAAAGCATACTCGTGGTTGATGACGAGAAGGGGCAGCGGGAAATCCTTGAGATGATCCTGTCGGGTGAGGGCTACGACGTGACGCCGGCCGCGTCGGGCGAAGCGGCGCTCAGGTTGGCGCGCGAGAAGCGGTTCGATCTGGCGCTGACCGATCTCAAGATGACCGGCATGGACGGCATCGAGTTGCTGCAAAAGCTGCTCACGTTCGATTCTTCGATCATCGTCATCCTGCTGACCGCGCACGGCTCGATTGACTCGGCCAAAGAAGCGCTGCGGCGCGGCGCGTTCGACTATCTCGAAAAGCCTTACGACCGCGATACGCTGCTCGACACGATCCGCCGCGCGCTCGGCCGCCTCGACGTGCTCGACACCGAGATCGTCTCCGCTTCGCCTGAGATGGAGACGGTCAAGAAGATGATCCTCAAAGTCGCGCGCTCGAACTCGACCGTCTTGATTCGCGGCGAGTCCGGCACGGGCAAAGAGTTGATCGCGCGCGCCATCCACAATCAGTCGCCCCGCGCTGCCGAGATGTTTCAGGCCGTCAATTGCGCCGCGATCAACGAGAACCTGCTTGAATCCGAACTCTTCGGGCACGAGAAAGGTTCTTTCACCGGCGCGCACGCCGAGAAGAAGGGTCTCTTTGAAGTCGCGGACAAGGGCACGCTCTTTCTGGACGAGATCGGCGAGTTGGACATCAGCATGCAGGCGAAGCTCTTGCGCGCCTTGCAGGAGCGCGAGATTCGCCGCGTCGGCGGCACGCGCCCGATCAAGATCGACGTGCGCGTCGTCGCCGCGACCAACCGCGACCTGCGCGCGATGGTCGCCGACGGTCGTTTCCGCGATGATCTCTACTATCGCATCAACGTCCTCTCCATCGACGTGCCCCCTTTGCGCGAGCGCCGCGACGACATCCCCGTGCTGATCGACTATTTTCTACGCAAGCACACGCGCAACACCTCGCGGCTCATACGCGGCTTAACGCCCGACGCCCGCACCGTCATGCTCGACTATGCGTGGCCCGGCAACGTGCGCCAACTCGAATCCGCCATTGAGCGCGCCATCCTGCTCGCGGAGAATGATCTGATCACGGTGGAAGACCTGCCGCTCGAAGTCCGGCAGGAAGCACGCCCGGCCGGCGAGGGTGCGTTCAAGCTGCCCGCCGAAGGCATCTCGTTTGAAGAGTTCGAGCGCGCCCTCATTCTGCAAGCGATGGATCGCACCGATTACAACATCACCAAGGCCGCGAAGCTCTTGGGGCTGACTTTCCGCACCTTGCAATACCGGCTTGAGAAGTTCGGCATCAAACGCCCCGACAAAAAGCACGCGGGCGACGAGCGAGAAGAAGAGGCCGAGTAAGCGATGAAGGCCTTCGGAGCAAAGCCGCTAAAGAGCGCGCCGCAGAACATGCTAATCGTCAAGCGCCGACAAACATCTACATTGCTCGCTTGCGCCCTGCTGCTCTTGGCCGTCGCCTGCTCGCGCCAAGCGCCGGCCGACGTATCATCCGGCGCAACCAACACACCCACGCCGGCAAACAGCGGCCCGGCCGAGCCGGCCGCGAACCCGACGCCCGCAGAGATCGTGCGCGCGAGCGCCGACGAGGTCGCGCTCAAAGCCGGCGGACGCGGCGAAGCACGTGTGCGTTTGCAGATCGCCGATGGTTATCACATCAACGCGAACCCTGCGACCTTCGCTTACCTGAAAGCGACGGAGCTTGAGTTTACGCCGACCGCAGGCGTCACGGCCGGCAAGCCCGCCTACCCGCAGCCCGTGAATCGTAAGTTCCACTTCGCACCGGAGGCGCTGGCTGTCTATGAACACGAGGCGACGATCCGGCTGCCGCTCAGCGTGCAGGCGAACGCGCCCAAAGGCGCACAGACGCTCCACGCGCAGGTACACGTGCAGGCGTGCGACGAAGAGAAATGCTTCCCGCCAACCAAAATTGCGACCGACATCCCTCTGACGATTAATTAACCTGTGCGTGAGCGATTGCCAGATGAAATAAGTCCGCACCCGGCAGAGACGGCGCACGCGCAGCCCATCGCGGCCGGGCGCACGGACGCGCCGGCCCTGCCCTCGACAACGGCGCACACCTACACGCTCTTTGGCGTGCAGCGTCTCTGGCGGCTCGCATCCGGCCTATGCCTTGTCGCCGCCATCGTGCTTGGTCTGCGCGGTCATCTCAACGCCACGTTCGTCGTCGCCACGCTCGGCGTCGTCGCTTGGTTTCTAGACCAGCGCAACTTGCTGCGCGCGCGCAGCATCGAAGCCGACGTGGAATCGGAGCTTGAAGCACAAGATGAACAATAAACATTCCCTTGCGGGCGCTGCGCGTCTGTGCGCCGCGCTGCTTGCGCTCACCTGCTTTAGCGCATTATCCGCGCACGCGACCCCGGCGGCGGACGAAACCGACGTGCGTAACGCCGTCGAACAGGCGTTCAGCCAGTTGCGCACGGGCGACTACAATTCGCTCTACGACGTGCTGCCCACCGCCTCGCAGCGTCGCCTGCCCCGCGAGACTTTCGTCCGCAAGCTTGAGCAGACGCGCAACCTGTACGAACTTGATCGTCTGGAGATCGGCGCGGTACACGTCGCGGGCGACGTGGCCGTCGTGGACTCGGTCGTTTATATGCGCGCACGCAAACCCTTCGAGGCCGAAGGCAAGATCGTGCTGCGGCAATACCTCATGCGCGAAGCAGGCCGCTGGCGCGTCACCACCGGCGACCGCGCCGCCATCAATCCCCTGCTCGCCACCAATCCCGCGTTCGCCAGACGTTATCCGCCCACACAGCCGCGCATCTACGTCAAACGCGACGGC
Organism: Pyrinomonadaceae bacterium; assembly: GCA_036389375.1. Lineage (GTDB taxonomy): Bacteria > Acidobacteriota > Blastocatellia > Pyrinomonadales > Pyrinomonadaceae > QHXQ01. The sequence goes on along the minus strand of DASVQA010000118.1, from coordinate 14,784 downwards.
AAATGGCAGGACATCGCCGCCGTGATGAAGAACATGCGCCGGCCGGCGAAAAGATGACGCAGGCCAAAGTTGAGACAAAGCGCGCAGACAACAAAAGCGCGGGCAACGATTGTTGCCCGCGCTCTCTTTTTTGAACTGTAAATCGGGGCGAGAGGATTCGAACCTCCGACCTCACGGTCCCGAACCGTGCGCTCTACCAGGCTGAGCCACGCCCCGTCATTGGTCGAGCCATTCTAAGTGGCATGCTGTTGCCTGTCAAATCTACGCGCTCGCAGCTTCCGCCTTGTCAGCCCGTGCATGTTTGATATGTCGCCAGACCCACCAAGCAGCAGCGGCGAGGATGATCAGACCAATGACGAAGTCGAAGCGGTGAAACCACGCCTTGAGGGCTTCGTTCTTGTCCCACTGTTCGCCGAGCAGTTGGCCGACGTAAGCGAGACCCAGACACCAAGGCAGCGAGCCTAAAAACGTGTAGATGATGAAGCGCGGCACGTTCATGCGCGCCACGCCCGCCGGAAACGCGATAAAGGTGCGCACGACCGGCAGCAGCCGACTCACGAAGACGATGATCTCGCCGTAGCGCGTAAACCAGCGATCCGCCAAGTCCAGATCGTGCCGCGAAACCAAAATATAGCGCCCGTAGCGCTCAATCAAAGGTCGCCCGCCGTACATGCCAACCCAGTATGCCACCATCGAACCGACCACGCAGCCAAACGCGCCCGCCACCGCCACGAGCCACAGGCTGAAGCGCCCCGTGTAAACCAGATAACCCGAAAACGGCATGATCACTTCCGACGGCAGAGGGATACACGCCGACTCAATCGCCATCAACAGCACGATGCCCGTATAACCGAGCGTCGAAATAACCTTGATGATAAAGACCGACAGGATACCGATGATTTTTCCGATCAATGTTCACTCCAAGTGAAAGAGGTCAGAGGTCAGTTAAAAACCTTTTCTTCTGCTACTGACCTCTAACCTCTAACCTCTGACCTCTGCTTTATGGTTGCCAGCCGTAGCGGCCGATGAGGGGGACAAAGGCGCATGCGCCGTGATCTTGTTCTTCGTAACCGTCGTCGCTGCGTAGGACGCGGATCAGGCGTTGCGCCTCGCGCGACTGCCCGATAGGGATGACAAGCCGGCCGCCGATCTTCAACTGCGCAAGGAGCGGTTGCGGAATTTCAGGCCCGCCGGCTGCGGCCAGAATCGCGTCGTAAGGCGCATGCGCTTCCCAGCCGAGCGTGCCGTCGAAGCACTTGACGGTCGCGTTGTAGATATTCAACTGCCGGATGCGGGCCTGCGCCTCGCGGGCCAGATCGCCGATGCGCTCGATGGCATAGACCTGCGCCGCGAGGCGCGCCAGCACCGCCGTCTGATAGCCTGAGCCAGCACCGATCTCAAGCACGCGGCTCCGGTCGTCGAGTTCCAACAACTCGCTCATGCGCGCGACGATATAAGGCTGCGAGATGGTTTGATTCGCGGCGATGGGCAGCGCGTGGTCGCCGTAAGCGCGCCCCTGCAAGGCTTCGGGCACGAAGGCGTGGCGTGGCACTTCGCCCATGACACGCAGGACGCGCGGGTCGCGTATCCCGTAGTGGTCGCGCAGCCGTTCGACCATCCGCTCGCGTTGCAGGCGGAAGCCCGAAGCAGACCCCTGTGGCAGTTGTGAAGCGGAACGCAAAACGGGCTTGCCCTCTCGTGCAGTTAGCGTCAGTTGCAGTTTCAGGCGCTTTCAACCGGCGCGTCCGCCGGCGTGCAGACGGGCGCAGCCGTCGTCGTGTTCCAGTCGGCGAGCGCCGCGAGTTCCTGATAGTTCGTCATGTCGCTGCGCATCGGCGTGACGGAGACGAACCCGTGGCGCACGGCGTAGAAGTCCGTGTCTTCGGCGCATTCGCCATCGAAATACTCTTCGCCGATCCAGTAGTAGGCTTTGCCGCGCGGGTCTATGTGCTCGCTGATGAGGGGGCGCGCATTCTTCACACCCTGCCGCGTGACGCGCACGCCTTTGATCGCGCCCGGCGGCAGGTTGATGTTCAAGAGCGTCCCTTCGGGCAGACCTTCGCGGGTGACTTTACGCACGATCTCGGCGGCGAACGCGGCCGCATGCGTGAAGTCGTAGCGCTCGCGCGTGACCAGACTGAAGGCGAGGCCGGGCACGCCGAAGATGGTCGCTTCGAGCGCACCGGCGACCGTGCCCGAATAGGTCGCATCGTCGCCCAGATTACCGCCATGATTGATGCCGGAGACGCAGACGTGCGGGCGCGCTTCTGCGGGCAGAATTTTGTGCAGCGCGAGAGTGACACAGTCGGTCGGCGTGCCGTCCACCGTCCAGTGGCGCTCATCTATCTGGCGAATACGCAAAGGCCGGGCAAGCGTCAGGCTGTGCGATGCGCCGCTCATCTCGGAGGCCGGCGCGATCACATACACGTCGCCCACTGCCTTCAATGCCGTTTCGACTTGCGTGAGACCTTCGGAGTGAATCCCGTCGTCGTTCGTTAAAAGAATACGGATCATAGAAAAGAAACCAACCGCCGGTTATTACAACTTAACCCACCGGATTATTCAAGCATGCATGGCCGCGTGCGTTTATCAAGACTTGTAAAACTGTTCGTTCAACCAGTCTGTGAAGACTGACCAGTTGCGCCGCCGGAAGCCGCTCTTGCTGTTGGCACGCCGCCAGCCGAACGAGCCATGCCCGATCTCGATCTCGCCGAGTTTCTCGCCCTCGGCGTAGATTTCCAAGGTGAGCGCCGTGCCCGCCTTGGACAATTCCATCACCTGCACCTGTACCTTCACGTCATGTTTCTTGTCCTGTGCCATCTTGCCCTCCTCGCGGCAACATACTTGCGCGTTGCCATACTGCAAACAACGCGCGGATATGTTACGCGCGAGTCGGCGCGCAGAGCAAAAGCCCCGCAGCGTTATTCACGCGCGGGGCCTTTGGTCGTCTGCCAGTGACTTGTGCCCGGCTTAAGCCGACAGGCTGGTCTCTTCGTTCTTCGTGCGGCCCAGACCTTTGATCTGCACCGGCTTGTTCTTGTCCACTTCGGCCGCGCCGAGCTTCTGTTTGAGCACCATCTCCTGATAGAGCTTGCGCATCATCGCCGCCTCTTCGGCTGCCGTCTTCGGCCCCTGCATCTGCGGCTTGTGCGGGCGCTGTATGTCGGTGTCGTTCAGCACAAGGCTGACCGGCGTCTCGTAATCGAGGCTGACCGCTTTACCCTTGGCGAAGATTTCGTGCCGGCCGTGCTCCTCGTACCACTTGGCGACGGTCGCGTTCTGGTGCATCTGCTCGATGATGTTGCGCCAGCCGATGCCCGTGTTGTAGGCGCAGAAACTGATCTCGCCTTCCTGCGTGCCGTAAGGGATGATGCACATCTCGGTGCGGCGGAAATCGTAATTGAACAAGTCCTGAAACCACATGCCCGCGATAAAGAGGAAGTTCCAACGGTCGGCGCGGCGCGCTTCGATGTCCGTCTTCGAGCGTTGCCCGTCCACACGGCCGTAAGACTTGCCGGTCAGGCCGAACGACTTGTCGAACTTCTTGAACAACTCGTAGAGCGTGAACTGCGAAGGCGACTTCGTCGAATCGTAGTGCTTCAGGAGCGCCAGCCCCATCATGATGTTCGTGGGCCACTTGCCGCGCCCGGCGTCCGTGATCTTGCGCATGTCTTTGACGAGACCCGGAATGTTTAGAAACTCTGGCACGGGGCGCATCTCTTTGGTCTCTTTATCGATCATCACGGCCGTGCCGACGCCGCAGTTGGGATGGCAGCCGCAGGAAACCTGTCCCCACTCGGCGTTGGGGCCGTGCGCGAGGTCAGCGAAATCCGCGAACGCGCCCATCAGGCTCAAGGGGAACCAATCGCGCGTCGGCTCGGTGATGCCGACCTGCTGCTTCACGTCCTGCGCCAGATGCGACAAGGTGTAACGCTGCTGCATGCGCCGCTCGTCTGTGATCTCTTCGTCGCGGCCCGTAAACGACACAGGCTGGAACGAGAGGAACGCGATCTTCTTCGGATTGTCGAGCGCGAAGCGGATGACCGAGCCGACCTGATCGTTGTTGATGCCGTTGACGAGCGTGATGACGAGCACGATCTCGACGCCCGCCTCGTGCAGGTTATCAATCGCGCGCAGCTTCACGTCGAACAGGTTGCCCACCTGCCGGTGCGAGTTGGCGTCGTTGCCGATGCCATCGAACTGTAGATAAGCGTAGCGCAAGCCCGCTTCCGCCGCTTCTCTGGCAAACTCTTTCGACTTGGCGAACTCGATGCCGTTCGTCGCGCACTGCACGGAGTTGTAACCGACCTTGCGCGAGTAGCGGATCGAGTCGAGGAAGATGGGCGAGATGGTCGGCTCGCCGCCGGAAAACTGCACGGACATCTGCCGACGCGGCTTGATCGAGATCGCCTTGTCGAGAATCTCCTTGACCTCATCGAACGACAACTCGTGGACGAAGCCGACCTGATTGGCGTCCATGAAGCACGGGTCGCACATCATGTTGCAGCGATTCGTCAGGTCAATCGTCAGCACGGAGCCGCGCCCAAACTTGATCGAACTTGAGCCGTGCTCGTGCAAGCCCTCGTCGTTGTGCGCCTGTATGTCACGGCCGGGGAACATGGCTTCGATATGCTTCAGGAACTTCGAGTCAATCGCCATGATGTCCTCGAAGTGGCCGTGAATGGGGCAATCCTTGACCATCCAGATTTGCCCGTCGCGCTCAATGATCGTCGCTTTAATCTCGCCGACCTTCTCGTTGATCAACTCGGAGGGGTCAATCACGGGCGCGCTCAGGATGCGCTGCCGCGCTTCGATGACGCATTTCGGGCAGAGCGAATCGGTTGTGCGCGGGAAGCCGAGCGGCGGCTTCGATTTCTGCCACGATTTCAAGAGCGGCTTATCAGACCACTTGGGCGTGAACGACTCGGCGGGCCGGTACTGGTTGAAAAACTGAATCGTATTGAACAAACCACCGGCGAGTAGGGAGATGCCCTTCTCGACGTGCTTAATCGGCTTCATCTTCTTTTCCTTCTCCAGAAAACTGTTGGTCAGACCGGAGGGCAAACGTTGACCTTAAAACGTCTGTCCGCACACACTCCGAAGCTCTTGCGCGCCGGAGATTAAATTACCTGTCAATTTAGAACCTACCCGGAGGCGTGCTCTTGAAACGACCAGAGGAGTGGTCAGCTAAAACACTTCAGCAATGACTATGCCACCTAAGGGCCGGCAACTTAAGTGAGGAAATAGTAGAACTTAAGTCGAAGCCAGTGCGATCTCAAGCAAGCTGCCGAACAGCCCGACGCGCGCCACTTTAACCCGCGGACAGCAATCGAGTCAAACGTGCTCCTATTTGACCCAATCATGGACGGACAGACCATCCGGCTATGGCTTTTTGACACCCGCGCTGTCGGCGTGGCTCGCGGAAACCGCGTTTTTATTGATAATTTCCTGTACTTCGGCGAAAACCGCGCTGTTGGTCGAGACGGCGTTGCCGCCATAAATGGTGCGCCGCCCGCCCCAGTCCGTGAACGTGCCGCCCGCTTCCTCGACGATAGGCAGAAGCGGCGCGCAGTCCCAGACGTTCATCACCGGATCGAGCATACATTCGGCGCGGCCCGTCGCCACCAGCACGTGTCCGTAGCAATCGCCCCACGTGCGCCGCGCGCCGAAGCGTTGTTGCAACTCCGCCGCCGCCGCGCCGAAGCCGTAGCGCGCACACGTGCCGAAGTCGGTCGCCAGCAGCAGCGCCTCGTCCATTGCGCCGGTCGCCGACACGCGCGCGCGCTGGTCGTTCAGGTAGCAGCCCTGCCCGCGCGCAGCCTTGACCAGTTCGCCGAGCGCCGGGAGGTGGACGACGCCGACCGACGGCTCGGCCGCGATCTCCAGACCGAGCAGGACGCCGTAGAAAGGGACGCCGTGCACGAAGGAATAGGTTCCGTCAATCGGGTCTATGATCCAGCGCCGACTGGAAGTGCCCGCGCGCGCGCCTTCCTCTTCGCCCAGGATGGCGTCGGCCGGAAAGCGCCGGGCGATCTCTGCCCGCAGAAACCTTTCTGCTTCTCGGTCTGCGGCCGTCACGAATGAGCCATCCGCTTTGCGCTCAGGCGTGAACGGGCGACGAAAGTAACGCAGCGTAATCTCGCCTGCGCCGCGCGCCAACTCGACCGCAAACTCCATCAACTCGCGCAACTCCGCGCCGTCCGCGTGCGCCAGTGTCGCGTCGCTGTCGTCAGTCATGGCGTGTCCTTTCTAGGTGTCGTCCGGTTTCATGCTGCGGCGCGCGAGTTCCGCATTGATCTGGGCCAGCGTCACGCCGCGTTCGACGAGCAGCACGACGAGGTGGTAGAGCAGGTCGGACGTTTCGGCGACCAACGCGCCCGCGTCTTCGTTCTTCGCCGCGATGATGGTCTCGGCCGCCTCTTCGCCGAGTTTCTTCAGAATCTTGTCCAATCCCTGTTTGAAGAGATAAGTGGTGTAAGACCCGTCGGGCTGTGCTGTGCGTCTGTGCTCGATGAGGGCGTAGAGTTGTCCAAGTTGCGCGCCCAGCGCAACGCCATGCGCCGGAGCGGCGTCCGCAACACGGCTCAAATCTTTTGCGCCGGCTGGGTCAACGGCAGCGTCTTGCGGGCGCGCTGGTGCGCCGTCAAGTTCCTGATGGAAACAGGTGTCTGCGCCCGTGTGGCACGCAGGCCCGCGCGGTTCGACGCGGATGAGCAGCGCATCGGCATCGCAGTCCGCGCGCACGTCGAGGACGCGCTGCGTGTGACCGGAGGTTGCGCCCTTGTGCCAGAGCGCGGCACGCGAGCGCGACCAGAACCACGTCTCGCCGGTTGCGAGCGTGCGCGCCAGACTCTCTGCGTTCATGTAGGCGAGCGTCAACACCTCACCCGTCCGCGCGTCTTGCACGACGGCGGGCACAAGTCCGCGCTCGTCAAATTTAATCGCCGCAACTTTCATCGCACAATCACCCCGCGCGTCCGCAGATAGTCTTTGACCTCGCCGATCTTGTACTGCCCGAAATGAAAGAGCGAGGCGGCGAGCACCGCGCTTGCGCCGCCCGTCGTCAGCGCCTCGTAGAAATGCTCAAGCCGCCCCGCACCGCCGGATGCGATGACGGGAATGCGGACGGCTTCGCTGACGGCGCGCGTCAGCGCCAGATCATAACCATCGCGCGTGCCGTCTCTGTCCATGCTCGTCAACAGAATCTCGCCTGCGCCGAGTTGCTCCGCACGCGCGGCCCACTCGACCGCGTCCCAGCCGACGCGCTCGCGCCCGCCGTGCGTATAGACTTCCCAGCCCGCCGCGCCTGGCCCCTCGCGGCGGCGCGCGTCAATCGCCAGCACGATGCACTGGCTGCCGAACGTCTCCGCGCCCGCGCGAATCAGTTCGGGCTGTTGCACCGCCGCCGTGTTCAGCGAAACCTTGTCCGCGCCCGCGCGCAGGATCGCGCGTATGTCTGCGACCGAGTTCAAGCCGCCGCCGACGGTGAACGGGATAAAGACCTCGTCGGCGACGCGGCGCACGAGTTGGGCGACGATGGCGCGCTTATCGGCCGACGCTGTGATGTCAAGGAAAGTTAACTCGTCCGCGCCCGCCGCGTCGTAGCCGCGCGCTTGCTCGACGGGGTCGCCCGCATCCCTGAGCGAGACAAAGCGTATGCCCTTGACCACGCGCCCGCGATCAATGTCGAGACAAGGAATGATCCGTTTGGCCAGCATGAAGATGGCGTTTGCGCGCCCGCTCAGTCTGCGCCGCGCGCGAAGTCTGCGGTGGTCGCAAAGTTTTGCAGCAGGCGCAGACCCGCCGCCTGACTCTTTTCAGGATGAAACTGTACACCGTAGACACATCCCTGCCCGACGATTGAAGCATAGCTCAAGCCATACTCGGTTTCGCCCAGCACCGCCGCGCGCTCGGTTGCGGCGCAGTAGTACGAATGAACAAAATAGAAGAACGCGCCGTCGTCAATCCCGGCCAGCAACGGGTCAGCGGGCGCGCGCAGGCGCACGTTGTTCCAGCCGACCTGCGGCACGCGTAAGTCCGCCGCGAAACGCCGCACACGCCCGCGCAGCAACTTCAACCCGGCCGTCTCGCCGAACTCTTCCGACGATTCAAACAGCATCTGCATGCCGACGCACACGCCGAGCAGCGGCGTGCCGGCCGCCACGCGCTCGCGCACCAGCGCATCGAAGCCGCGCGCCTGCAAGCCGCGCATACACGCGCGGAATGCGCCGACGCCCGGCAGCACCAGCCGCTCGGCCGCACGCAGCACGCGCTCGTCGTCGCTGACCACCGCCGCGCAGCCGGTCGCCGCAAAAGCCTTCTCAACCGAGCGCAGATTGCCGACGCCGTAATCAATGATCGCCACTTGCGGCACGAAACTTATAAGACTCCTTTCGTGCTCAACACGCCCGTGATGCGCGGGTCGCGTGCGCACGCTTGCCGCAGCGCACGCGCCGTCGCCTTGAACGTGCCTTCGAGGATGTGGTGCGTGTTGCGCCCGCGCAGCGCGTCTATATGCAGGTTGCAGCGCGCGGCTTCGGCGAACGAACGCCAGAAGTGCTCAGCGAGTTCAACCGAAAAATTACCGATGGTGTGTCGCCGCGTCTCGACTGCATAGACGAGATAGAAGCGTCCCGACAGATCGACCACCGCGCGGCACAGCGCCTCGTCCATCGGCACGAGGGCCGCGCCGTAGCGTGCGAGACCCGCCTTGTCGCCGAGCGCCTGCCGGAAAGCTTGCCCCAAAGTGATGGCCACGTCTTCGACCGAATGATGATCGTCAATTTCCAAGTCGCCGCGACACTCAACTTCGAGATCGAAGAGACCGTGCCGCGCGAACAACTCAAGCATGTGATCGAGAAACGGCACGCCGGTCGAGACGCGCGCCTGCCCCGCGCCGTCGAGCGCGAGCGTCACGCGCACGTCCGTCTCTTTCGTCTGGCGGCGCACGTCTGCCGTGCGGCTGCCTGTCTGCGTCTGTGTACTCATGGTTTCGTCTCAAATTTGAAATTGCCAATGCTCATTTTGCGTCAGCGAATATCTCTGCCAGCGCGGCGATGAGCGCGTCGTTCTCGGCGGGCGTGCCGACGCTCAGGCGAAAATAGTCCTTGAGCATCGGATAGCCGCTCACGTCGCGGACGAGGATACCGCGCGCCAGCAACTCTTTGAAGACGTGCTGCGGCGCGATGGTTGACCGCACAACCATGAAGTTTGCGCGCGAGGTGACGGGCGCGAGGCCGTTGATGCGTTCGAGCGCGGCGAATAAGCGGGCGCGCTCGTTGATGATCTCGGCGACGAGCGGGCGCAGTTCCGCGTCGTACATTTCGACGGCCACTTCGGCGGCGGTCTGCGAGACGAAGTTGAGGTTGTAAGGCAGTACCGCTTTGCCGATCTCACGCGCGAGCGCGGGCGCGGCGAGCAGATAGCCGACGCGCAGCCCGGCGAGCGCCATTGCCTTCGAGAAGGTGCGAAAGACGACGAGGTGCTCATACTCGCGGAGCAGCGGCACGACCGTCTCTCCGGCAAACTCGAAATAGGCTTCGTCAATCACGACCAGCCCGCGCGCTGCCGCCAGCAGATCGCGCAGGTCGCGCTCCGCCAGCAGGCAGCCGGTCGGATTATTCGGCGAGCAGATGATGATGACATCAGGACTATGAGCCGCGACGGCTGTGCGGATGGGGGGCACGTCGTAGGTCAGATCGGCGGCGAGCGGGATGCTGACGATGTCGCCGCCAAGCACGGTTGCGACCTGCCGGTAGAGCGCGAAGGTCGGCTCGCAGATAAGGACGCGCTTGCCCGGTTCAATCGTCGTCATCAGCGTCGCCTGAATCAGTTCGTTCGAGCCGTTGCCTGCGATGATGCCGTCGGCCGGCCAGCCAGCGAACGCGGCCAGTTGTTCGTGCAACGCGGCGGGCACGAAGTCCGGGTAGCGACTCCACGCGCGCGTCTGCAAACGGCGCGCGGTCTCCTCTCTGATCCGCGCGGGCAGCGCGAACGGGTTCTCGTTCTGGTTGAGTTTGATGGGCGCGCGATCAGGTGCGAGCGTGTAAGCGCGCAATGCGCGCACGCGCGGTTTGATGTTGGTCAATGGATTGGACATAAGCGGCACAATCGTCTGAGCAGTTCTGTTCAACTGCTTTCGTCTTCCATGCGGATCAGGGCCGAGCGCGCGTGCGCGTCGAGACCTTCGGCGCGGGCGAGCGCGGCGATCTGTGGTGCGGCGCGGGCGAGGCCGGCGCGCGTGTAACGCAGCAGCGTCGTGTGACGCAGGAAATCATGGACGCCGAGCGCGGACGAAAAACGCGCCGCACCGCCCGTCGGCAGCACGTGATTGGGGCCGGCTAGATAATCGCCTAAAGCTTCGGGCGTGTGTGCGCCGAAGAAGATCGCGCCCGCGTGGCGCACGCCGGTCGCGAACGCATCGTCGTCGCCCGTCATTAATTCAAGGTGTTCCGGCGCGAGTTCGTTGACGAGCGCACAAGCTTCGTTAAGGTTGTCAACGACGAAGACCGCGCCGAAGTCTGCGAGCGACGCGGCGACGATGGCGCGGCGCGGCAGCGTCTCGCTCTGGCGCGCAACTTCGCGTGCGACCGCGCGGGCCAGCCCCTCGCTGGTCGTGATGAGCACGGCCGAAGCGTCCGCGCCGTGCTCGGCTTGGGCGAGCAGATCAGCCGCGACGTAGGCTGCGCGCGCGGTCGCCTCCGCGACGATGACGACTTCGCTCGGGCCGGCGATGGCGTCAATCCCGACCGCGCCGAAGACCAGTTTCTTCGCCGCCGCGACGAAGCGATTGCCCGGCCCCGTGATCTTGTCCACGCGTGGAATCGTTTCTGTGCCGTAGGCGAGCGCGGCGACGGCTTGCGCGCCGCCGATCTGATAAATCTCCGTGATGCCGAGTTCGACGAGCGCGGCGGCGACGGCCGGGGTCGCGGCGAGCGTGCGCGGCGGCGTGACGACGACGATCCGCTCGACGCCCGCCACCTGTGCGGGCACGACGTTCATCAAGACCGACGAAGGGTAAGCGGCCGTGCCACCCGGCACGTACAGCCCCGCCCGCTCAATCGGCGTGAAGCGCTGCCCGACGCGCAAGCCTTCGTCACCGACGATCTGCCATGCCGCGCGCCGCTCCTGCTCGTGGAAGAAACGAATGTTTTTGATGGCTGCGCGCAGGGCGGCCAGCACGTCCGCGTCAACGGCCGCCGCCGATGCGCGGAGCGTGTCTTCGGCCACGCGTAAGGCGGCGGGCGTTAAGGTCACGCCGTCGAAGCGTGCGGTGTATTCGACGAGCGCCGCGTCGCCGCGCACGCGCACGTCTTCGATGATCGCGCCGACGCGCTGCATCAACTCTGCGTCGAGCGCCACGCTGCGCCGCTTGATGCGCGCCAGTTTCGCCGCCCGCCCCGCCCGGTCGTTGCTGTTGATAATCTCGATCAGAACGCTACTCCTTAATTAATCCGTCTCGGCCTGCACCGCCCGGCGCAACGCTTCGCACAACTCCGCGACGGCCGCCGCCTTCAGTTGATAGCTGGCGCGATTGACCACCAGCCGACCCGTTGATTCCGTGATCGTCTCGACAATGGCGAGACCGTTCTCCACGAGCGTCCGGCCCGTCTCCACCAGATCAACGATGCAGTCCGCAAGACCGAGTACGGGCGCGAGTTCGACCGAGCCGGAGAGAGCGATAATCTCAACCGGCACGCCACGCGCGCCAAAGTGCGCCGCCGCGATGCGCGGGTACTTGGTCGCCACGCGCAGCATGCCCGTAGCGCGCGGCGCGTCCGCCACACGCGCCGCCACCGCAATGCGGCAACGGCTGATCCGCAGGTCGAGCGGCTGCAACACGTCCGCCTCCGCTTCGAGCAGCACGTCGCGCCCGACGACGCCGCAATCCGCGATGCCATGCTCGACGTAGACGGGCACGTCCGCCGGTTTGACGAAGACGAAGCGATAGCGCCCACTCTCGTCCGCGACCGCCAGACGGCGCGAGGCGAGCGCCGCCGCGCTCACGCGCACGCCCGCGCCTGCGAGCAGACGCAGCGCCTCGGCCTGCATCCGTCCTTTCGCCAGAGCGATGGTCAGGGCCGAAGGCTGAGGGTTGAGGGCGGAAGCGACAGGTGTTGCTTCAGCCGCTAGTGCGCGCGGCGTATCGCTTAACTCATCACTCATCTGCGCGCTCCTTCATCGCTTAAACATACCTGCTCGCCGTTGGCGCGGCTGCGGCGCGCGGCACGGAAGCGCTCGATGGTCTCTTCGTCGGCGATGCTCGTGGGTTGCGTGTGGCCGTTGCGTGCAAACGTTGAATGGCTGCGTGCGAGCACGTCGGTCAGGGCGTCCAAGTCGAGGACGAAGCCGACGGCCGGGTCGCGGCCGCCGAAGTTGTTGGTCAGTTCGTCGTAACGCCCGCCGCTACCGACGCGCGTGCCTGCGCCCGCGACGTAGATTTTGTAGACCAGCCCCGTGTAGTAGTCCAGCCCCGCCACGTCGCCGAGATCGATCTCGAAGGAGTCCGACAGGTGCAGGGCGTCGAGCGCGCTCCACATGGCGGCGAGTGCGTCGAGCGCGGCGCGTGAGCGCGGGTGCGGCAGCAGTTGTTGCGCCGTTGTGATGAGGTCGCGCTGCCCCGTGAAGCGCGTGAGCGGGGCACGCACGTTGCGCCCGTCGGCGGCGAGGAAGCGCGCGAGCGCGTCCGTGTCGCGCGTATCAATAATGCGGCGCATCTCTTCGCGCGCCGGGGCGTCGAGTTGGAACTGCGCGGCGACGCCGTTGAAGATTTCGACGTGGTTGAGCGTGATGCGAAAGCGGCCGGCGAGACCGAGTTGCGTCAGCACCTCAACGGCGACCAGCAGCGTTTCCAGATCGGCCGCCGCGCCGTTTGCGCCGATCAACTCGCAGCCGAGTTGCGTCCATTCGCGTCGCCATTCGGCGTGCGAGCGCGGGCGCTGGCGAAAGACGTTGGCGGCGTAGCAGAGGCGCAAGGGGCGCGCGCGGCCGGCGAACAGCGTGGCGGAGGCGCGCGCGACCGAAGAGGTCACGTCGGGGCGCAGGGCGAGCAGGCGGCCGTCGGTGTCTGTGAAACGAAAGGCGCGTTGCGCTTCGTCGTGCCCCATGCCGCGCGCAAAGAGGGCAAAGTAGTCGAGCGTGGGCGTGGCGATCTCTTCGTAAGACCAACCGGCGAAGACAGACATCGCCGCATCTTCAACCGCACGGCGCAGCCGCGCCTCTGCGCCGCAGTAGTAGCGCACGCCGTCTGGCATTTTTGAGAGTGGCTCGGACATAGAAAGCTTGACCAAATAACAGAAACCCGCTGCCGGTGCGTTCAGGCACGTGCGGCAGCGGGTGGTTGCTTGCGGCTAGGGCAGTTCGATTGGGCGTGCCCGTCATGCAACAAGCGCCAGCGCGCGGCCGTCATGGCGACGATGGCCGTGCTGCTGAAGCGCGTGCTGGCGTTGATGCGGCATATAACTTTAGACGTGTGCGTGTTCGTCTTGGACGAAGCGAATTTATAGCCGACCGGCGCGGGCGTGTCAAACGAAGGCCCGCGCCGGTTTCCGTTCGAGCGTTAACCGCGCGGGTCAGGCAAACGCGCGGCAGTTTCAGCGCGCAACGGTTTAGCCGGCAGCCGCGGCCTTCTGCTGTTTCTTCTCGGCTTCCATGCGCGTGCCGAGGTTTTCCAGTTGCTCTTTGCTCAAGATCTCGCGTGCGCCCTTGAACATGTCGCCCTCTTCTTCCTCGACGTGGTGCTCAACATTCTCTTTGAGCACCTTGAGCTTCGCCGTCCACTGCTCGCTGTCCACCTCCATCGCTTCCAGTTCCTTGAGCAGCGTCTTGATGACGTGATGTTCTTCGATGCCTTCGAGCGTGATCTCGCGCGTCTCGGCTTCCTGTTTGAGCACAGGATAGAAGATCGTCTCTTCGATGTGCGCGTGGATGTCGAGTTCCTGTTTCAACTTCGTGAACAACTCTTCGCGCGTTTTGACCGCGCGCTCGGTCGTCGGCTCCAACTGCTCGAAGAGGCCGGAGACCTTTTCGTGATCGGTTTTCAATAGAGTGATTGCGTCCATGTGTCCCTCCGTCTGTCTTGTTCGCTCACCTTTGCACGATAACAATACGTGCGGGCTGTTTCCTGAGTGAATAGACAAACGGAGTGCCAGAGCGGGCAGCCGGCCTGAACGAGTCTGCCTTTACGCCCGACGGACTTGATCACGCCCTTGAAAGAAAGCCGCATCATCACTACAATCCGCGCAGCAACCCGGCCGACGTTTTGCCGAAACCTGCCAGTAGCCCGCTCTTTAGCAGGTCGCAAACTCACGAGAGGACGACAATATGCCCCCCGCCAGCAGCAGCACCATGCGTCATGGTCTCATCGTTTGTCTAGGCTTGCTTTTATTCTGTCAGTGTACGGCCGAGGTCGGTAAGTCGGGTGCGAGCGCGCCCGCCCCCGCCGCGCCCATGCCAGCCAGCCAACTCACTGCCGGTTTGACCTATGCAGGCATGTGCGATGGGTCGGCCGCGGCCGCACTGGACGAGCAGACGTTCGTGGTCGCCAGCGACGAGGCCACGCTCAAACAAGGCCCGACGCCGCAGCGGAACGTGTTGGGCGTCTATCGAATTGATCAAGGCGGTGCGCCGCTACAGACAGTAGATTTGTCGGCGGCGCTTGCGCCTGAGCCGAATAATCCGGCACAGCACGATCCGGAACACGTCGAAGCGGACATAGAGGGCGCGGCCCGAATCGGCGACCGAATCTACTGGATCACCTCGCACGGCCATAACTCGAAAGGTAAG
>DASVQA010000117.1:0-3171 GCA_036389375.1 Pyrinomonadaceae bacterium | reverse complement strand
AGGCTCATGTTGACGACGCGAATGTTGTAGTTCGGATTAGTGCGATTGGTCATCACCCAGTCGAGCGCGTTCAGAAGCGCCGAGACTGAGCCTTTACCTTGAGAATCGAGCACACGCAGGTTGATGATCTTGGCGGCGGGCGCGATGCCCTGATAAGCACCGGCGGCCACGACGCCGTTGCCGGCGGCCAGCGAAGCCACGTGCGTGCCGTGACCGTAAGGATCGTATGTGATCCGGTTATTCAAGAGGTCGCGCTCGCCCGTGAAATCAACGTTGGCGACGAGGCGCGTCTGCCCGGCGCTGTTCGTGAACGAAACGTGATCGGGATCGATCCCGGAGTCCATGACGACGATACCCACGCCCGCACCGTTGAGCGTCGTGCCGCTCGTCATCGTCCGCGCCACGTCTGTGCCGGTGGTAAGCGTGACGTGGCCGAGCATTTTCACTTCACGATCAAGCGCGATGTAAGCAACGTCCGCGCGGTTGGCCAGATTTTCGATGGCGGCGGCGGGCAGGCTGATAACCCGGTGGCGGAAATTCTTGAAGCCGCGCGCGATGCTGCCACCGCTGCTCGTGACGACCGCATCAAGGTCACTGTTCCACGCGCCGTTCGGCTGTACGATAACCTTAACGCGCTCGTTGCCGTTGCTCTGAATCTTCCTGCGTAAGTCCTTTGCGATCTTTTGGGGCTGCGCCGCGCCGTTGTCGCTCGCGTGCGTGTGGTCTGAGATGACGATGCCAACACAGAAGCACACGAACAGCGCGAGGATTAAACGCGTGACGAGCCTGGGCACATAGGGGATAGCTGATCTTCGTTTCATGTTCTATCGTGCTAAAGGGTCAGGATGCAGCGCGCATGAGCGGGGTTACGGCGGCTGTCGCTTGCTCTTTGGCAATGGCTATGCCGCACAGCAATGTTGATGAGAAACTGGCGTTTTGTTTGGTTTATTGCGGTTTCTGGAACAGAAGCTGTAAGCAACAAGGATGGGTAAAGCTTTCAATTTGCGTGACCGATCCGGTCAGGTTGAAGTGGGTAGGGTTCGTGAGTCGCGCGCGCGCCGCGAAGCGTTTAGCGCTTACGCGGATAATAGTTTAACTGCTGCCATGTCCGATTGTAAACTTAGCCCGCGATGCGCAAACCGATGCTGCGAGACTTGTCGGCCATTCACCAGCCGGTAAGCAGCCTGTTCACGCTGCCTGCATCGGCGGCTGAATGGAGCAAGTATCGGCTCAGCCCGGCGCAGGTCGCGTTCTTCCATGAGCACGGCTACCTGGCCGGCATTAAGATTTTAACGCCCGTGCAAGTGGACAGGCTGCGGGCCGAGTTGCAGGCGTTGGCCCGGCCGGCGCAGCCCGGCCACCATCTCTTCTACGAGTTTCATGCGAACGAATCGAGCGATCCCGCGCATGTCCTCTTTCATGCGCTCGGCGCTTGGCGCATAGCCCCTTCGTTTCACGACCTGCTGTGGCATCCCGCCTTCACCTTCGCGGCCGCGCAACTGCTCGGCGGCGCGGTGCGCTTCTGGCATGACCAACTCTTCTGCAAGCCCGCACATCATGGCGGCGTCGTCGCGTGGCATCAGGACTATTCTTACTGGACGCGTACACGCCCGCTCGCGCACCTCACCTGTTGGATCGGTCTGGACGACTCGACCCGCGCCAACGGTTGCGTCCACTACATTCCGGGCAGCCATCGCTGGCCCTTGCTCCCCCGCACCGGTCTTGCCGACGACATGGACGCTATCTACGCCGTGCTCACACCGGCCCAGCGCCGCGCCTTTCGTCCCGTGCCCGTTGAATTGAAGCGCGGCGAGTGCTCGTTTCATCATCCGCTCATGGTGCATGGCTCATACGCCAACCGGACGGCCCGGCCGCGCCGCGCAACCGTTATCAACGTGATGCGCGACGGCGTCGCCTCGGCCTCGGACGAGCCGTTGCTGGCGGGCGTGCCGCCGCTCGCCAGCGGGCGCAAGATCGAAGGGCAGTTCTTCCCCTTGCTGTTCGACCCGGCCGGCTTATCGCTTTAAGAGTTTTTTAAGGACTCTTTTAGGCTGATTAAAAGACTTCCATCAGCAAGTTATCTATCCTCTAGCACGCTGACTGTAGCTGTCACTGATCGTGCCGCGGCCTTGGCCGACAGGCCGCTTGGCCGGTCGTGCGGAAGCGGCCAGGCGCAGTCTGATTTTGATTGACACGCGTGGCATTTAAGCCTAACCTGCGCATGTTCTTCAGTGCGTTCCGCTCGACGCTACCGGCAAGCACGCGGCTTTACTAGCGCGTATCACTCAGAACCGCTCATTTTGCGGCTTCATCCTACGCTCAGAGGTCAAAAGCAGGTGCATCAAATATCTAGCGCCGCCCCGCGCATTTCAGCCGCCCCTCAACGCAAGCGCGTGCTGATCGTCAACTGCTATTTCGACGACTCGCGTCGCCCCTTACGGCGCACCACCAAAGTGCCGCAGGCCATGGGCCCCGTCTATCTGGCCGGCGCGTTCGCGCCCGAAACCTGCGACGTGCGGCTCTACAACGAGTTGACTTCCGGGCCGCTCGAAGACGAGCAACTGTTAGGCTGGCCCGACATGCTGGTCATGACGGGTCTCACCAACTGCTTCGACCGCATGTTGCAACTGACCGCTTATGTGAAGACGAAGAACCCGCGCGCCATCGTCGTCGCCGGCGGCCCGCCCGTGCGCCAACTCCCGTACCTCGCGGCGCAGTTCTTCGACTACTGCTGCCTCGGCGACATAGAGGAGTTGTGCGACATCACGCGCGCGGCGTTCGGCGCGCGCTACGTGGCGGCCGAGATGATGCCGCGCTTTGACCTCGCCTACTGGATTACATGGCTCGCCCACATTGAGTCCACGCGCTACTGCAACTTTCGCTGCTCCTTCTGCGCCCTGACCGGCGAGGGGCATGGGTACAAGACTTATAACCTCGATTACATCCGCCGCCAGATGCTCGCCGTCCGCAATAAGAAGCACGTGCTCTTTATTGACAACAATTTCTACGGCAGCGACCGCAGCCACTTCTTCGCCCGCCTGAACCTGATCAAAGAGATGCGCGCCGAAGGTCAATTCGGCCACTGGGGCTGTCTGGTCACGAACGATTTCTTCGCGCGCGAGGATAACCTGACGAAAATCCGCGAGGCCGGCTGCGAACTCTTGTTCAGCG
>DASVQA010000116.1:0-28818 GCA_036389375.1 Pyrinomonadaceae bacterium | reverse complement strand
CCTGAGCAGCCAAATCTCAAAGTAGCGTACTATCGCGTCCCTGTCGGCCGGCAGCGCCGCCAGAGCCTCCAGACAGACCTTGACCATACGAAAGAGTTTTTCGTCGGGTGCGTGCGGCGGGGCAAACTCGATCAGCAGTTCGCTCAGGTAGTTAAGGGCCGAGACTAGCTCCTCGTTTTGGGCCAGATGGAAGTAGGAGCGAGTGATCTCCGCCTGACTGATCGAGACTAACTCGCGTGCCTCCTTCTCGTGATAAGTCAAGGAGATAAGGGTGAATAGTTCAAGGCTTGCACCAAATCGGCTTTTGAGCCTGCGTGCGCCACGCGCCACGCCGCGCAGCAGACCCGACTGTGGGGTTAACAGGATGACGATCTTATCGGCCTCTGCCAGTTTATAAGTACGCAGCACAAAAGCGTCGGTCTCGTGCAATGCCATAGGGCTGTTATTGATGCTGAAAAGTGGGTGCGGTAAAAGCTTGCCTATTTTATCGGACGCGTGGGTGGAGCGTCGGCTAGATCGGTAGCCAGTAAAGTAGCCAGCCGAGCGCTAAACCGATGCCGATAAATTCAGCGAAAATCTTCAACCCGTAGAACAGACGCGCGCGCGGTGTTTCGCGCCCCGTGATGCCGAAAACGACCGAGACAGCCAGAGCGAATCCGACCATTAGTAAGAAATGCCTCACGCCTTCCTCCCTGCACTGAGATCGTATGCGTCGAGCGCCAGCAAGTAGTTCAGCAGACCCGCCACCATGATGAAGATATTTCCATACTCTGCCGTCGCACGGCTAGCCTGATCAACCAGCCCGATGCCACCCCACAGGCAGGTCAAATAGAGCAGACCGGAGCCAAGGTCGCACAAACCGAAGACATAAGCCAGCAACCCGGTCTCATCCGCATTATGCGGCCCGTAGAGATGTCCGCCGAGCAGCAACCCGACTATGTAAAGCAGATAAACGACGCCCCCCAGCAGCAGCCCACGCCCGTACCGGCCCAATAAAAGATGCCCACCGCCCGGCACCAGCCACGCCAAAATGCCAGCCAGCCACGCCTTAGCACTGCCCTGCTCTTTTTCCGCATCAATCCTTAAGGCCATACAAGTCCTCCAAAATCATACCGTTGCGCGTCAAACGAGCTACCTTTGACGTTATCAGACCCGGAACGCCGCCCTGTGCTCAACTTAAACTGCGGTGCAGGCTACAATCTATCGCACGCTTTGATAATAACCACCGGCGGCGCATGGTTTACATAAAATCTCACCACTTGCCGCGCGCACCTCGCGTCCGTCGTTTACGCCTTCTCCACACTGTACGCAACTTACGCGCACGCGCGGGCTGCCCGGAGCATCAAGCTCGCCGTAACTGACCTGTACCCTTTCAACCTTGAACAATTCGCTCTCTGCCGCTTCCAGATATGCGCGCATCTGCCGCTCTTTCTTGCTTTCAAGCCCCGCGTAACGCTCGTCTGCCAGCCGGCGCGAGCTATCAAGCGCGGCGATACGCACAGCCTGCCCCGTCTCTGTGTGCAAAAAAGTTGCGGCGACCTTACCATAGTCAAAAAACTTGAGGCTGCGCCGGCCCAGCCGCACGCCCGTCACCGCACTGACCGCATCCGCCATGCAACGATCAATCTCAACCCACACGATGAGTCGCTTACGATCAGCCCCGCGCGGGTCGTCGAGACCAAGCAGACGACAGCCCAGCAACGCCATGCGCGCGCCTAAAACCTGACCCGGACACATGTGCCCGTGCTGGCGTTCGCATTCACCAAGCAGTTCCGTTAAATCCACGCTGGTTAGTCCTAATGTCAGGTAAAACTTAAAGAGTCGGCGCGGCGACGAACTTAAAGATTACTCTTAAGGGCCGGTGCCTTTCTTATCATATAACACGAGTAATCTATCAGTAGAGCAGATACCGCGCACGCCTCTGCTCAAACTCCCGCAGCGGCTCGCGCCAGGACGCGACGATGCTATCCAAAGTTTCGCCCGCCTCGATCTGTGTGCGCAGGCGAGCCGTGCCGGCGATCACGTCGAAGGGGTTTTTATCATATACGTACTCGTAAGGCGGCTCTTTCCAACGAAAATGCTCCCCGTACAACTCGTAAGCTGTCTTGACTGCGGCGACGCCGGCCGTCACCGGCTCGAACTGCTCTCGGTCGGTCACGTGTATCTGCACGCCGCCGCAGGTGCGCCCGGCGTGCTTCTGAAACGTCGGCTGGAAGTTGCTGGGACGAAAGTATACGCCCGGCAGCCTGTAAGCCAGCAGCGCGCGGGCATAAGACGAGGCTTCTATGTAGGGCGCACCGATCAATTCAAACGGCCGCGTAGTCCCCCGCCCTTCAGACATCTGCGTGCCCTCTATGTGGACGGGGCCGGGAAAGACCGTGGCCGCGTCCAGCGTCGGCATATTTGGTGACGGCAACACCCAGGGGGCGTCCGTCTCGTCCAGCCAAAGATCGCGCGCCCAGCCAGCCATCTCGACCAACTCAAGCTCGCACGTCAGCCCGAATTCCTGCTGGAACATGCGCGCCAGTTCACACACGGTCATGCCATGTCGCGTGGCCAGCGGAAACTGACCCACAAAGGAGGCGTACTCCGGTTCGAGCACAGTCCCTGCGACGTGCGTGCCGCCGATCGGGTTCGGCCGGTCGCAGACGACGACGCGTTTACCGTAGCGCGCCGCCGCGCGCATGCAGTTGGCCAACGTGTAGATGAAGGTATAGATGCGGCAGCCCACGTCTTGCAGATCGAAGACGAGCACGTCCACCTCGCTAAGCATCTCTTCGGTCGGCTCGCGCGTCTCGCTATAGAGCGAATAGACCGGCACACCCGTCTCCGCGTCGTATGCGTGCGGCGTCTCGACCATGTTGTCCTGCACGTCGCCGCGTATGCCGTGCTGCGGGCCAAAGAGCGCGGTCAGACGGCACGCATGCTGTTCGTTAAAGAGGTCGGCCGCGTGCCGCAGCCCGTGATCGACTGACGCCTGATTGCAGATCAACCCCACACGCGCGCCGCGCACCAGCGCAGACCGTTCGCCGAGCAGTCTTTCGAGACCTAAGACAGTGCGCCGCCCCGTGCGCCGCGCGCGCCGCCGGAGTTCGCCCGCAGGGCCGGCGACGAACTGATTTGCCGCTGAATCAGCGGTGTGCGCCATCGTCGTAGATGCGGGGTTGGCCGCCACCTCTTTGCGTATGGCGTCCAGCGACAGCCCCTGTCGGTTGAGCGCTTCGGCTGCGACCGAATCTTCTTCGCGTAATAAGCCCATAAGCAGATGCTCCGTGCCAATATGGCGGTGTCCGAGTGTGCTGCCCTCTTCGTGCGCGTAAACCAGCACGCGCTTTGCTTCCGGCGCGAGCGGCAGTTCGGCGCTCGTGGAAATCTGTTCGCGCACAGCGACGCGGCGTGTGAGTTCGTCTCTGAGCGCTGCGGCTACGTCGTCCGGGGCGGGCAGGAAACGCTTCAGCAGCATTTTATCCTCGCGCAGCATGCCCAGCAGTATATGCGCCGGCTCGATCATCTGCGCGCCGGCCAGAGAGGCTTCGTAACGAGCGAAGAAGATGACCCGCCGCGCATTCTCCGTGTAACGTTCGAACATCGCTCTCCCCGAAATTCACGTCCAGCCGGATCGGATAAACACCGGCGCGCACGCCGGGCGCTAACGCCGCCTTGCCACCCTCAGAGTACCGCGCCGCCGTTTACGTTCAAGACCGCGCCCGTGATGTGCCGCGCCCACTCGCTGCACAGAAAGAGGGCCGGCAGCGCCACGTCGTCTGCGTCGGCGACACGCCCGAGCGGGATCGCGCGTTCAATCTCGTGGCGGCGCTGCTCATCGCCCATAACTTCGGCGGTCATCTCCGTGTCCACCCAGCCCGGCGCGATGGCATTGACCGTGATGCCGTAAGGCGCAAGTTCTGGCGCGAGCGATTTGGTAAATGAAATCTGCCCGCCCTTGGCCGCCGCGTAATTTGAGACGAACGCCTCGCCGCGCTGCCCTGCGGTCGAACTGATGATGAGTATGCGTCCCCAGCCGCGCCGTTTGAGTACGGGCACAGCCGCACGGCAGACTGCCCAAGTCCCTTTCAAATTAACGTCCAGAGTCTTATCCCACAAAGCCTCTTCAAGCTCTTCGACCGCTGCGCCCGCCCACAAACCGGCGTTGCAGACGACTATATCCAATCCGCCAAACTGCTCGCAGACCGCACGCACCAGCCCTTCAGCCTCCGCCGGCCGGCTCACGTCCGCACCGAGCGCCGTCGCACTTACGTCGAATTTTGCCGCCGCGCGCACGACCTCCTGCGCAGCCCCTTCCGCCTGTAAATAGTTGACCGCAACGGCCGCGCCCGCCTCCGCCAGCCGCAACGCAATCGCCCGGCCTATGCCGCGCGCCCCGCCCGTCACCAGCGCCACACGCCCGCGCAACTGCAAGCTGTCCGTCAAAGTCATAAACGTTTACACGCTGTCCATGCCCGACAAATGTACGACCTTAGACGTTATCGGACGCTGGCCGGTTCTGCGGCGTGTGTGTCGGCATATTTGCGCGCCGCCGTGACGAAATCCGCGAAGAGGCGTGTGGCGAAATCGTCGCCCGCCCATTCGATTTCGGGATGCCACTGGACGCCGACCGCCCAACGATCAGTCCGCACGTCCTCCGCGCCCTCGATCAGTCCATCTGCGGCCCAGGCTGTGGCGCGCAGTTCACGTCCGAGCGTCTCTATGGCCTGATGATGATGGCTATTCACCAGCGCATGCTCGCTCGCCGCCAGCGCCGCGAGCCGGCTGCCCGCCAGCAGGCGCACGTGATGTGCGCGCCGCCCGCGCGGTGCGCCCTGCTCATGTTTCAGCGCCCCGGGCCACTCGCTCTCTATGTCCTGTATGAGCGTGCCGCCGCGCTCTACGTTCCAGATTTGCAGCCCGAAGCAGATAGCCAAGAGCGGCAGAGCGCGCCGTTCGACTTCCGCCAGCACGAGCGCGTCCGTCTCGTCCTTGAGCGGATGTACGCTCCCCAGGCGCGGGCGCGGCTCACGCCCGTAGCGCAGAGGGTCTACGTCCGACGCACTACCGGGCAGCAGCACACCGGACAGCGTGGCCAGCAACGTCTCTATATAGCCCGCGTGTGGGATCAGAGAGATGTGTACCGGCACGCCCCCTGCGGCTTCGACCGCATCGCCATAGGCGCGCGCCAGATAGAAACGTTCCGTCTCCAACTCGTGCCGCATGGTGATGCCGATTAATGGCCGACCCTGTCTCATCGCTGACCTCATCCGCCGGACAGTTTTGGGCGCAGGCTGTTAGCTGCTCGCGCGTCTACGCGTAACGCCCGGCCGGACAGTCGCAACAACTCGCCGGCAGCGCACGCCTTGCACATTATCATACAGCACGAGCGCGCGCCCAAACGACCAGTCAGATTCACGCCCAAGCCACAGTAGCCACAGGCGACCGGGCCTCCGTATCCGCCCGGCCTCGTTCCTTGACTTCCCTTCCGGCCTGTTCCTATAGTCTCCGTTCACAGCGATGAAGAAAAAAACTGCAATGCCGCGCCTGCGCAGCACAACCGTGCTGCTGGTGCGCCGGGCCGGACACGTCGCCATGGCCGGCGACGGACAGGTTACGCTCGGCGACACCGTGATGAAAAGCGCCGCGCGCAAAGTCCGCCGCCTCTACAACGATAAGATCGTCGCGGGTTTTGCCGGCGCGTCCGCCGATGCCTTTTCACTGCTGACCCGCTTCGAGGGCAAGCTGGAGCAGTATCACGGCAATCTGGAACGCGCCGCCATCGAACTGAGCAAAGAATGGCGCACGGACAAAATCCTGCGCCACCTCGAAGCACTGCTCATGGTCGCCGACGAGCGCAGTTCCTTTCTGCTCTCCGGCAATGGCGACGTGATCGCGCCCGACGAGACGGAGGGTGCGCTTGCCATCGGCTCCGGCGGCCCTTACGCGCTCTCAGCCGCGCGCGCCCTCTTGAAACATACGGAGTTGAACGCACACGACATCGCCCTCGAAGCCCTGCGCATCGCCGGCGACATCTGCATCTACTCGAATCAGAACATTATCGTGGAAGAAGTCTGAATAAGAGGGCTGAGCGTTGGGGGGATGAAGGCGGAACAGAACAACTTAACAAGTTGAACTTTTCACCGCCGCCGCCCTTAGCCCGCAGCCCTCAGCCCTTACACAATGGTTATTTATCTCTCAGGTGACACGGACGACGCCATCGGTTTGGACGAGATGACGCCCCGCCAGATCGTGGCGGAGTTGGATAAGCACGTTGTCGGGCAGCACGCCGCCAAGCGCGCCGTCGCCATCGCCCTGCGCAACCGTGTGCGGCGGCAGAAACTCGCGCCGGAGATGGCGGCCGACGTGATGCCGAAGAACATCATCATGATCGGCTCGACCGGCGTAGGCAAGACCGAGATCGCGCGCCGGCTCGCGCGCCTCTCCAACTCGCCCTTTCTCAAGGTCGAGGCGTCGAAGTTCACAGAGGTCGGCTACGTCGGGCGCGATGTGGAATCCATGATCCGCGACCTGTGCGAGATCGCCGTGGACATGGTGCGCGTCGAGAAGACGGACGAGATCGCCGATAAGGCCGAGCAGAACGCCGAAGAACGCGTACTCGATCTCCTCCTGCCGCCGCGCCCCGGCTCCGGCGCTTACTTCGACTTCGACGCCGAAGACGCACAGACGGACGTGCCCGCCGCCACCAACACTGTCGAAGCCCCGCGCGACGATCAGTTTCAGCGCACGCGCGAGAAGTTGCGCGAGCAGTTGCGCGCCGGCAAGCTCGACAATCGCATCGTCGAAATGGAAGTCCGCGAAAAGAGTTTTCCGACCATCGAAGTTGCCGGCCCGCAAGGCATCGAAGAGATGGGCATCAACATGAAGGACATGCTCGGCAACCTCTTTCAAGGACGCACCAAGCGCCGCCGCATGCGCGTGGACGAGGCGATGGAGTACCTGTTGCAAGAGGAGGAGGAGCGGCTCATAGACATGGAGGCGGTGGCGCGCGCGGCGCTTGAGCGCGTCGAGTCGGCGGGCATTATTTTCTTAGACGAGTTGGACAAGATCGCCGGGCGCGAGTCGGGCGGCGGCGGGCCCGACGTATCGCGCGAGGGCGTGCAGCGCGACATCCTGCCCATCGTCGAAGGCACGACCGTCAACACGCGCTACGGCATGGTTCGCACAGACCACATACTCTTTATCGCCGCGGGCGCGTTTCACGTCTCCAAGCCATCGGATTTGATCCCTGAATTGCAGGGGCGCTTTCCCATTCGCGTCGAGTTGGAATCGCTCACCATCGAAGATTTCAAGCGCATCCTGACCGAGCCGAAGAACTCGCTCATCAAGCAATACCTCGCGCTGCTTGAGACGGAGGGCATCGTGTTGGAGTTTACGCCCGACGCGATTGATTCAGTCGCGCAGTTCGCCGGGCGCGTGAACGAGCAGACGGAAGACATCGGCGCGCGTCGCCTGCACACGATCATGGAGAAGGTCTTGGACGAGATCAGTTTCAACGCGCCCGACCTCGAACCCAAGCACCAGTTGATCGACGCAGCCTACGTCGAACGCACCCTCACGGAGATCGTCAAAGATCAGGACTTGAGCCGGTACATACTGTGACCACGCCAACGCCAAAGCACAGCAGACGGCAGACGGAGGGCGACGGGCAGTTAAGCCAAAACTGTGCGCCGCCGCGTGCGCCAAGCACGCGGCCATCGGTCTGCTGCCTGTCGGTTTTAACTCTCTGCCTGTTAGCTCCTGTCTGCGGTCTTGTCAGTTGTGGCAAGCGCCGGCCGCCGCTGCCACCGGTCGAGCGCATCCCGCAGCGGACGGAACTGTTATCAGGCGTGCAGCGCGGCAATCAGGTGATTCTGAGTTGGCCTGCGCCGCGCCGCAACGCTTCGGATGAGAGCGTGCAGTCGATCCGCCGGATCGACGTGTACCGCGTCGCCGAACGCCCGGACGCGCCCTTGCCGCTCACCGAAGAGGAGTTCGGCGCGCGCGCCACGCTCATCGGCTCCGTCCCTTACGAAGAGATCAAGCAGGGGCAGGAGACGCTCAGCTACACGGACACGCTGACCCTGACCGAGCCTGTGCGCCTGCGTTACTCGCTCCGCTACGTCAACGCCGCCGGGCAGCGCGCCGCCTTCTCAAACTTTCTCCTGCTTGAGCCGGCCACGCGCGTCAGCCAGCCGCCCGCGCTCACCTCCGTCGTCAACGCGACCGAGTCCACCATCCTCGTGCGCTGGCAGCCGCCGCCCGCGAACGTGGACGGCTCGACGCCCCTCAATCTGCTCGGCTACAACGTCTATCGCACCGACCGCTCGCAGACCGAAGCTGGCCAGACGCCGCTCAACAAAGGACTCGTGAGCGGCAACGAGTTTGCCGACCAGACGTTTCGCTTCGGCGAGGAGTACATCTATCTAGTGCGCGCCGTCTCGCTCGGCACGGGCGGCGCACAGGTCGAGAGCCTGAACTCGAACGCCGTCAGCATCACACCCGCAGACAAGTTTCCGCCCTCCGCGCCGACCTCGATCACGGTCGCAGCCGCGCCCGGCAAGCTGTCGCTGTTCTGGCCGGCCAATCCTGAACGCGATGTGGCGGGCTACAACATCTATCGCGCCACCGACCCGAAGCTGCCTAAAGAGAGTTGGACGAAGTTGAACCGCACGGTGTACGAGCGCACGACCTATCAGGACGAGGCGGTCGAAGCAGGCGTGCGTTACTACTATTATCTGGTTGCGTTGGACACGGCCGGGAACGTCAGCCCCGCGTCCGAGGTCGTCTCCGAAGTCGTGCCTTGAGGCTTAAGGGGCCGAGGCTTCGGTCTATCATCGCAGAGAGATGAAGAATGCTCTGGCTGTCGGCGTGGGCGGGTTCTTTGGTTGCATCGCGCGCTATCTGACCGGCGTGCTGATCATCAGGCTCTTGGCCGCGCCCGTCTTTCCTTATGCGACCCTCTTGGTCAATGTCCTCGGCTGTCTGCTCATCGGTCTGCTCGGCGGGTTGGCCGAGCACACGCAACTGCTTTCGCCGCAGCTGCAACTGCTGCTCATCGTCGGCGCGCTGGGCGGCTTTACTACCTACTCCGCATTTGGTTATCAGACCTTAGCACTGGTACACGAAGGGCGTATGTTATTAGCCGGGTTAAACGTGGCAGCGCACATTACGTTGGGGCTGAGCGCCGTGTGGCTGGGTGAATTGATCGCCAGACAAGTATGAGAATCTGCCGCTACATGACACGCGCATCGGACGAGGCGCGCTATGGCTTCATCGCGGGCGCAGAGGTTTTTCCGCTCGCGGCACAGGAAATCTTCAGCCTGCCGTTTGCGCCGCCGGAGACGGGGCCGGGCGTGGCGCTCGCAGAGGTCGCGCTGCTTGCGCCCGTCACGCCCTCCAAGATCGTCTGTGTCGGGCGCAACTACAAAGAGCATGCCGCCGAGTTGGGCAACGCCATGCCGGACGAGCCGCTGCTCTTTCTCAAAGCGCCTTCGGCCATCGTCGGCCCTGACGCTGCGATTGAACTGCCGCCCGCCTCGGCGCGCGTCGAACACGAAGGCGAACTCGCCGTCGTTATCGGACGGCAGGCGCGGCGGCTCGCAGACACAGACAACCCGCTCGACTACGTCCTCGGCTACGCCTGCGTCAACGACGTGACGGCGCGCGATCTGCAACGCAAGGACGTGCAGTTTACGCGCGCTAAATCTTTCGACACCTTCTGCCCCGTCGGCCCCTACATCGAAACCGACCTTGACCCGCTCGACGTGCAGGTGACGACGCGCGTCAACGACGAGGTGCGCCAGCAGGCGCACACGAGTGCGATGGCCTTTCCCGTCCCCTTCCTGATCCGCTACATCTCGCACATCATGACGCTCCAACCCGGCGACCTGATCGCCACCGGCACGCCCGCCGGTGTCGGGCCCTTGCTGGCCGGCGACATGGTCGAAGTTGAAGTGGCGGGCGTCGGCGTGCTACGCAACCACGTGCGGGCGGCGCACGGTCAAGCACGATGAGCGGGGCGCGCATGCAAGCATCTGCACCAGACGGCGCATCGGTCTTTGTCCACGCGCGCAAGTTCGACGGGCGGCTGCACAGGCAATGGCCCGCGCGTCTGACCGCGCAGACCGGATCGCTCATCGTGCTCGACGGCGTCTTTGCCGAGGAGGTCAATCACCCCTTGCTCGGCCGC
Organism: Pyrinomonadaceae bacterium; assembly: GCA_036389375.1. Lineage (GTDB taxonomy): Bacteria > Acidobacteriota > Blastocatellia > Pyrinomonadales > Pyrinomonadaceae > QHXQ01. The sequence continues at coordinate 18,641 of DASVQA010000116.1, read as the reverse complement.
ATCGCGCATGGCACGCTCAGCACCGAATACTACTGGACGGATCGCTGGTACAGCGTCTTTCGTTTCCGCGAGCCGGCGGGCCATTTACGCAACTACTACTGCAACATCAACCAGCCCGCCACGTTCGACGGGCGCGTGCTCAGTTTTATAGACCTCGACATAGACGTGCTCGTCGCGCCGGACTTCACTTATCAGGTGCTCGACGAAGACGAGTTTGCGCGCCATGCCGCAGAGTTCAACTACACCGCCGACCTGCAAGCGCAGGTCAGGTGCGCGCTCGCCGCACTCGTGGCGCTCATCGAACGCCGCGAGTTTCCTTTTGCCGTGTGAAGCGCGCGGTCTGAGTTTGCCGGCCGACAGTTGCGGCCCGCGCGGCGCGCGGTCGCGTCGTTCGATGTTACAATTGGGTCGGCTCGCCAGACTGAACAGGGTGTCGCAAAAACAGAGATGAGTTCAACGCAGCAGCAGCCGGAAAAATCCGCGTCCAAACTTGAACGCCTGCGCGCGCGCGAACGCCGTGCGGCCGAGGGCGGCGGCGCTGAGCGTGTCGCGCGCCAGCACGCGGCCGGCAAGCTGACCGCGCGCGAACGCATCAACTTCCTGCTCGATGAAGGCACTTTCACGGAGTTCGACAAACACGTCGTGCACCGCACGCGCGATTTCGGTTTAGACCAGCAGCAATATCCGGGCGACGGCGTCGTAACCGGCTACGGACACGTGGACGGCCGGCGCGTCTTCGTCTTCGCGCAGGACTTTACCGTCTTTGGCGGCTCGTTGTCGGAGACGCACGCGGAGAAAATCTGCAAGGTGATGGACTTGGCCATGAAGGTGGGCGCACCAATCATCGGGCTGGACGATTCAGGCGGCGCGCGCATACAGGAAGGCGTCCTCAGTCTCGGCGGCTACGCCGACATCTTCCTGCGCAACACGCTGGCCTCAGGCGTCGTGCCGCAGATCAGTTGCATCATGGGGCCGTGCGCGGGCGGTGCGGTCTACAGTCCCGCCATCACCGATTTCAACGTGATGGTGCAGCACACCTCCTACATGTTCATCACGGGCCCCGACGTGATCAAAACCGTCACGCACGAGGATGTGACCAAGGAAGAGTTGGGCGGCGCGGACACACACAACCGCATCTCCGGCGTGGCGCACTTTGCGGCCACCTCCGACGAACACGCCCTGCAACTCGTCCGCGAACTGCTCTCCTTCCTGCCCTCGAACAACATGGACGACCCGCCGCGTCTGGCTGCGACCGATAGCCCTGAGCGCACGGACGAGCGGCTCAACTCAATCGTGCCCGCCGCGTCGAATCAGCCTTACGACATACGCGACGTGATCGGCTCGGTCATTGACGACAACTATTTTTTTGAAGTTCACGCGCAGTATGCGCCCAACATCGTCGTTGGCTTCGCGCGTCTAGACGGGCGCAGCGTCGGCATCGTCGCCAACCAGCCCGCCTACCTCGCGGGCGTGCTCGACATTGACGCCTCCGTTAAAGCCGCGCGCTTTGTCCGCTTCTGCGACTGCTTCAACATCCCACTCGTCACCTTCGAGGACGTGCCCGGCTTTCTGCCCGGCGTGCGTCAGGAACACGGCGGCATCATCCGGCACGGCGCGAAGCTCCTCTACGCCTTCGCTGAAGCAACCGTCCCCAAAGTCACCGTCATCACACGCAAAGCCTATGGCGGCGCTTACTGCGTGATGGCGTCCAAACATATCCGCACAGACATCAATCTGGCTTGGCCGTCTGCCGAGATCGCCGTGATGGGCGCGGAGGGCGCAGTCGGAGTTTTATATCGGCGCGAGCTAAGCGAGGCGGACGACAAAGAACAGGCGCGCGCCGCCCGCATCGCAGAGTTTGAAGAGAAGTTTGCCAACCCTTACGTCGCGGCCGAGCGCGGCTTCATCGACGAGATCATCGAACCCGCACAGACGCGGCCCAGACTGATCCGCGCGCTCGCCCTACTCGAAAACAAGCGCGACACCAATCCCCCGAAGAAGCACGGCAACATCCCGCTTTAAACGGTAGCAGTTGCTGCTGCAAAGAGCATTACTTCACGCGTCGGGCGGCCGTCGCCCCGCAAACAACGCAAGGCGTATCAGCCAGCACGCCCGAAGCAGGCATAATCAAGCTGGTGGGTTGCGGAGGAAGCAGGCATGAAACGACGTAGCTACCTGTCGAGCCTTATGTTGTCGTTCATAGTAGCGGCCACCGTGTCCGGTCAAACGACCAACCCGGTTAACCAATCGAAGGGCGAAAAGCCCGTGGCCCCTGCTTTTAGTCTAACTTCTTTGCAGGGCGAAAAGTTTGATTTAGCCGCGCTGCGCGGGCGGGTGGTAGTGCTGAATTTCTGGTTTACCGGGTGCGCGCCGTGCATTGCCGAGTTCAGCAAGTTGAATAGCCTGGTGAACAAATACAAGCATAAGGGCGTGGTGTTCATCGCGCCTACTTTGGATAACGTAGCCACTTTGAGACCTTTCCTGAAGGAGCACAGATTTAAGTACCACATCGTGCCGAACGCCGGCAGCCTGATAGTCGGCACGTACAGCGACAACTCCGGGAATGTGTCATTCCCCACGCATATCGTGATCGACAGGGAAGGTAAAATTGACACCCGGCTGACCGGAGCGAAAGGGATCGAAGACTTACGAAAGGCCATCGCCCGCCTGACAGAGGTCGAGACAAAGCAGGCGAAGTGAATGCAAGCAAACGACGTATAAAATCGAAGGGCAGGAGCAAATGATGCTCCTGCCCTTCGATTTTTGTTACTTGCCTGAAAGTTAAGCCGCTTTCGGCAGCGCGCCTTTGTTGTCGCGCAACAGTTCGAGCGCCTTCTTAAGCTGCGTGTCTTCGGGTTGCTGCTTGGGCGAAGCGGTCTCCGGTGCGACCTCGCGTTTATCGTTCGACTGCGATGGGCGCGCAATCGCGTCGTCGTCGTTGCCCGTCAAGTCTTCAGGATCGACGGCGGCGGCGAGTTCCGGTCGCTTAACTTCGACCGAGGGCGTGACGCCCGTGCCGAGAAAAGCCTTGCCCGTGCCCGAAGCCCACTTGACGACCGTGAGCAGCAGGCCGTCGCCGTTGCGCAGGGTGAATAGCTGCTGCTCCGCGCCCGCGCCGAAACTCTTCTCGCCGACCACTTCGCCGCGTTTGCGTTCGCTGAACGCGGAGGCGACGATTTCGGCCGCGCCCGCCGTGCCGCGATCAATTAAGGCGACGACCGGGCCATCGAAGATCGCCAGTTTCGGATCGGCCGTCAGCGTCTTCAAAGTCTTGCCACCGCGCCCGACCGTCTGCGCCAGCGCGCCGTCGCGGATGAAGAGATTAGCGACCTTCACGCCTTCCGCCAGCGAGCCGCCGGCGACGTTGCGCAGGTCGAGCACGAGTTTCTGCGCGCCCTGTTTCTGTAGCTCCTGCACGCGCTTCTGCACGTCCGCCGATTCGCCGTCCGCCAGACTGTTGATCCGCACCACGCCGATCTTGCCCGCTTCCATGCGCGCCTCTGCGGCCGGCGTCGTGACGGGCGCGCGCTTGACCGTGATGGTCAGCGGGCGCGTGGAGGCACGCAGGATGCGTAGTTTAACTTCCGAGCCGGCCGCGCCATTGAGCAGTTGCTTGGCGTCGTAGAGCGAGATGTCGCGCGTCGCCTTGTTGTCTATGTACTCGATGATGTCGCCGGCGAGCACGCCCGCCTGCTCGGCGGGGCCGCCTTTGACCGGCGCGATGACATAGAGATACGAGGCCACCTGCGACAGTTCCGCCCCGATGCCGACCTGACTTTTGTCTATGTTGGCGCGGAAGTCGCGGACTTGATCGACGGTCAGGTAGGTCGAATAAGGATCGAGACCATAGGCGAGACCGCGCAGCGCGCCGGCCCGCACCTTGTTAAGATCAGGCTCATCTACGTAGTCGTCGCGTATGTGCTGGAGCACGCTCTCGAAGATGCGCAGTTGCGCGCCGGGATCGTTCTGCTGCTGTGCGCGCGTGAGCATCCAGCCGCCGATGACGGAATAGATGGCAAGAGTCGCCGAAAAAACGACGATGGCGAATTTACTGCGAAATGACATGAAAAACTCCTGGTCTCGGTTCAGTTCAAGCCGCTGCGCTTGGCAGCGCACGGCTTGCAGTTTAAGCGTGGCGCGGACTCAGTTTAAGCTGCGCCCAAAGGCGCGTCTGTCTGGCCGCTAAGCGCGATGATACAGTAGCGCGTTGTGCGCCGCAAGAAAGCGCCCGTCTTGGCGCAGACGCTTTGGGCTGCGTTATACTCGCAGCCAGCCAGATGCTTGCGCGCTAGACATCTTGTCAAACACAGATAGCAAGTTAGAAGTCGAAGCTGTTGCGCTGTCGTCACAGCCGGGTCGCCTGCTGGCGCTCGATCTGGGTGCGCGGCGCGTGGGCGTCGCGGTGTCAGACGAGTTAAGGCTGACGGTGCGCCCGCTCCCTGCGCTCGAACGGAGCAACTGGAAAAAGCTGGTGCGCGAAATCGTGGCCCTGCGCGCACAGTTTGACGCGCGTGGGGTGGTGATGGGTTTGCCGCTGCGGTTGGACGGCACGGCCGGCGACGCGGCGACGGAGGCACGCAGGCTTGCACGCAACCTTGAGCTTTCGCTTGGCGTCCCAGTTTTCTTACAGGACGAACGGCTGACTTCGCGCGCTGCCGAGGCAGAGTTGCGGGCGGGTAGGGTGCGCGGGTCGGCGGCCGTCAAAGCGCAGGTGGACAGCACAGCCGCCGCGCTCATCCTGCGCGACTATCTGGCGCAGACCGAAAGCTGAATGGCAAAGCTTGCGCGGCAACCGGCTGACATAAGTTGCACGCACACTGTTTAATGAAAATCATCCGAGTCCTGCTTCTCTTCATCATCTTGCTCACGCTCGCGGGCGGCGCATTTGCCCTCTGGCTGCGCCGCGAATTGGGCGCGCCCGTCCAACACGCCCACGCGAACGAATACGTGGAAATTCCGCGCGGCGCATCAACCGATGAGATTCTGGCGCGCTTGCAACAGGCCGGCGTTATCAGACGTGCGTGGCCGCTACGCCTTTATGTGAAGGTGACGGGGGCTGCGCCGCGTCTGAAGGCGGGTGAATATCGCTTCGCGTCGCCGGTTTCACCCTTCACCGTCCTGCGCAAGCTGGAAGAGGGTCAGCAGCGCCTCGCGCGTTTCACCATCATCGAAGGCTGGACGCGCTGGGACATCGCCAATGCGATGGCACGCCTGCCCGAATTGCACCTCGCTGACGCAAATGAAGCCCTCGCGCTCATGGACGAGACCAGTGCGATCAACGATCTAGACCCGGCGGCGCGCAATCTCGAAGGTTATCTCTACCCGGACACGTACAGTTTCCCGCCCAACACCACGCCGCGCCAGATGATCGCCGCGATGGTGCAGCGTTTCCGGCAGGTCTGGGAGGGCGAAATGGCCGAAGCCGCGCGCGCACAGGGCAAGAGCGTGCGCGAGATCGTCACCATCGCCTCGCTCGTCGAGACGGAGGCGAAGCTCAAAGAGGAACGCCCCGTGATCGCTTCGGTCATCTACAATCGCCTCCGGCGCGGCATCCCGCTCGGCATTGATTCAACCATCATTTACGCCTCGAAACTGGCCGGCAAGTGGCGCAACGACGGCAAGGTCTATCAAAGCGATCTGGATCGTGCGTCGCCTTACAACACGCGCAAACTCGCCGGTCTCCCGCCGGGCCCCATCGCTTCGCCCCATGCCCGCTCGCTGTCGGCCGCGCTTACGCCTGCGCAGACGGATTTCATCTACTACGTCCGCGAACCTACGCGCGACGACGGCGCGCACAACTTCTACAACAGCGACGCCGATTTTCAACGCGGCGTACAGGCGCTCCGCGACTGGGAACGACAGCGCGACGCGCAAGCCCTCGTGGACAACAGCAACCGTTGAGCTAAGTGCGCGCCGCTGCGGCGTGCTATGCCCCTGCTTCGTGCCCACTCTTGAATTCATCAGGGGCTTGCTTTATGCTCAGGCGCGTCTCCCCACGCGATCATGTTTCAGCGTTTGCCCGGCGGGACGCTTAGCTCAAGGGAGGGTTGGCCCACGATGAAACTGTTTTTATCTCTTCTGCTCCTCTGCACCTTAGCGGCTGCGAGCGCGCAAGCGCAGGATAATCAGGGCAAAGGCGTTGATAATCAGACGGGCCGCATACGCGATACCGGCAGTGATCGCATGCCCGGCAATAATGGCCGCAATCAGAGCACAGGCACTGGGCGCGGCATAGACTTCGGCAAAGGGCGCACGCCCACGCCCCCGCCGCTACCCAATCCCTACCACTTCTCTGCGCGCCGCGACGCCGTCATGAACGCCGTGCAGGACTTGATGCGCGAGCGCAAGCTGATCGTGGACACCACCGTCTCACGGCTGGACGAGGGCATCCTTATCAGCCAGCCTTACAGGTTCGTTAAAGGCAGCGTCGTCGCCGTGACGGAACTGAACCGCTATGCCGACGTGCCGACCGACACGACGCAAGGGTGGTCGCAAGGACGCTACACGTTGATCGTCGAGGTACAGCCGGTTGACGGGGTGAACACCAACGTCTCCGTCAATGCACGCATCGAAGGGCGTAGCGACGGCGCGGCCGGGGCCGAGTGGGTCAGCCTGCGCAGCAACGGCACGGCCGAGCAGGAATACTTAATCGCCCTTATCGAAAAGATTACGGGCGCACCGCCGACGGGTCGCGCGCCACAGCCTTAACGAGCAGGACGGCAAAGAGATAAGCCTCTGCCCTGTTAACGACTTACCGGCGGACGGCTAACGTATCGGCTGAATGGAATTTCAGGAGCGACGCTAAAGACCACAGTGCGAGCAGACGAGCCAGCAAACGAACTCCATCTAGTGGCCGACGAGCCGCGCCAGTCGCCTTTGATCAAGGTCGGCGCGGTCGTCTGTGCGCTGGCGGTGACGGGCGCGCTGCTCGCCGGTTATTTCGGCTTGCAGCACAGGCAGAAACAGCGTGCGCTGGGTGCGCAGCAGGCGGCCGAGGCGGCCAAAAAGAGCGCGCCCATCGAGGCCCAGATATTTGAGAACGAGGCGCGGCTTCAGGGCGGAGAGGCTGTGGTCGGCGGCGTCGTGCGCAACATCTCGAACGCGCGGATTGACGACTTGAGCGTCGAGCTTCAGTTGATTCCGCGTGTGGGCGAAAGTGTAAAGTTGCAACAGGTTAAGCTTGAGCCGGCCAGTTTGGAGCCGGGGCAGGAGGGGCGCTATTCGTTGAGCGTCCCGGCGCGCCAGTGGAGCGCGACGCGGCTTGTGCGCCTGCTGTGCGGGGCGCGCAACACTGAGGTCGCGTTCAGGTCGCAGGTCGGTGAACGGCGACCGCTTGAAGGGCCGCCGCAAGGGGCGAAGGTGATCGTCGTGCCGCCGGAGCGTAAGGGCAAGCGGGATGAATTTCTCAACACGCCCGACACGCCCATCTCGATCCACTAGCAGGGCGCTTGCGCTCAAGTAAAGCCTGACGAGTCGGCGCGACGACAGAGGCTGCGGTAGAACTTGAAGCGCCGCGGGCTTATTGCTTATTTCATTGCGACTGTCTTATCGTTGCGTCTTTTCCGTTCAAGCGCGGACAACCTGCGCGCGCCGGCCTCTCGTCACAGTGGCAGCGAAGCCGGCGCTTGTGTTGTATACATGCCTGAACACAGCCTGTTGAGCGGGTCGGCCCTTTATTCTCGCGGTTCATAACGGTAGCCATTCTGATGTTTCGTTACTGCCTTCTGTCATGCCTGCTCTTCGGCGCGCTCATAATTCCCATCACGGCGCAGACCGTCCCGCAAGTGCCGCCCGCTGAGAGATCGCTCGGCCGGCACGACGACACGCGCGACCCGGCGCAGGAGCCGCGTCAGGAGATGCTGCGCGAGATGGAGATCAAGCGGGCCGAGAACACACACAAGCAGAATCTTGAGCGGGCGAAGGAGAGCGCACAGTTGACGACCGAGTTGCGCGACACCTTCAAGCAGCAGCAGACGCTCGGCCAGCCCGACCTGAAGAAACTAGGGCGCGTGGAGAAACTCGCGCGCCAACTCCGCAGCGAATCCGGCGGCTCGGACGACGAGGAGCCGTTGAAAGACCCGCCGAAAGATTTGGCGACGACGCTCGCGCGCATGACCGAACTGACCGAAGAACTGCGCAAGTCTATCGAGAAGACGCCCCGGCAGGTCATCTCCGCCAGCATCATCGCGCAGACGAACGAACTGATCGAACTCGTTCGCTTGGCTCGTAATTTTGTGCAGTAGTAGCTACGCAGCAATCCAGTGTCGCTTAGCCCCACACGCTTCTCTGCCCGCTCGCGCCGCCGCGCTTGGCCGCTAACTCTGCTCTGCCTGTCGCTCGTCGTCCTGTCGCCCGCAGCGCCGCGCGCACGCGCGCAACAGGACGAGGAGGTGGTGCGCGTCAATAGCGATCTCGTCGTCCTGAACGTGACCGTGACGGATAAGCGCGGCGCGTATGTGCATGGCTTGAAGCAGGCGGATTTTAAGGTCTTTGAGGACGGACGGGAGCAGGCAATCGCAGGTTTCGGCGAGGAAGAGACGCCCTTTGCGGCGGCGCTGCTGCTCGACGTATCGGGCAGCATGGAGGGGCGCATCTCGCTGGCGCGCTCGGCCGCCATCCGCTTTCTCGACGGGCTGCGCGAAGATGATAACGTGGCCGTCTACAGTTTTCACTCGAACGTCAAACAGGTGCAGGACTTTGGTTACACGCGCGACCTTGCGCCGATGGTCTTCCGCTTGAACGCCGAAGGCTTGACCGTCTTGAACGACGCCGTCGTGCAGGCGGCGCACGACCTCGCGGCGCGTCCTGAGAAGCGCCGGGCCATCGTCGTCCTCTCTGACGGCGCGGACACGCACAGCGCGGCCTCGACCGAGAAGGCGCTCAACGCCGCGCTCACGGCGAACGCCACCATCTACACGGTCGATCTATCCGACCGCAACGCGCGCAGACCCGAGTCTATGGGCGGCTCGGCCGCGCTCAACGCTTTCGCGGCCCGCAGCGGCGGACGTTACCTTGCGACGCCCGGCGGGCAGGAGCTACGCGAAGCTTTCGCGGCCGTGGTGGAAGAACTGAGCAATCAGTACACCGTCAGCTATCGCCCGACGAATCGCGCACGCGACGGGCGCTGGCGCACTATCGAGATCAAACTGGCGCGCGCCGATGCACAGCCGCGCACGCGGCGCGGCTATCGCGCCCCCAAAGGTTGAGCGCACGCGCTTCTCTCCTGCCTGAACTATTATCAACTCGCAAACCGGGTGCGCTGCTATGCGCGTTAAGAGGCTGACGGATAAGCATGCTGAGCGGCGCGTTTGAATTGTTGGGGCGAGCCGGCAGGTTTGCGCGGCGCAGACCGGCGGAGGTGTGGCTGATGGCGCGCATGGCCGGCTGGGTGCTGGTTTTGTCGCTGCTGATTAAGCTGCTGCCGCTGCCGCGTGTGCTGCGGCTCGTCGCAACGAAGCGCCGCGCCGTAGCTGCCGGGCGCGCCATCGGGGCCGAGCGCGTGGCGCAACTGCTCGACCTGCTCCTCGGTCTCAACCTACTCGTTTTTACGCCCACCTGCTGGAAGCGCGCGCCCGTCCTGCAACGCTATCTCGCGCTCGGCGGCGTTGAGACGCGCATCGTCTTCGGTGTGCGTAAGACTGGCGGCCGCGACCTGCTCGCCGGGCACGCGTGGTTGGAGCGCGACGGCCACCCCGTGTTCGAAACCGAACAACCCGACTACCTTGTGACTTACGCTTACCCTTGAAGAAATAGTCGGAGCGAGCCGCGCAGACGCGCGGTAACACAAAAGCCTGCGGCGTGAATCTGCTGAACAGTTCACGCCGCAGGCTTTCGTGTTTATTTCAGGCTTGCGCCCGTTGTTGCAGTCTCGCCTTTAAGGCAGCGCCTCCACGTTGATGAAGAAGCGGAAACTGCCGCCCTGTTGCACGCCGAGCAGGAAGTGCAGGTCAATCGTGCCGTTCTGCGAGAGCGCGCCGCCGGGGATGGCGACCGTCAGGCTTGAGTTCAAGCCGCCGCCGTTCGGCTGCGAGAGCGGGAACGGCTGCTCGACGGTCGTGGCAAGCACGGTCAGCGGGCCCAGACTCGTCGTGACATTGAAATTCGAGCCGTCTATGGCGCGTATGTCGGACTGCGGGCCGCCGGGCGTGTAGCCCGGACTGTTGAGCGTCGTGATGTCCACGATGCGGAAGCGCAAGCGCGTCACCGTTGTGCCGGTCAGATTCGTGAACCGGCGACGGATTGAGAGCGTGCCCTGCGCGCCGTTCGTGACCGCCTGACTATCGCGGACGCGATTCTGCCCGCCGGTGGACGGCTGGTTCGGCTCGATCAGGCTGGCTTTGATCGTGGCGTTGCGCTGGATGGGGCTAAACGTAGCTTCCGGCCCCGGCGCACCGAGTTGCGATTGCACGCCGCCGTAATTGCCGGCGTTGGTCGAGACGAAGACGAAGTCCTGCGCGTTATTGTCCGTGTCCTGCGGCACGCCGCTCGCGAGCTTGCGCACGAAGGCATACTGCCCGTCGTTTGCGCCCGGCGACGGGAGGCTCGTCCCTTCGCGGAAGAGAGTGCCCGTCGCGTTGGCGGCTGTGTTGAGGCTCACGGCGTCGAGCCGCGTGAGCGTCGAGAAGTTCGCGGCGTTAGCAGTCTCGAATAGTGCGATTGCGCCGTCATCGGGAATGTCAATCGTGCCGCCACCCACAGCCGTCCGGTAGGACTGATTGCTCGGCGTGTAGTTGGTCAAAGTGTAGCCGCCGCTCGCCGGGGTGACGCCGGACGGGCTGATGCGCCGCACACCAAGTTTGCTCGGCGCGACAGTCGAACCGCCCTCCTCGTTGGCCAAGAGGTAATGGCTGTGCGCGGGGATGATCGTGTTGTTCGGGATAACGGCCGCGATGGACGTGGTCGCGCCCGTCCCGTTCGTGTAAGCGAGCGCCCAACCGGCCGAGCCGTCGTTGGCGTTGATCGTGAGCGGCGCGTTCGACGTGTTGTAGAGTTCTATGTACTCGTCGAGCGAGCCGTCAATGCCCTGCTGCGGGCTGAAGGTCGGGCCGCGGAAGCGGAACTCGCTGATGACGAGCGGGCTGGGCGGCGCAACCTGCGAGAAGAAGGCCACGGCCGCATCGTGGTCGGCCAGTCGTTCGGGCCGCGTCCCGTCGTTGGCGAAAGCGTCGGGGAAATCGGCGTCGTAGTGCGCGTAGGCGAAGCGATTCTCGCGCGCGAACATCTTGGTGTTGACGAGAATGTGGTCGAGTGCCTGCGCGTTGCCCTCGAACAGCAGCGAGTAGCGCTGATCAACCGGCAGGAGCAGCATCGAGTTGGTCAGTTGATAGCTCCAACGATCTGTGCTCGGCTCGACCACCTGATCGGCCGGCGCGGGCGTCCCCTTGAGCGTCCCGACCACGTCGGTCAGGCCGTCGTTGAAGTCGAAGGCGTTCAAGTCGCCCATGACCACCAGGTTTTCGTTGATGCGCTGCTGAATCAGGTCGGCGATGTCTTCAGCCTGAAGCCGCCGCTTCTCGCGGTTGCGCGCGCCTTCAGTAACCGTGCCGTCGCCGAAAGGCGCTTGGCTGTCAACGCCGATCAGCGATTTCGTGTGGTTGAGAATCACCGTCACGCGCAGCGGCGTGGCCGTGCCAACCTGCGGCACGTCGGCCGTCAGAATATAGGACGGCCGGTCGTGCAGCACGCTGGTTGTGCCGCCGAAGGTGAAGGTGGTCGCCGGATGATACTGTTCCGGCGTGCCGATGACCGTCACGCGCGCCGAATTGACGAGATAGCCGATGTTCTGCGTGCCGTTGGTCGTACCCATGTACGCCACGTAATTCACGCCGGGGTCGTTGGCATCGGCGTTAACTTTGGCGGCCACCTGTTGCATCGTGGTGAGATCGAGAATTTCGATCAAGCCGAGTATGTCCGGCGTGTGCATCACGGTGCGGATGGCCAGCGAGGCTTTGTTGAGCCGCGCCGTGAAGTTCGGATTGTTCGTGCCGAAGTTCTCGAAGTTGGCCGAGGCGATGGTGAACTCTTGATTCGTCCGCGTCGGTGCGGCGATGGCTGCCGCTACGCCCGGTGTGACGCCGGGCGTGGCGTTGCCGTCGAGCACGATGCGGTAGTTGTCAAAGGCGTAGTCGAGCGGCCCTGTGATGTTCGTGACGATTGCGCCGGTCGAGAGCGTGACCTGCGTGCGGCGCGTCCCGGCGGAGTTGATGGCGTCGTCGCTGTCAACTTGGATGCGCTCGAAATTACCGTCGAAGATGGGCACGTTCGGCGGCGCTGTGCCGACAAACGGGCCTTGGTCGGCGGGCGGGATGGGGTCACCGCGCTCGATGCCCGGCTCGCGGAACGGACGCGGCACGCCCGTCACCACGCCCCAGAACTCGCCGAAATCGTTGGTCGGCTCAGAGACCGTCAGCGAACTTACGCTCACCAGCATGGACTCGTATTTTTCCAACTCCGCGCCCCGGCTGGTCGCGCTTGCGTCGAAGATGCTGTCAGGCAGCGGCGTCGGCGTCGGCACAGCCGCCGCGAGCACGGTTATCGTCGGGCTGTTAATTTCCGTCAGGGTCTTCTGATCGCCGGGCGGCGGGTTGACCGGTTCCGTATCGGACGCCGATTTGAACTCCGTGACTGTGCCGGTGACGCGCACGGAGTCGCCTACGGCGACGGTGCTCGGCGCGGTTGAAGTGAAGACGAAGACGGCATCGGAGGTGCTCGTATTGCCGTCGCCGTTCGGGTCTTGCATGAAGAAGCCGTTGGTCTTGCGACCGGTGACGATGCCGGTCGTCGTCACACTTGTGCCGACGACGGGCGAAGTGAAGGCGCTGCCTTGAATAACGTAGATGGGCGTGAGCGTCACGTCGTCGTTCGTGATCGTGCCGACGCCCTGCCCGTCGGTGACGGTTGCGCCGGTGACGTTCGTAACGTTGACGAAGAATGACTCGGTCGGCTCGCTGGTCGTGTCGCCGTTGACCGTCACGTCGAAGGTGTAGGTCTGCCCACTCGTCGCGATGGTCTGGCCCGTCAGGCTGCGCGCGACGTAATCGTTGTTGGCGACGGTCGCCGTGTTGTCCTGCGTGGCGATGTCGAAAGTGACGGGCGCAGGCGCGGGCGCGCTCAAGCTGACGGTGAAGGTGAAGGTCGTCGTGCCGCTATTGCCTTCGTCATGCGTCACGTCGCTGATCGAGAGCGAAGGCTGGCCGCCGCCGCTGCCGCCGGTGAAGGTCTGGCCCGTATTGACCGCGCCCTTCGTGTTCGCGTTGGTCGTGTTCGTCGCAGCCCAAGTGAAATTGCCGTAGGTCGTGCCCGTGCCTTGCAGTTGCAGCGAAGCGCCCAAGGCCGAGTTGGTTTCAGAGACGCCAACGTCTGTGCACGCCACACCGTTCGCAATGCCGTTCGTGGCCGTGAACGTGCCTTCGTAGCAGAGGAACTGCACGAGCGTGTTGGTGGCCGTGTTAACGAGCGCGATGCCGTCGGGCGCGCCGTTCTGGATGCCGTCGGTCGCATAAGTAATCGCAGCGAACCCGTAGCCGCCTGATTGATTGGTAGCCGTGCCGGTCAAGGCGTCGGTGTCGTAGGACGCGCCGCCGTTGCCGTTGTAGAGCACGATGGAATAGTTCGCCAGATTCGTACCGGCGGGCGCGGCGACTTCCACGAACTCGTTGGCGTCCGTGCCAGTGTTGTCGTAATGGAACTCGTTAATGAAGACCGTTGTAGTCGGATTCGCAAAGAGCGGTTTGGGCGTTGTCGCCCCGATCTTGGCTGGCACTTGTGCGCCCGCTGTAGCGAGCAACGATTGCTGCAACAGTAAACAGAGTGTGATGACGAGGGCCGAAAACTGGCGGCGCGTAGAGTTGGCCCGCCCGTGGTTATGTGGCGAAGTAAGCACGGAGAAAATCCTTTCTTGGCTCGGATACTTTTTGGGTCGGCATTACTGCGGCGAGCAAACGGCGCAGAACATTATCGTGGCGCAAGGGTTTTACCGGATTGGTCGGTTAACGTCAAGCCAATGCACTACTCAATCCGGCTTAAATTGCTGTTACAGTCTCACGCGTCTGTGCGTAGCAGTCTGTGCGCCATGAGCGAAGTGAGCAGCCGCTCGATTGAAGCGGTCGCATGTTCGCTGGTCACGTCGTAAGCTTCGGTGAACTCACGGACGATCTCATCCTTCGTCTGCCCGCGTTCGAGGCTGCGCCAGACGAGCATGGCCGTTTCGTTGAGCGTGTAATAACGCTTGGTGTTGAGATCGACGAGCACGGCCTCGCGGCCGTCAAACTCGGTATAGACGACATGGTCATGTGGGCGCGGGGTGCTGTCCGTCATTAAACGATATCCAGTTTCCAGTCGAGCGCCCCGCCCGGCGGCGCTAACGGCAGGACGGGCAGCGGGCGTTGATTAGGTGTGGGCGCTGCTGTGCTTGCGTTCGCCGTGCGCCAAGGGATCTTGCCGAAAGATTGCAGACATAAGAGACAGGGCGAGCCGGTGTAGAGGTCTGGCTCGACGCCGCGCGCAACCGCCGCCGCGAGCACCTGTCGCCGCCGCTCAACCTGCAAACGCGCCACCTCTTTGAGCCGCGCATAACCGACCGCGAAATCTTCGCGCGTCAGATCGGCCACCACGTCCGGCTCGCCGTCAGCGTTGCGATAGCCAGCCATGTTGCAGCAGAGCGTGAGCCGCCCGCGCCAGTCCACATTACAACTCGTGCCTTTGAGCGGCGAGCAAGGCTCAGCCGGGTCTGTGTCGTAATAGCCGACCGAGATGCCGATCGGCATCTTCAGGACGCGCGCGAGCACGCCGATCTCCTGCTCGGCGTGGCGCTGTTCTTCGAGACTCAAGGCCGATTCGGCTTCGAGTTGCGCGGAGGTCGGGAGCAGGTGCGCGAAGTGCAGCGCCGCCGCTCCGAGCCGCGCGGCGAGCAGCGCGATCTGCTCAAGCTGCGACACGGTATCGCGGCGTATGCCAACCTTGAAGACGAAGGGGATGCCCTGCACGTGGCAGCGTGTAATGGCACGTATGACGCGGTCGAAAGAGCCTGCGCCGCGCCAGTGGTCGTGCGCCGCGCGCGTCGCGCCGTCCACGCTGAAAGCGACGAGCCGCACCGCCGCTCTGTGTTCAAGCAGCACGGGGTTGACGCGGTCGAAGTGCCAGCCGTTGGTGACGAAGCTGAACTGAATCTTTTCGGCCGCAACCGTCGCCGCGATCTCGGCGAAGCGCGGATGTAGCGTCACCTCGCCGCCCGTGAAGGTGACGTAATCGATCTGGTAAGCGTCGCGCGCGGCGCGGATGATGCGCCCCAGCAAGTCGGCGGGAAAGTAGTTTGCTTTGGTTTCGTAGAGCGCGTCTTCATCCCGCATGCAGTAGCTGCAATGCAGGTTGCAGATGTTGGTCAACTCGATAGTGAGCCTGACCGGATCAAGTCCGCGTTGAGTTGGCTGTGTTGTTAACGACACGGCAGGACTCTACTCTTTCATGTAGGGCGCAAGCAACTGGGCCGCGCGCGCCGGCTCCGCTAACAGGTCGCGCCCCGCCCGCAATTCATAAGCGCGACATTGATTAGCAAGCCGCCCAAGCATACCGAGATAGGCCGGCGCTGCGTGCGGATCGTAAGTCGCCCATGGACAGAAGCGCACGAGTTGCTGCATGGCATCGCGCGCCGAAATGGGGTTGATGCGCGTCTCGGCCGCGCCTGTGACCTGTGGAAAAAAGAGCGCGCGGGGCCGGCAGCGATGCACGCGCCCTTCAGGGAAGACGATGTCAGGTTGCAGTTTGCGTTTACTTGGATCAGATGCGACCGGCGTGCCGAGTGCTTCATCGAGGCGGGGCAGATCGTGGCCCGCCAGTGTCGGCGCAGAGACCGCGAACAGACGCCGCAAGCCCTCTATCTCAAGCCCGGCCGGCGTCTCCAACAAGACGACCATATCATCGGACAGATAGCGCCAGCCGTGCGCCGCGAGCTTCACGGTCAGCGTGCTTTTGCCGCTGCCGGGTGAGCCGACGAACAGTGCGCCCGCGCCCGTCACCGGATCGAGCACGCCGCCCGCGTGCAGGTCGAAGACGCCCGCGCGTCTGAGCGCCGCTTGCATGCCGTAGGAGAAGACGTTGACCAGCGCGACGGGCTCGCGGGCGTGCGGCGACTCGCCGAACCAGACCTCAACGCGACGGGCCGTCGGCTCGGCAATTACGACCAGCGACTCTTCGACGGCGAGAAAAAAACGGGCCCCGTCCGTGTGACAGACGCCGTGATTGATCGCAAAGGTTTGCAGTTCCGGCGGGATGGCGGGCAGGGCCGCCGCGCGTCTGATGCTAAGCGTAACGGCGGCCCCGTACTCAGCCGGAGCCGCCGTTCGGACAAAAAGAAAACCCTTAAGAAAGCTGGCAACCCACTCAGCCACCCAACCCGCCTCGGTTTCGACGCGTAGTTGGCGACCGGCTATCGTGTAATAGCTGGTCAGCGTATGGCTCGGAGCTACTGTTTGAACAAATGATGCGCGCACGTTCGGGGACACAAAAGAGCGGCCACGAGGGCGCACGGACGTTAGACGGTTGAAGCCTCGATAGTCGGCAATTGGAAGAAGGTTGTTGCTTCCAGCACGTCTACGGGCACGGACACGACCGGCTCGACAAATGGCTTCTTCTCGCTGCTGGGCTGCGTATGCGTCTGTTCGCTGCGCTCGCTCTGCTCGGTGAACTGCTCGCTAACAGGTTTGAGATTCTGAGTGTTCAAGGCTTCCGTCTCCTCACATTCGTGTAGTTTGTTGTGTGCTGGTTGGCGGCGCGAGAACTATGCGCAGCGGCCTGGTTTCATACGTTTGCAGATCAGTGCGCTGGTACAAACGGATGTTTGGCGAAAGCGAGCGCACCACTTGTTCCATCGAAGCATTACTTAGGTCTACGTCCACAAGTTCGCTAGAGTCATATTTCATCTCGAAGGGAATGTCAACCTTGTTGGCGATTTCAAACAGCACGGCCGTCAAAGGCTGCTTGCGTGCGCGCACCGTTACCTGATTACGGTCAACCTTAACGGTCAGGCTCTTTTCCTGTTTGTCGCGCTCGGCTGAGCCGTCCAACCCGTCCTCCGTGTTCCCTTCGATCAGAATCGCTTCTGAATCGCCGCGTACCACTTGCGTATCCGAGGGCGGCGGCTCGTTCAAAGCGTAGAGATAGATGGCGACGATCTTGCCGGGGCCGCCCGTATTACCGCTCAACTCGTAATCTATGTAAGGCTGCGGCGCGATCATGCGCAACGCGCCTTCGAGCGGCGTGGTCGTAAACTCCAACGTGACCTGCGCCTTCTCCATCACGGGGCTGAGCAAGACCGGCACATCGAGTTTGCGGGCCAATTCCGCCGCGATCTCTTCAACCCGTGCGTGGTCGGCCTTCAGACTGATCAGACGCGGTTGCGCCGTGGCAACCTTCAAACGCCACGTGCCCTTCGTGCTCTTGGCGGCTTCGCGCGCGGGCTGGGGCGCATCAGTTTTTTGCGTGGCGACGGGCGGGTTCGACTGCGCTGGCGCGGGCGTGGCGCTTGGCTTAGCCTGTGCCGGGGTCGCTGGCGGTGCGGGTTGAGCGGACGGCGTTGGCGGCGCAGTGCGTGTGCCCCGCCGACGTTGCGCCACAGCGCTCGCCGGCCCAATCATAGATACTAAGACCCCTGACAGGATTACCAACCGCCACCTTGAAAACATCATCAGCATTCTAACCTACCTCTTCAATTGATTCCAGACTTTTATTATTGAACTAACAGGCGACCGCCCGTTGACGGGCTTTACCTTCGATGTCACGACTGAAAAATGGTTGCTATCGTCTTAATGCCACAGAGACGCGCGCAAAGTTGCCGGGACTTGAAGACACGTCGCCGCCCCTGAACATGGAGCGCGCTGCTTATCAGGGATTCTCTGACTGCGCAAGCCCGCCGGGTACGGTCGAGAATCGTTGAGTGGTGTTGAAAGTAGCACACTTTCACGTAGGCAGCAAAGCGGAGGCTAAACAAATGTCGGACTGTGCTTCGCTTCAGTGGAAATGGCGCGGGCCGCCCGTAATCAGCATACGCATGGGGCGGAGCAGATAATAGACGAACGTAAAGGGCGCAGGCACAGCCAGCTTTGCCAGGTCTTCCTCGGTGGGCGTCACGGCGAAGCGCAGATAGTTGAGTTTGTCACGCAGGCGGCGGCGCGCTCTGAGTTGGAAACGAAAGTAGCCGCCGAGTCCGCTCGGCGTCAGTTCGGGCGTGAACAGGTCGCGCCGGACGGCGGTGGCCAAATTGGCAACCGCCTGATCGGCCGCGACCGCCTGCTGTGCCGCTGGCGGCAACTCCGCGCCGAGCAGATCGGCGGCGAGCCGCAGACCGAGAAAGAGCATGCGTTCGCTGCCCGTCGCGCGCGCCGCGTTGATGAGTTCGGCCCACTTGAGCGCGCGCCCGTGCTGTTCGATCAGACCGGCAATGTCGCAGAGCCACGCGAGCCGTTCCCACAGATGTTTCGCGCCGTGAACGCAGAGCGCGAGCAGCATGTCTTCCGCCGCCGGTCGTTCGATCCGCGTCTCGGCCAGTTGCGCGGGTTCGCGGCGCGTCCACAGTTCGTCGGCCGCAAACGGGCGCGCGAAATGCGGCGCACTCACAGCCCAGTGCAATTCAACGACGAGACGGTTAC